>PLEX01000091.1 GCA_003136575.1 Bryobacterales bacterium | reverse complement strand
GGGCAAAGCTCGTGATTGTGGGGGCGGTTGATCCTACTGTGAGCGGCAGCGTTCCGGATGTCGCGCCTGTCGCGGTATTCTGCACAGCGATGGTGAAGCTTCCGGCGCCGAGGGTTCCGGGGCCGGTGAGAGAGTTCGCGCTTTTTGCCGTCAGCGTCGCGTTGGCGATCAAACAGGGCGTGCAGGCGGGTCCGTTGATGACGATGGTCGCGCTGGCCGGATCGAAGTTTGTGCCGTTTACAGTGAGGGCGAATTGCTGGCTTGCCAAGGGGGGCGCGGGAACGGTCGTAAAGCTGGTCAGGGTCGGGAGTGCGGAGATCGTCAGCGTCAGAGGGCCAGAAGTCGCGCCGGTTGCGGTGTTTTGCACGGCTATGGTGAAACTTCCGGCACCGAGCGTCGCGGGGCCAGTGAGGGAGTTCGCGCTTCTTGCTGTCAGCGTGGCGTTGGCGATTGTGCAAGGCGTACAGGCGGGTCCGTTGATGACGATGGTCGCGCTGGTGGGGTCGAAGTTCGTACCGGTGACCGTTAGCGAAAACTGCTGGTTGGCCAGCGGCGGCGCCGGTGTGGTCGTAAAGCTAACGAGGGTCGGGACGGCGGAGACAGTCAGCGTCAGCGTGCCCGATGTTGCTCCGGTTGCGGTGTTCTGTACAGCTACGGTGAAGCTTCCGGCTCCGAGCGTGGCGAGGCCGGTTAGCGAGTTGGCGCTTTTTGCCGTCAACGCGGCGTTGGCTATGGTGCAAGGCGTGCAGGCGGGTCCGTTGATGACGATCGTCGCGCTGGCGGGGTCGAAATTTGCGCCGGTCAGGGTGAGCGAAAACTGCTGGCCCGCGAGTGGTGACGCCGGTGTGGTCGACAGGCTGGTGAGCGTCGGCGCGGGGTTTACGACGGTGAATCCGTTGGCGAGCGAGGCAACTTCGACGCCGGTCGTCATTGTGACGGTACGCGCGCCGGGCGTCGCTGCGGCGGTGATCGTGATATTTGCCGTTGCCTGCGTGGCGTTCGTGACTGTTGTCGAGTTCGTCGTGATACCCGGTCCAAAGGCTGCCTGGGTGGAACCTTGCAGGAAGTTGGAGAATTGGCCTGTGATCGCCACGTTGATCGTTTGGCCGAGGTTTCCAGAGTTGGGCGAGACGATGACGAGGCTGGCAGCGGGGTTGATCGTCAGGGTTGCGGAATTCGAACTATCGAAGCGCGTTCCAATGGACGTGGATCCGGCGATCATGACTGCGTAAGTGGCCGGAGCGATTAATTTCACGGTCGCCGGGACGGTGAAGGTCACGCGGCGAGTTGTGCCGACGACGGTGGTGACCGAGGTGGCAGGCGTGGTGACTGTCGCGTTTGCGGGCGATCCGGCGGCGGTGGGCCTGAGCGTGACGATCACGCTCGCCGCGAGAATCGTACCCGCGGGGAAATTCGTGCCGGTGAGGCCGATGAGAGTTACGCCGGGTTCGGCGGCGGCGGGTGCCGGCGTTGGCGTGAGAGTGACAGCGACCGGAGCCTGGGGGCGGGCTTCGCGGACGCCACAGAACAACAGCGCGAGGTCGAGTAGAATATGGCGAGTTGTGACAGACCTGGGCATGTGGGTTCAGGTGTTCTTCTGCGGCGCGCGTCGACTTCGATGCGCTGCCCACGCTATCAGCAGCAAGGCGGTAAACAGCACCAATTTGCCGTTGGCGGGTTCGGGGGTTATGACGGTGGAGGTGCCGGATACCTGGATCAGGGAACTGTCGATGTCTGCCGAGAGTGTCGTTCCGATGGACGGCAGAAGGAGCACGTCAATCGAAGGCGAACTGGATGTGAAAGTTGCGCCGTTCGCCAACAGGAACGAGAGGGGAGAAATGGTCGCAGTGAATTCGGCGGAGTCGAATGTCTGATTGCCGGGAACCTGGACGATGGGGTCGCCGCTTTGATCCAGGAGGAAGCCGGGGCCGATATTGCCGAGGGGAATGACGCTTTGCGATTGGTCGCTCAGGGTGAGAGTCAGGCTGGCCGATGTGAAGGTGACGGAATCGGTGACGGGGAAGGCGTTCGGGAGACTGAATGGGCCGGTGAAGTTGGACAGGTTGAAGGCGTCGATTCCCGGCGAGCCGTTAGCGGCCGGGATGAAGGTGTCGTAGGAGAGGACGCCAACGTTCACGAAGATGTCGGCTCGGGCGCGGGACGCGAAGAGGCAGGATGCGAGGACGAGCGCCTGGGGCGCTCCGCGCGCAAGCGCGAAGCAACACCGGCGCAACATTCGTTGCGGAGCCGAGACCTCCGTAATACGGATCGACATGCGGTTTCTCCCCAGCTGACTCATTTGGGCGGTCGATTCGGCACGACCTGTTGGCCTAAAACCAGACTAAGTAAGTTTACTCATTGAGGCCGGGACGTGTCCAGTATTTATCCGAACTTTAATGATGAGACGAAGGAGTCGTCTGGGTGCGGGGTACGAAAGTACTGGTGAGTCGCGAAAAAGACGGAAAAGGAATTCAGTGTGTATTAGTACAAACCCAGAAACCGGGTCGCAAGTACTTTTGGCTTTTTTCGACTTACTATCTTCTTGAATTCATATCTTGTGCGCATTGACGGGGTACGGGCCGAGACAGGCGGAGGCGCTGGAGCAGGAGATCGAGCGGAGCGTGACCGCCCCTTTGAAGAACAGATTCAGGGTCTGGTGAGCATCCCAGGGAGTGGAACGGAAGACGGCGTGGACGATCATGGCGGAGATCAGGGTGGACATGAGCGCGTTTCCCGATGCACCATCTGGCCAGTTGGGCGGGGTTCTGTCCGGGCAGCCGCGAGAGTGGCGGCAGACGGATGAGCGGACCGACGCGGAAGGCGAACAGCTATGTGAGTGAAGCGACCGATGTGTCGGGCGGCGTGGGCGGCTTCCCACACCGGCAACACATTCCTTTCCGCGTTCTATCGGCGAATGTCGGTACGCAAGGTACCGCCAAAGGCCGTGATGTCGCTGGCGCATCACCTGGTTACCGTCGGCTACCAGATGCTCAGTCGCGGTGAGGTCTACAAAGAACTGGGCGGAGATTTTTGCGGCCGGCGGAATAGCCGTAGGTAGCAGCACGATTAGTGCACCGTTTGGCCAGGCTGGCCTGAGCACGGTCCCGTTCAATCCACTAAAGCGAGATCCTCGAAGGCGGAGGAATCAAATTCCAGTATTATTACATTCCCGGGGTTTCAACTACAGCATCGAGTGAGAGTCGCTCGGGACGCTGAGGTAACGAGAAGGTGCTGCTTCATCGTTTCGAAGAGCCAGGCAAGTACGCAGTTTCCCGCCTTCCGAGATCTCGCGCCACAGTTCGACGGGAACCAGGACAGCGGTCTGTTGGCCCGAATATCTGCTTTCACCGCAATTTCAGTTTAATTAATCCGGGCGTGACCATCCGAACTGAGAATGACTAGCCAGAACAACGGCGCGGCGTTCACCTTTCGGCGCTTCGGTGGGACCGGTTTGGCCGCCGGAGGTCGGGACGTACGCGCCGCCTGATAAAACTGTAAGGATGAAACCAGCCGTTTTGCTTTTGTTCGGCGCTTTTGCGCTTTCCGCGGCAGATCCGGTGCCTGCGCGGGTCTCATCTTCAGCTACAGGTATGGATTCGGCCCGGCTTGCCCGCATTCCGAAACGCATGCAGGAGTTTGTCGATGCGGGCACCGCCGCCGGCATCGTGACCCTTGTCGCGCGCCACGGCAAAGTCGCCGCGCTCGACGTTGTCGGCTATCAGGAGCTTGAAACCAAAACGCCGATGAAGACCGACAGCATGGTTCGCATCGCGTCGCTGACCAAACCCATCACGTGTGCCGGCATCATGGTGCTGGTGGATGAGGGCCGAGCCTCGGTGCTCGATCCCGTCGCAAAATATGTTCCGGAATTCAGCGCGCTCCCCCGCGTCACCGTGCTCGACCTGATGGCGCATACTTCCGGGCTGCCCGGCGGCTTCCCGTCGGGTATCGCACCGGTCACTCTTGCGCAACAGGCCGCCGCCGCAGGCAAACTGGCTCTGCTGTTCGAGCCGGGCAAAGGCTGGAACTACAGCAACGTCGGTTACGCCACTCTCGGCCGCATCATCGAAGTAGCCGCGAAGAGGCCTTACGATGAGTTTCTCGCCGAGAAGCTTTTCACGCCCCTCGGCATGAAGGACACCATGTTCTTCCCGTCGGAGGACCACAAGTCCCGAATTGCCGCCGTTTATACGGACGATCACGGCACCCTGAAGCGCGCGGCGCAGGTGGAAGCCGGCAATCCGAACCATGTCCCCGCGCCGCAGGGCGGACTCTTTTCCACGGCCACGGACCTGTTCCGCTTTAATCAGATGATCCTGAATAAGGGTACGCTCGAGGGCCATCGTGTACTCTCCGCCGCCGCGGTTGAAACGATGGGAACGTCGATGACCGACGATCTTCCGAGAGTGAACGGCGAACTCCCCAAGGTGGGCTTCGCCCCTGGTGTCGGGCACGGCTTTGGCTACGAAGTGGTGCGGGAAGCCCGCGGGACTTACCGCTTTAACTCCATCGGCTCGCTCGTCAAGGGCGGCGCTTACCGGACCTACGAGTTTATCGATCCGGCAAAGGATCTTGTTGGCGTCATCCTGCTGCAGCGAACGAACGGCGGAGGCGATCTCGCCGACGAAATCAACGTTTTCCTCGCCATGGCCGCCGCGGCGATAGAGAAGTGATCGCCGTGCGCGCTCAGCCGTGTCCGGCGTTCGGATTTGCGCGTGGAGTTCAAAACGAAAACCAGTGGCTCAGCCCCGCGCTCAACGCAGAAAGGATTAGAATGTTTTTGGGACGCACTCATGGCTAACAGCAATCGGCAGCGCGTTAAGCGGGGATCGCATGGCGGTATTCATCGAGTGCATCGTCGAATCGATCTCAGTGCGTTGCTCGACACGCCGCCCTGGGATTGGCCGCCCGAGGCCGCAACAAAATTCCTGGAGATCCTGCGGAACCCCGAGGCCCCCGGCTCGGACCGGCTCATCGCCGCTCGGCTTGCCGGCGACTACACCGTGATCAACGATCCCCTGTCGGACGCCCTGTTGGGAATTGTGAGCGGCGCGGATCAGCCCGACAAGTTGCGGGCGACCGCCGCGATCGCTCTCGGGCCGATACTCGACCACGCCGGTACGTTTGGATTCGAGGACGATCCCGAGGATGTGCCGATTACGGAAGACACGTTTAACCGGATCCGGAGCACGCTTCGCGAGGTTTATTCCGAGCAGAGCGTTCCGAAGGAAGTGCGGCGCCGGATACTGGAGGCATCCGTTCGGTCGCCGGAAGATTGGCATCGGGAAGCGATCTCCCACGCGCATTCAAGCGGAGACCGGGAATGGATGCTGACTGCCGTATTCGCGATGCGCTATGTCCGGGGTTTTGACCGCCAGATTCTGGAAGCGCTCAAAAGCGAGGATCGTGAGATTCAGCGCGAGGCCGTTCATGCGGCGGGCAATTGGGAATTGGATGCGGCCTGGAGGGACATCGTGGCGCTTGCGGAGAACGAGTCGACGCCGAAGCCGTTGCTGCTCGCCGCGATCGGAGCAGTCGGCAGCATTCGGCCGCGGGAGGCGGAGGAGGCCCTGTTTGAACTGACCGATTCCGACGATGAGGAGATCGCGGAGGCGGCCGAGGAAGCTGTCGCCATGGCACGCAGTCCGAGTGAAGACGATTCAGACGCCTTCTTCGACGACGATGAGGAGGAAGAGGATGAAGGCGATGGTTCGGCTGGCTGGATTCATTGACGAGCCTGTGAGAATGGCTGGTAAAACACCTGCCCACAATTGAAAAAGGGGGACAGTCTCCCGTCCCCCTTTTCCAGTAAACGCGGCGAAAGCCTACTTGGCTATGCCGTAGCAATACAACATGCCGTCAAACGTTCCGACGTACACCTTACCGTTGGCAACCGCCGGCTCGCCGTTATGTACCCATGACGTGATTTCATTGCCACTGTTCCACAGCTCCTTGCCGGTTTGCGCATCGAGCGCGTACAGAACCGCGTGCGTCGAATTCGGGATGCGTCTCGTTGAGGTGTCCTGCAAACCGACGTCGTAGTAAGCCTGTTCCGTGTTCTCGCCGCTCCCGTAAGCGAATACAACTCCGTTGGCGATCACAGGCGGCTCGCCCTGATTCATATCGCCGGAAATCCACGCGGGAACGAGCTCCGTCTTGCCGTTCACGTCCTGAACCTTGAACGCCGCGACGCCGCCCTTTTTCGTCACGCCGTTGGTGATCGGAAACACGAACTTCGAATGCTGCGGTCCCCAGAACGGACTCAACACCCAGCGCGTACCCTTCGGGTCGAGCCATGTCGCGAGCGAACCCCAGATGCCGGCCGATGCGAAATTCACGTCTTCGTTGCAGAAGGCGGGGGTTGTATAGAGATCGGAGCGATGGTCGTCGCCTCCGATGGATGCCGTGTCCATCAGCCACAGGCGGCATTCCTTGCTGCCGCTCACCATCAGTTCCTTGCCTTTGTACTGGAAGATGACCGGTGTTACCTGTGCGTCCAGATCGCGCTTCACAAGCCAGGCGGCATTGGGCGGTCCGAAGGTGTCGTACAGCTTCAATTCCTTCGTTTGCGGATCCTGCTTCAGCCCGATGATGCCGTTGCCGTATACGCCGGCTTCGGGATTCCATTGGCCGTCGCCCGTGCCTGTGTACATGGCTCCGGTTTTCGAGCTGATCGCCGGACCGGTGCGGCCCCACATTCCGCCGCCGGCCGGACCCCAGTTACCGACTTTTTTCGTGGCCAGATCGTACGCGTAAGCGTGGTTCGGATTGCCTCCGCAGCCCTGCGACGTGTGGGTATAGATGACGCCTTTGTAGAGATTCAGCGCCCAGGTCTTGCCGTTGGCGGGAACGAACTTTGTAGGCGGCGCGACATCTTCGCCATCGGCCACGTTAATCTGGTGCAGCTTGCCGTCCCAGGAAACCGAATAGATGGTGTACTTACCAGGGGCGTCGTTGCCGATGGCGGGGATCGCCGTCTGGCCGCCCGGGCAAAGCGGGTCGGTGCCGGGGTTGGGTCCGACGTAGTCGCTGGTATAGTGCTTGTGCCAGAGAATTTTGCCGTCTTTCGCGTCGATAGCGAAGAGATCGTCGGAGACGCCCGCTTCAATAGCGATCTCCTTCGGTCCGTTTTTCGTATTCACCTTGCCTGCAACGAGCGTGGTGAAAAGATTGCTCATCACGCGGGGTTTGCTGTCGAGCTGGATCTTCCACAACAGCTTCATGTTCTTAGCCGTCGTGGGGCTGAGGATCTTCTCGTCTTTTTGCCAGTGGGTGCGCTCGGAGTCGTTGCCGCCGGCAAGCCAGTCGGCGCTCCAGCCCAGCAGGCAGGCCGTCGTCATCACAGCCGTCACCGTTACAATCCGCGAAGTATTTTTCATGGCGTCTGAACCTTAAATATGTATTTCCGATTTCTTCTTATTTGCCTTGCTTTGCTGCAAGTGCCGGCGGGACAAGGGGTACGCCAAACGCGTAAATCGTGCTGTCGGTGGTCGCCAGATACAACTGGCCGGCGCTGGCGGCCAATCCGCTCGAGTGCGATATCGGCGCGGTGATCGTGCTTCCGCTGTTAAACAACGTCTTGCCTGTCGCTCCGTCGAGGGCGTAAAGCACGGCGGGCGTCGAGCCGGAACCCGTTGCGGCCGTGAAGACGATGCCGTTCACTACAATCGGCGCCAGAGGGAAAGCGATGTTCGCCGATGTCCAACCGGCAGTCAGGGCAGGTTTACCGCCCTGATCCACAACCTTCAGCGCGGCGATGGAAGAGTTCGAAGCAGCCAGAATCCAGCGCGTTCCGGAGGCATCCTGCCAGCTTGCCAACGCGCCCGTGTCAGCTCCGGCGCCGAATTGCGCCTTCGACAGCGGGGTCTTATGATCCGCGCCGCCAAGCGATGCGCTGTCCATCAGATAGATATTGCCGTCCTTATTTGCCGCGGCGAGCAGATCTTTTCCGCTGAACTGGAATACGACGGGAGAGGAAGTGAAATCCGACTTGCCGGGAGTGAACCAGTCCTTCAGTTTGAGAGTTTTTGTTTCCAGCGCGACAACGGAATCGGAGAACGATGCCGGGGAGTATTCACCGTCGCCCGTCGCCGCATAAATGGTGCCGTCGGTTCCGAGGGCCGGGCCAGCGGTTCCCGCCACGCTGCCGCCGTTGGTCGACCAGTGCAGCGGCGTCGGGGAACCCGCGGAAGTGTCCATCGCCCAGACACCGTTCGGAACCCCGTTGCAGTTGCCGCTCGTAGAAGCGTACATAACGTTATCGACCAGCATCAGGCCGCTCGCATTGGCATTCGCCGGCAGAAAACGCACCGGGGGTTTCGCGTTGCCGCCGTTCGAGATATAGAGGGTTCGCAACATGCCGTCCGTCGAGACGGCATAAACGGCATCGGGAGCGCGACCGCCGGGACCACCGGGTCCTCCGAACCCGCCCCGGCCGCCGGAACCACCTACAGCTCCGCCGAAACCACCACGCCCGCCAGCCGCGCCGGAGCCGCCACGTCCACCGGGTCCGCCCGGGCCGCCGAATCCACCGCCGCGGCCTTGTCCGATAGTGATTGCGCCAGCTTCGGGTTCACTCACGCCGCTGGCCGCCCCGCCGCGCCCCCCTCCACCGCCGCGCCCGCCACCGGCCGCAGGCACCGCTGCCGGCGCAAGCGGCGTTGGCCGAGTCACGCCCGCACTCATCGCGCCCGGGCACGACGCGGTTGCGGAAGCAGACGCGGCACCGAAATTCTGCGACCATTCCACGCGGCCGACGTCGCTATCGAGCGCGACCGCGTTATTGGAAGCGCCGCCGAAGAACGCGTAGGAGCGGAACCCACGATAGCCGATGTAGCTATCCACCATGACGGCCGAAGACATGGAATACGATCCTTTTGCATCGTTAGCGGCCTTCACCTTCCAGAGAAACATGAACTCCGGCATTCGCGCGGAGGAAATCCTCGCGTCCGTGCGGGCCCAGGAGCTGCGCTGCGCGTCGGCCGCAGCCGTGTTCCACGTGCCACCGCCGCGGCCGAACTGAGCCCTCGCTTCGGGCAAAGACAGGCTGATAAAGAGGGCGCATCCGGCGATCAGGGCTGCGGAGCGGGAGATATTTCGCATATCGTTAATAGAATCCTTCTCAAGCGAGTATATACCCTAACCTGCAGTCATGTGGCTTTGTTTTTCGCAGTGTTTACAGGCGTTTACAGTGATCTGACGGGGTCCGTTGGTCCAGCCAAAACGGGTTGCCAGGGCGGTATCAAACATTCCGGTTGCAAAATGCGGCAATAATAGTGCTATGTTAGGATCTAGCCCTTATTAACGCATGATTCCAGGCCGTAATTTCCCACCTCGCAAGCCCAGCCGCAGAGAAAACGTCAATGAAACGATTCGCGCGCGTGAAGTTCGCGCGGTCTTTCCGGACGGCACTTCAGAGATCATGCCGACCCAGGCGGCGGTGCGGAAAGCCCAGGAACTGGGACTCGACCTTGTACTGGTTTCGCCGACTGCGGTTCCACCCGTGGCCAAGGCGATCGACTACGGCCAGTATCAGTACGAGATGAAGAAGAAGCAGCACGACGCCAAGAAGAAGCAGCACGTCGTGCAGGTGAAGGAACTGAAGTTCCGGCCGAACACCGACGATCACGACTACGATTTCAAGAAAAATCACGCAATTCGCTTTCTGCAGGAGGGCAATCGCGTCAAGGCCGTGGTGCAGTTCCGCGGACGCGAAATCGCGCACACGGATCTGGGCAGGAAACTCCTCCTTCGGTTCGCCGAGGATCTGGTAACGTACGGCGCGGTGGATGGCACGCCCCGCATGGAAGGCCGCAACGCGCATATTTTGATCAGCCCCGTGAAGGCCGTGGTGAAGGCGGCACCGCCGAAGGAAAAGCCACAATCCGCCAAGCCGCCGTCGCCGCCGGCTCCAACCCCTGCTTCCGCGTCTCCGGCATCGCCGCAGGCTTAACGAACGGGCATCTCGCGTGCCTGTGCCCCGCATTAGTTTCCATCTGCGCAGTGCACTCTTTCTGGCGTTGCTTGCCCAGGCACGCGGCGCACAAATGCGGAATGCGGACGACGTTCGCGCGGCGCTCCACAGTGGCGCATCCGCGGTTGAACTGCCTGCCGGACGAATTCATCTGGATCGCCCGATAGAAATTCCCAAAGGTGCGCGGAATGTCGAACTGCGGGGCAATGCAGCAGGGAGCACGCTTGTGCTCGATTCCGGTTTCAACGGAACGGCCGCGATTGTGGCCGATGCGGCCGTGAATCTAACGTTATCGGGTTTTGAAATCGTCGGCGACAGGTCGGACCTGAAATCCGATTGGTATTTGCCGCTAAAAGAAGCCGCATTCGCGGATTATTACGACGGAAACGGAATTGTCATCCGCGCCAGCACCGGCGTTACGATTCGGCGTATCGGCTTCTCCGGAATCCGTGCGTTTCCGATCATCGTGAACGCGTCTTCGAAGACGCTGATCGAATCGGTGAACATCGCCGACTCCGGCACTCTCAACCGCGAAGGACACAACAACACGACGGGCGGCATTCTCTTCGAAGAAGGAGTGAATGGATTCGTGGTGCGCGGGTCGACGATCAGCCGGGTCACTGGAAACGCGATCTGGACACACTCCTATTCGCGTTCGCCCCGCCAGTCCGACGGCGAGATCAGCGGCAATACGATCGCGCAGGTGGCGCGCGACGCGATTCAGGTCGGCCATGCGACGCATGTGCGCGTGGAAAACAACCACGGCACCGACATCGGCTTTCCCGCGGATTACGTCGACTTCCCCGGTTACGGCACCCCGGTCGCGCTCGATAGCGCGGGTAATGTGGATCACAGCGTCTACGTGAACAACACGTTCACGAATGTCGCCGGGCAATGCATCGACCTCGACGGCTTTCACGATGGCGAAGTCACCGGCAATAAGTGCATCAACAATACCGGAACCGCGGCCCGCTGGCTCGGATTGCACTTCGGCATTCTGTTTGGCAATCACGATCCGGGCATGACCTCGACGAACGTTACAATTGCGCGTAACACGATTCAGGGCTTTGCCTACGGTGGAGTATTCCTGATCGGCGACCATAACCGAATCGAAGACAACCAATTCCTGGATGTGGACCTCGCGCAATGCGGCCAAAAACCAGTCACCGCCAAATGCAACGCAATGCTCGACGAGCCGGACGCGCTGCGCAGCGGAATATATCTGAGCGACAACGGCGGCCGCCCGGCCAGGACGCACGATAACATCATCCGCCACAACACGATCACCGGCTTTGGGATCCCGCAGCATTGCATCGCGGCCAAGCGCGGCGTGGATTTGAGCGCCAATATAATCGAGGCCAATTCCTGCGGCGCCGGCTCCCCGGTTCAATAACGCGGGCTGGTATGCTCGTTGCCATGGCCGTCGATTCCGCCGCGCGTAACCCCGAATTCCAACGCCTGATCCGTCTCCAGACCGAGGCATTCGCGCGCAGCACGCCCTATCACAGCCTCGAACTGAACGATGGCACGGTGATTCCGGGCATCATTCCCATCCCCCAACTTCGCGCCCGCCTCGACCGCTATCCGCTTCCCGAAGATCTGCGCGGCAAACGCGTGCTCGATATCGGCGCGGCTTCGGGATGGAACAGCTTCGAGTGCGAGCGGCGCGGCGCGGACGTCGTGGCGATCGATTGCGTCGAGTATGAGGAACTCCTGGCGGTGAGACGTTTGCGTGAATCGAGGCTCGAATACGCCGTCATCGACATGGAGGAACTCACGCCGGAGCGGTTCGGTTTCTTCGACTACGTGCTTTTCTTCGGCGTGTTCTATCACTTGCGGCATCCGCTGCTCGCCATGGAAAACGTCTGCTCGGTCACGCGCGGTGTGGCTTTCATTGAATCCTACGTGATCGACGACGCCCCAGATCCCGCTCGCTGCCACATGGAGTTTTATGAGACCGACGAGTTGGGCGGCCAGATCGACAACTGGTGCGGGCCGACCACCTCATGCCTGATGGCGATGACGCGCTCCGCCGGATTCCCGCGAGTGGAATTTCTCTACACCGATTCGCGGCGCGGCGGATTGATCGCGCACCGGCGCTGGGACGCCGTGCAACGGGCAGCGGGCACCGCCGCGCCGTTCCTGTGTTCGGCGGTGAACAACCGGCATAACGACATCGTATTCCAGCCGCGCAAAGACGAGTACATGTGCCTCGCCTTTCTGAGCGACGAAACACTGACTAAGGACGACGTGCTCGTCGAAATCGACCAATACGGCGTGCCTGCGATCGTTCTGGTGCGGCACGATGCCGGCTACTGGCAGATCAACGTGAAGGTGCCGCCCGGAATTTCGGCTGGCGATCACGATGTCCGGGTCGGAACCAGAATGGCGGGCTTCAGCGATACCGTGCGAATCAAGATGTTGCCCGCAGGCGCGGAACGGCGCTACGGCGAGACGCCGTTCGTCGCGCAGCGCGAAGAAGTCGCCGCGCCGCAGTTCGTTCGCGTGGAGAACACAATGGATCGCAGCGTGACATTCCGGGGTTATCGGAACGAATCTCTCGCCTGCCGCTTTGTGCATTCCGACAGCCAACTGGATTTGTCGAAAGTGCAACTGACGGTGGATGGCAACCCATGGCTGCTTCTCTCGGTGGAACGGCCCGAGCCGGGTATCTGGCAGGTGAACGCGCGCCTGCGCGGGCTCGCGGCTGGCCGGCATCAACTGCGGCTGCGAACTCAGCGAAGCGGTTTTTCCCAGCCGTTCGTGGTGGAATCGGATCCGGTGATCGACTACGCCTCCGCCAGCGGCGTTACACGCCAGAAGTGATGGCGATCGATTCGGCGTACTTTTGCTTACCTGTGCGAAGCCCTGCGAATCAGCCACAAGACGCCAATCGCACAAGAAAGCAAAACATAGAACGAAGGTTTGGGGACGACTTTGATCTCCAAAGATGTGTCGAAATCGACCGTTCCCCCCATTGGAGCCAGATAGTACGGAGGGAACACGTCGACGCCATAGGAATAATCGTAAGTGCCGGATGGCGTGCCCGGAGGAACGATGAAGGTGCGTAAAAAGACAACCGACGTTACAGCCGGTCCGTCGATTTCCGTCGGACCCAGATAACCGCCCCCGCCAAAGATGTCTTCAAAGGTCTCCAGTCTGCCCGAGAAGTTCTGGGAGGAGAGAACCGATCCCGCCACGATTCCGAGATGTGGACTGTCTGTGGCGCTGAAACCAAACAACACGTCGTCGCTGTACAGAAACGGCAGGGAATCGGAAGTTGTGAAGAACCCTTTTAACGTAATCTGCCCGCCGGCATCGCCCGTGTAGACATTGGGGCTGAGCGTCAGCTTGATCACGTAGGGGTCCGCGTTGCCTGCAGCTGCGAACACAAGTGCTGCGAATATCAACAAGGTAGCTCTTGAGAAAGATCGAAACATGCCATCCACCTCGCCCGAATGCTATCACAAACCGGATTCGCAAACGTGACAGTTTCCGAAATGCGGTTTCCGAAACCAGGCACCTGTCTTCGATGCGAATCCATGAGCGGCGTGAGCGGCGCGCGCCGGCTGCCCCCCAGATCGAACGCGCGGTATTCTCAAATACAGCTATCTCCCCGATGAACCGAACTAATCGCCTCCCAAACTATCCGGCGTCCGCCATCTGCGCCCTCGCCTTCGCCGCCCTCTCCGCGTGCGGCAGCCACACCGGCGAAGTGCAGCCGGACCCTGCGCACTCCGTACTTTCCATCGGTTCCCCCGCCCCGGACTTTTCGCTCCCCGGCGTCGACGGCAAGACCCACACGCTCGCCGAATATGCGGGCGCGAAAGTGCTCGCGATCGTTTTTGACTGCAATCACTGCCCGCAATCTCACCTCTATGAAAGCCGCATTCGCAAACTCTATAACGACTATCACGACAAAGGCGTTGCCCTAGTCGCCGTCAGCCCGAACAACCCGGCCTCGGTCCCCTATTCGGAGCTCGCCTGGAGCGACTCCAACGACTCCCTGATCGAAATGCAGACCCGCGCCACCGACCGCCACATCGAATACCCCTATCTATACGACGGCGACGCGCAGACGCTGACCGCCAAACTTGGCGCGGTCGCCACTCCCCAGGTCTTCGTCTTCGACCAGAGCCGCAAGCTGCGTTATCAGGGCCGCATCGACGATAACGAGCGCGCCGATCAGGTCAAATCGCAGGACGCGCGTAACGCTATCGACGCGTTGCTGGCCGGCAAGCCAGTCGATGTAGCCACGACGCCGGTATCCGGCTGCGCCACTCGCTGGAATCCAACGACGCCTGTCGAGGACCCGGAGACAACCAAAATCAACGCGGAGCCGGTCGCCGTCACCATGACCACGCCCGAGATTCTGAAGAAACTCCGCGGCAACGGTACCGGCAAATTGCTGCTGGTGAATTTCTGGGCGACCTGGTGCGGCCCCTGCGTCGCCGAATTTCCCGATCTTCAGGACACGTACCGCATGTACCGCAACCGCAACTTCGGAATGGTAACGGTTTCAGAAGACGTACCGGAAGCGAAGCCAGACGTGTTCGCGTTTCTCAAGAAAACGCACGCCTCCAGCGTGAATTACCTGTTCGCGTCCGACGACACGTCCGCCGTGCAGGATTCCTTCGATCCGAAAATGAGCGGAGCGGTACCGTTCACACTGCTGTTCGCGCCCAACGGCGACGTGCTCTATCAGGAGCAGGGCGAGATCAGTATGGCGCGGCTGCGGCGCACAATTCTCGCCAACCTTCCCGACGATAAGGACCACCCCGGACAGCAGGCGTACTGGGCCCAAACGGTGCAATAGCCACGAGAAAGCACGGCGTTTCGCAAGATGCCGCGGGAATGGCAAGCATACTCAGTCGAGCATTGCCTCGATCACAGCCCCCACCCGCGTGATATCCTGATGTTTCTGGTAGAGGTGCGGTAGTCAGGATCGGGTGTGCGTAGTTCCCGCGATCTTCGGGAGCGCATTCGGGAGGGGCGATCCGCCGAAGTCGCTGGCGCAAATCGGCAGCCGGCGGCTGGGGGTGTGAGTTGAATCTCCGCCACTGTCACTCGATGGCAGCATCGGGTGGAGCGCTTCCGGGACAGTGAACTTCCGCATTACACCCTCACTCTCCTCGCGTGCTCTCCTGCCAAAACGGACGGGCTTATGCACGTATTCGACCTCACCAAAACGCTGATCGATATCCCTTCGGTAACCCCCGAAGAGGAGCAGGTGGGACTTTATCTCCGCGACCATCTCGCGTGCCTCTGCGCCGCATATCCCGGCCCTGGGGATTCCCATTGGGAACACATCGAAGTCGAGCCGAAACGCTTTAACGTCTTCGCCTCATTCGGCGAACCGGTCGTCACGCTCTCGACGCACATGGATACCGTGCCGCCGTTCATCCCGTCGCGCGAGGACGCCGAATTCATCTGGGGACGCGGCGCGTGCGATACCAAAGGCATCATCGCCGCCATGCTGACGGCGGCCGAGCGACTGCTTGCCAATGGCGTGCGCAATTTCGGCCTTCTGTTCGTGGTCGGCGAGGAGCGCAACAGCGCCGGCGCTTATCACGCGGCGCAAAATCCACGCGGCTCGAAATACATTATCAACGGCGAGCCAACTGAAAACCAGCTTGCTCTCGGCTCCAAGGGCGCGCTGCGTTACGAACTGATTGCGCGCGGAAAGATGGCTCATTCCGCCTATCCGCATTTGGGTGAGTCGGCGATCGAAAAGCTTCTCGACGCTCTTGAGGCAGTTCGCCGCGTGAAACTTCCCGTCGATCCTGTGCTGGGCGCGAGCACTCTGAACATTGGCACCATGCGCGGCGGCCGCGCCCCCAACGTGATTGCCGATGAAGCGCGCGCCGAGATCTTTATCCGCTTGGTCTGCGATTCGGCGTCCACGCGCGACGCGTTGTGCGAGGCGGTCGGCGATAAGGCCGAACTGACCGACGTTTTGGAAATTCCGGCGATTCATATGACGGCCGTCGAAGGGCTGCCGACCACGGTGGTTGCTTTCACAACCGACATCCCGGCGTTTGGCGATGCGTGGGGCCGGCCACTGCTGCTCGGTCCGGGCACGATTCACGTGGCGCACACGCTCGATGAGCGCGTTCCTAAGCAACAGTTACTCGATGCAGTCGAGATCTATCAACGAATGGTGAAGCAGTTACAACGCGCGCATGTGGCGGAGTCCGTTGCGCAGGCAAACAGGAATTTATGAGCAGAATCGAAGTCGGTATCCTCGGCGCTACCGGAATGGTGGGCCAGCATTTCATCAAGTTTCTCGACGGGCATCCGTCGTTCCATCTGACGTGGCTCGGCGCGAGCGAACGCTCCGCAGGCAAGCGCTATTCGGAGGCCGCAAAATGGCACCTCGGTGGCTCGGCGCCGGCCGATATCGCCAATCGCAAAGTTGAAGACGCCAAACCCGGCAACGCGCCGAAGCTCGTCTTCTCCGCCATGGACGCCTCGGTTGCCACGGAAATTGAAAGAGCATTCGCCGCGGCCGGACACGTTGTCGTGTCCAATTCGCGCAATCACCGCATGGAGGGCGACGTACCGCTGCTGGTCCCGGAAATCAATCCCGATCACCTGAAGCTCGTCCCGCGACAGCAGCGCGAACGCGGCTGGAAAGGCATGATTGTCACCAATCCGAATTGCTCCACAATCGTCCTCACGATGGGCCTCGCGCCGATCATGCAGTTCGGGGTCACGCGTATCATCGCCACCACTCTTCAGGCGATTTCCGGCGCAGGCTACCCCGGGGTGCCCTCCATGGACATCATGGGCAATGTGATCCCATTTATCGGCAACGAAGAGGAGAAAATGCAGGAGGAGACGCAGAAGATCCTCGGCGCTTACACCGAAAACGGCGTCGAGCCGCTTGCCGCCGGCGTCAGCGCGCATTGCAACCGCGTGCCGGTGGTCGATGGCCACACCGTAACGGTCTCCGTGGAATTCCTGACGAAGCCAACTCACGCCGATCTGCGCCACGCCTTCGAAAACTTCCGCGGGCTTCCGCAGGAGCGCGAACTACCCAGCGCGCCGAAGCTGCCGGTGCAGTACATGACGGAACCCGACCGTCCGCAGCCACGCAAGGATGCGGAGCGCGACCGGGGCATGGCAGCCTTTGTCGGCCGTCTGCGTCCGTGCCCGGTGTTCGATTGGAAGTTCGTTGCGCTCGGCCACAACACAGTTCGCGGCGCGGCCGGCGCGGCCGTGCTTAACGCGGAACTGATGCAATCGGAAGGGCTGCTCGGCTGACATGATCGTCATGAAATTCGGCGGCACGTCCGTCGAATCCGCCGTCGCCATTGAACGAGTGGCTTCCATCGTGAAGTCGCGCCTCGATCGTCATCCCATCGTGGTTGTTTCGGCGATGGGGAAGACGACGAACAAGCTGCTGGCGCTCGCTCATACCGCAATTCAGGGCGATCGCGACGCGTACATCCGCCAATTACACGATCTGCGCGATTTCCATTCGCGCGAAGCCAGGCAAGTGGTTCCTCTCGCGCAGCGCGCCGAACTCGACCGCGCGCTGGACGAGCAGTTTCAGGAGATGACGGAGCTTGTGAAAGGCCTCGCGGTCCTGGGCGAACTGACGCCCCGGTCGATCGACGCCATTTCCAGCTACGGCGAGCGCCTCTCCAGCTACGTCGTTTCTCTGGCCTTCGAGCACTTCGGCGTACCATCGGTGCATGTCGATTCCCGCAAGGTGATCGTCACCGACGGAAGGCACACTCAGGCCGCGCCAGTCTTCGCCGAAACCTATCGCCGGCTGGAAGCCACGGTAGCGCCGCTGGCCGGGAATAAGGTCGTCGTAATGGGCGGCTTCATCGGTTCCACCGAAGCTGGCGTAACCTCCACGCTCGGGCGTGGCGGCTCCGATTTCACCGCGTCGATTGTGGGAGCGGGCGTCAACGCGGAAGAGATCCAGATCTGGACCGATGTGGATGGCATGCTCACGGCCGACCCGACCATTCTGCCCGGAGGCCATCGCGTGAAAATCATCTCGTTCGCCGAAGCCGCCGAACTGGCGTATTTCGGCGCGAAAGTGCTGCACCCATCCACGGTCATTCCCGCGATCGAACGGAACATTCCCGTCATGATTCTGAATTCCCGCCGGCCCGAGGTGCCGGGAACCCGAATTGTCTCAAGGACGCTGAAGGGCGGGAATGCGGTCAAGTCGATCGCATGCAAGCGAAAGATCACGCTGGTCAACATCCACTCCACGCGAATGTTCATGGCGCATGGTTTTCTGCGCCGGATCTTCGAGATTTTCGACCGCTACGAGACATCGGTGGATATGATTGCGACAAGCGAGGTCAGCGTGTCGCTTACGATTGACAACACCGCGCACCTCGACCGCATTGTGACGGAAATGAGCGAGTTCTCCGAGGTTTCGACCGAACCCGATCAGGCGATCGTCTGTCTGGTGGGTGAAAATATCCGGTACACACCGGGTGTTGCGGCGCGCGCGTTCGGTTCTCTCGGCGGCGCGAACATTCGTATGATTTCCCAGGGCGCATCGCTGCTGAACCTGAGCTTCGTGGTGGCGGAAACGGATCTGCGCCGTGCCGTGGAAGCTCTGCATAACGAGTTCTTCCGCGAACTCGATCCCGAGGTGTTCGAATGAAAATCGCCATCGTCGGCTACGGCAAAATGGGCCGCATGATCGAAGCGGCCGCCGCCGCGCGCGGCATCGAAGTCGGCCTGAAGCTGGACGAATTCAACAACGCTCAGTACGAAGGCATCACAGCCGCCAACTTTCGCGGCATCGACGTCGCCATCGACTTTTCCATTCCTTCGGCCGCCGTGCAAAACATCGTTCGCATCGCGTCTCTTGGCGTGAATCTTGTAGTCGGCACTACCGGCTGGCAGGACCAGATGGAACACGTGAAAAACGTCGTCGCGGGGCGGGGAATCGGCATGGTCTGGAGTCCGAATTATTCGGTCGGCGTGAACGCGTTCTTCCGCATCGTCGCCGAATCGGCCAGATTGCTCGAAACGGAAGTCTCGTACGAATCGTGGGCGTGGGAAATTCATCATTCCGCCAAGAAAGACGCGCCCTCCGGCACTTTGCTGAAAGTTGTGGAGGAGATGAAAAAGGCCGGTTATACGCGCAATGTGGATGTCGCGTCGAATCGCGCGGGCGCGATTGCCGGCACGCATGAAGTGGGGTTCGATTCGCCCGCCGACACGATTACTCTGCGGCATACGGCCCGCAGTCGCGAAGGATTCGCGCTCGGCGCGGTGAAGGCGGCTGAGTGGATCAAAGGTAAACAGGGGTTTTACGAGTTCGGCGATATCTTGTTTGGGCATCACGCATAGAGATATCCGCGGTGGGTTTTGTGGCGCGGGCGGTTTCGTCCGCCAGGTAATTTCCGGAGGTGGTACATGTTTACGGGATGCGGAACGGCCATGGTCACGCCCTTCCAGCCGGATGGGTCGCTCGACGAAAGCACCCTTCGCAAGCTGGTGCGGCGGCAGATTGAAGAAGGAATAGACTTTCTGGTGCCCTGCGGCACCACGGGTGAGAGCCCCGCTGTCACTCTCGAAGAACACATCCGCATTGTCGCAATCACGGTGGAAGAGGCGCGGAACGCGCCCCGTCGCGTTCCGGTGCTCGCGGGCGCCGGCGGCTACTTCACCCGCGAAGTGATCGAACTTGCGCAGGAATGCCAGCGCGCCGGAGCCGATGGCGTCCTGTCCGTGACTCCCTACTACAACAAGCCCAGCCAGGAAGGTCTCTTCCAACATTACAAGGCGGTTGCCGAATCGATTCGCATTCCGATTGTCGTTTACAACGTGCAGGGGCGCACCGGCGTCAACGTGGAAACATCCACCCTGGTTCGTCTCGCGGAAATCTCCAATATTGTCGGCGTCAAGGAAGCCTCCGGCAACATCTCCCAGATCGCCGAGGTTGCGCACCACTTACCGCCCGGCTTCACCGTGCTGTCGGGCGATGACTCGATCACTATCGCCGTCGTGGCGCTCGGCGGCAAGGGCCTCATCTCGGTCGCATCGAATGAAATCCCCGCGCAGATGACACAACTGGTGCGATTGGCCGTGAACGGCGATTTCGCCGGGGCGCGAGCCATACAGCGCCGGTACATGCCGCTGATGCAGGTGAATTTCGTCGAGTCGAATCCAATCCCCGTGAAGTGGGCGATGTCGCAAATGGGTTTGCTTGACCCGGTGTACCGCCTTCCGCTGGTGCCGCCGTCGGAAGTATCGCAGGGCAAGATCCGCCAGGTGCTCGAGTCACTGAAATTGACGACTGAGGGAGTTTTCGTTGCAAGCAGCCATTGAAGATCTTTTCGATAACAAGCCGGAACAATACACGCCCGATCATTTCGCCCTTTTCGCGCGCTTCAAAGCCGCGCTGAACAGTGGAGAGATCCGCGCGGCAGAGCCGGATCCGGCCGAGGCCAGTGGATGGCGCGTGAACGGTTGGGTGAAGAAGGGCGTTCTGATCGGTTTCCGCATCGGCGGCATCGTCGACATGTCTATCAACCCCGTGCGCCAGCCTTTTCTCGATAAATCCACCTACCCTGTCCGGCAGGTTACGCCCGCCGATGGCATTCGCATCGTGCCCGGCGGATCGAGCATCCGCGACGGCTGCTATGTAGGCCGCGGTGTCACCTGTATGCCGCCCATGTACATCAATGCCGGCGCGTATGTGGGGGCCGGCACGATGGTGGATTCGCATGCGTTGATCGGCAGTTGCGCTCAGATCGGCGTGAACTGCCACATTTCGGCCGCGTCGCAGATCGGCGGCGTGCTGGAGCCGGTGGGTGCGCTGCCTGTCATTGTCGAAGACGAGGTGCTGGTTGGCGGCAATTGCGGTGTCTATGAAGGAACCGTCGTGAAGAAGCAGGCGGTGCTCGGGACGGGGACGATACTTAATCGGTCCACTCCTGTTTACGACCTTGTGCGAGGCGAAGTCTATCGAGCCACGGAAGACCAGCCTCTGGTAATTCCCGAAGGAGCTGTTGTGATCGCGGGATCACGCGCCGTGACGAGCGGCCACGGCAAGGATTGGGGCGTCTCTATCTACACGCCGGTGATCGTCAAGTACCGCGACGAGAAGACCGGCGCCCGAATCCAGCTGGAAGATTTGCTACGTTAGAGGAATCGTGAAGAAGATTCTCAACCTCACCAGCCAGACTTTGATTGTGACCGTAGCCCTGACCGTGGCGGGGTGCTCGTCGACGGCCCCGGAGGCGGCGAAAACCGCGGAATCCGCAGGCGCCTCCGGCCCCGCCGGCGCCTCCGGTCCCGCCGGCGTCAAGCGCTACCCGATGCACGGCAAAATCGTCTCTCTCGATGCGGCGGAGAAGTCGGCCCGCATCGATGCCGGGCCGATTGGCGACTGGATGGGTCCGATGACGATGAATTATTCGATCAAAGACCCGGCCGAATTCGCAAAGCTGACGGCTGGCGAAACCTTCGACGCCACGGTCTTTGTCCAGGGCGACGACTTCTGGGTCGGCGAGATCACGCCGGCTGCGGCAACTGCCGCTTCCGGCAAGTAGTTCTGATCCGGCCGGCGGCAAGGATCGTGGCCGAATAAATATTACACAACTGCCAATAATGGGCCGTTTTCGCGCTCTTACTTACCGTAGAGACCCGATGCGATCATATGCCGGGTCATACGGAGGAAACTATTTTGCGCATGAAACGATTTGCTTTGCTCCCTGTGCTTTTCGGAGCTCCGCTATTTGCCAGCATTAACTACGTCACAAATGGCGGTTTTGAGAACGGCGCCACAAGCGGCGCGTTTTCGCCTTCGGTTCCCGGGGATCTGATCTATGCGTTTGGCGTTGGCGGCCAGACCAATATCGCGGGATGGACGGTATCCGCAAGTTCCGTCAACAATGGCTCGGCCAACCCGCTCTCGCTCCTGGTTGTTGGTGATCCGCCTCAGGTGCCGGCAGGCGGGAGCTATGCCGTCGATTTCGACCCATTCTGGAATGTGAAAACCGGCGCGCTGCTGGGGCCTACGGTGACTGGAACGCTTCCTCAACTTAGCCAGAACATTTTCCTTCCCGCCGGCGGGTATGTGTTGAGTTTTGAGGGAGCCCTTGAACAGTCGGGAGTCGAACGTGCGGTCCGACCGCTGGCAGTGTCCCTTACGGGTGCGGCCACTTTAAGGGAAACTGCGATCGTCAACACTCCCGACGATATCGGTTATACAAAGTTTTCCTACGCCTTTACGTCGACGGGCGGCAACGTCGATCTGACGTTTACGCCCAACGATTTCTCGCCGGAACCCAACTTCATGCTGGACGACGTCTCGATCACCGCGGCGACTCCCGAACCGTATCTCGGCGTACCCGTCGCACTGGGGTTGCTGGCTCTGAGTGGGTGGAAGTATTCCGGCCGCGGGTCCGGCGTACGCCCTGCCTGATCGCTCGCCCCGCGAAGGTGCTGGCGCTCTCCAGCCCATCCCGCTGGATTAGGATAGGGGATGACCCTGCCCTGGAGGCCGACGCCACGCCAATTGTCCGTGCTGCGTTGGACTTTGCTGGCGGTATGCATTGCGCGGCTTTGGCTGGTGCCTCTGTCGTCAAGCTTCTGGGTCGACGAAATGGTGACCGTGTTCGTTGTTCGTTATCCCGGACACGCGTCGTTCGCCCCGGTGCCTCAGGTGCCGGCGTCGATCTACTACTGGCTCCCCAGAATCACTCACCAGCTGTTCGGCGAATCGGAATTCGCGTATCGACTTTCTTCGCTCGTCGCGATGGGCCTGGCATTAATTCTGATCGGGCGGATTGCGAATCGTCTGATTCATCCCCGCGCCGCCTGGTTTGCGACCTTCGCCTGCCTCGCGCTCCACGGCATCAACTACTTCGCAATCGACGCCCGCCCGTACGCGCTCGGCATCTGCGTCTCGTCGTTGTCGATATGGTTTCTGATCCGCTGGCTGGACACTGCCCGCTGGGTTGACGGCTTGTCGTTCGTTCTTGCCGCCGCGTTCCTTTGGCGCATTCACCTGATTTACTGGCCTTTCTATCTGGTCTTCGCGCTCTACGCTGTTCTCCGTCTGGTGCGGAAAGAGACGAAAGCGCATTGGTGGCAAGCCGCGCTGTTGTTCGGCCTGCTCGCGGCGTCGCTTATTCCCGTTGCGCTGAATGCGCTGTACGTGGTTCATCAGGCCAGCGCGCACGTCATCGCCGAACTGCCGGGCTTTCGCGAGTTCGAACACGCCATCCGCTGGAGCCTCGTAGTTTCCTGCGGAGCGGGCGCGTGGATCGTGGGCCGATTCTTCCGCTGGCCCGTTCAAGCGACGCACATCTCCGGATCGTCGCTCATTCTGGTCGCCGCGTGGTGGCTCGTGCAGCCACTTGGCTTGTACCTGTTTTCGAGCGTTACCGGCGACAGCGCGTTCATCACGCGCTACGTCTCTCTGATGCTGCCAGGAGCCGCGCTGATGGCGACCGCACTATCCGCGAGATACATTCCGCCCGACCGGTTTCAGAGTGCCGCGATGGCGCTCGGAGTCGGTGGGCTGATTTTAATGGGCCAGTGGACGTCGCTCGCGATGCGCCACGACAATTCCGACTGGCGCGCGGCTGCACAGGAAGAAGTGCGGCTCGCGACGTCTAAGGACATGCCGATCCTCTGCCTCAGCCCTTTCGTCGAGGCGCGATTGCCGATCTGGAGTCCGGACTACCCGCTGCCAGGCTTTCTCTACTCCCATCTTGACTACTACCCTCTGAAGGGGAAACTCTATTTATTCCCGTTCGGAGCGGCGGCGCAGGATGGCATAGGCTACGCCGAAAAGCTGACCGCGGAAACCCTTTCCAAATCGGACCGCTTCGTGATCTACGGAGCGAATAAGTTCTGGCGTGAATGGTTTGCGCGCAATCCCGCGCTGCAAGGCTGGAAAACCAGACTGGAGATGTTCGGCGACGTGCAAATGGCGGTATTCGATGCCCCCGCGGCTCCCGCTCGCCTGGATTAGTGAGCCCGCGCCAGTGCCCGCTCCACGGCACGCGCCCCGCGCAGACACCGGCCAATCGTAACCCCCTGGTTCCTGAGTTCAACCGTACATGCCGCGATAGCCGGCCACCACTCCAGCAGTCGCCCATATCGCGCCACCATGCTTTGGGCGCGCCGTTGTGGCGGGTCGTCCGAGTCCGCCGGAAGGTCGACGGGAACGAAGAAGTCCCGGTTGTCCGTGAGCTTGCTTAAAGCTTCAATTCGCGCCGTAAGATCCTCGGCCCACCACGATGGCTGATACCCATCTTTAGCCAACAGACCCGCCATCAGCTCGATCGTCGAACAGACGCGCGAGCACATCAGGACATTTGCGACCTCGTCGAAATCCCCTGCTGGCAGGGCGCCGAGCCGGCAAAGATGACGGCCCATTGCACTCATCCGGCGCAGTGGATCGCCGTCGCCGGGCTCGGGCCGCCACGTCGTGAGGCAATAAGCGATCAGGTCCGAAATGCGCAGCTGCATCGCGGTCGGGCGGATAGAAACGCGGGCCAGGCGGATCGTGCGCGAGCGTGAACGGCAGATGAGCCGAATAACAGTGATCGGACATGCGCGCGAGGACACTGGCAAAAATGCCATCTTCGTTTCTGCAATTCGGCATGAAGGGCGGAAGTGGCGCCCTGTTGTCCATGCCCATGAACATGCCGATGGCTGGCGAGTCGACGTGCGATAACGTCAGGCAAGCCGTCTGCCTCACAATCTGGCGCGAATCGAGCGCGGCGCGGTAACTGTCACCCAGATCCTGGACCCGCCGGCGAGTTGCCGAAGATCTGCTTGCAACCTGCCCCAGATCGGAGTGGAGACCGCTGTCGCCGCGAGCGCCATTGTATGTTACGCGAATCTGCGCATCTCCCGAAGCCAGGCTCGACAGCAAATGGACACACATCGGAGCGTCTCCCCACCGGCTCTCTCGTCGCATAATCTCCCTTACCGGCCGGCCCAGATACTTCTCATGCTCTCCCACGACGTCGAATTGAGCCGAGGCTCCAAACGACAGGGCCTCCGGCCGCGCTGAAAAGCACCACACCTCGGCAGGATCGAAATGGTCGGCCATGGCGAGACCGCCTTCCGTGCCAGGGGCCAGCCTGGCGTCGCAAACGGTGTCGTCGTCAACGCTCAGGAGCATCGACCCGAGTGTTTGAAGAAGAATGGCGTTACGGTTCGCACCGGTCGCGAGCGCTGAGCCGCCCGACCCGAACAATCCGAAGTGAATTGCCTCAGGCGGAATGTCTCCTTTTTGCGCAAGGTGCTTCGCGAACGCCACCTTGTCGTCCGGGCCGCAGTACCAGACATAGGGCGCCGGGTCTGCCTCAAGTGTTGAAAGCATCTCCAGCGATGCCGCATGATGACTTGCATCGCGCGAATCATCGGCGATAAGAATGCCGCACCTAAGTCCGGACTTGTTCGCATTCTCCAGATAACTGCCCAGCGCGCGATTGAGCGACGAGGCGCGATCGGCGGTTGGAACGGCCAGCCACGCGACGCCATCGTCCGAAGTGGACGAATCGGGATGAGCGGCGCCCGCAATTATCCGGGACCGCGCGACAAGGCAGCCACTTTCGATCAGGACCTGAATAGTCGATGCCACTTCAGCCGGTGGAAGGGCGGGCACCGCTTGAGTAATACGCGCCGCTGCTTCGTCCGCCGTGAAAAACGCCGTCCAGGTGTCGAGCGCGCTTGCCATGAGCGAACTAATACCTCTGCTCAATCCGGCCAGTTGAAAGTGGACCAACTCGCGGCCCGGGCCCTGCCGCCAGCGCATCATCGGGCCGCAGCGATAACGTTCCGCGAAGCGGCTGTTCGTCTCAGTGTCGACTTCGGCGTCTATGTTCGCGGAGTTATCTGCCATTTGCCCAGGCTTCAATGATACTGCCGGGAGTCAGAAGAGCAATTGGCGAAACGTCGCGTGGATATTTCGTCATTTATTACGAAACTTGGTCTCTCTTAATACATTCCAGTGCGCGGATACCGGCACAATGCCTTGCCTGCCGGGTCGCCGCCGTGTTAGGCTAATCTTAGTCTCGGAGGGCCGTTCAGGTGAGCAGTTCCGGTGTGGCGGAATCCAACCCCGACTTGCGTTCGTCAGTTCCGGATCGATCGGAGGTCTCACCCCCCCCGCGAACACCGGCAAATGCGGAGTGATCGGCATGCGCGATAGTGGTGGGAGTGCCGACCGCCGGATCGTCGAGCTCGTGAACCTTATCTCGTCGGAGTATCAACGGCCGCTAACGCGCGAAGTGCTTGCCCGCCACGTGAATCTGAGTCCCTCACGCCTGCACTGCCTCTTCCGGCGTCACACCGGTACCACGCCGCACGCGGCAATAACGGCGAAAAGAATGGAGAAAGCGGCGGAGTTACTCCGGATGACACACCTGCTGGTGAAAGAAATCGCGGCCAAAGTCGGAATTCAGGACGATAGCCACTTCGTCCGGGATTTTGAGAAGGCCTACGGCCTAAGCCCGACTGCCTATCGCGAAGCCCAAGTCGCGCCCGCGGCCGGCGTTGTTCCCGGAATCATGACGGCCCGCGCCTGCGATAGGACACATCGCCAACAGGTAGTCGTTTTGGCTAATAAGGGATCCCTTGAAAGGCATTGTTGAAGCGGGTCATAATGAGTTTTCGAAATGTCTGAGACGGGTATTGAACAGATGCAGCGAACGAACATATTGGTTGCGGCCTCGATCGTACTTGTGACGATATCGGGAGCTGCCAACGTTGCGTTCTTGCGGCAGAACGCCGCGCTACGAACGCATGTCAATGGTTTGCGTAGCGAGTTGCAGGTGACGCTTAACGTGCCTATGCCTGAACTGAGCGGAACCGCGCTCTCTGGCTCTCCTTACCACCTCGACGTTAGCCGGGTGGACGGCTTTGCTGGGCCGTCTCGGGTCAAGATTCTTTTTGTTCTTTCACCCACATGCAGGTTTTGCGCCAGCAACTGGCCACGCTGGCACGACCTCCTGAAGGAGAGGGGCCCTGTCCCCGATTGGCAGCCAGTATTCGTCAATGTCGGGCCGCCTATTGACGCTGGATTCGCCGAGCGGCACGAAATTGGAGCATTTGACATCTTCCAGAGCGTTTCAGCATCGACCGTGCTCGCTTACAGGTTCTACGGCACGCCCCAGACAATGGTTCTCGACAGGACGGGCCGGGTGAGGGGCGTCTGGAAGGGCGTCCTCGCTCCGGAACAGGTGTCGGAGATTCGCAGCATGGTATCCGACCTCGCTGCGTCGGTCCTGAGGTGGAGTGATCGCGAAGGCCAGAAGAGCGGTTAGTTCGGCGGCTGCGGCGATGCCCGGGCCCTCGGGTCCACCATAACCCCGCTCGAGAAGCGGATAGCTTGGTTGCGGTCGTGGAGGAAGATAAGGTGGCCGAGAACGTGGAAATCCGCGGCGCCTTTTGGGCTGGGTACAAACGCGTAGGTCTGGAGCCGGGGGAGTTCGAAAGGCGGAAGGGGTCTAAATCTACGAAGAATACTGCAAGCGGATTGCTCGCTACCGGTCTTTCGGTTGCGCTTGTACTGGGTACGACCGTGTCCGGGGTCAGACTGTGGGCTCTATTTTCGCAGGAAGCCGAACACGCTGATAATTCCGCAGGCATATGCGAGGACAATAACGACTATCAAGGTACTTGCCTTTGCTTCACTGATGACTACGGCAAAACGCCGGGCACTTGCGTCGCCTCCTGAGTAACCTCGGCGTCATTCTGTGGAAGGACATCGATCTGCGGCGCCGGCTGGTGGGCTGGGCATGAAGGATTGGGTCAACTGGGGAAATCCGAAACAATGAAGGAGTCAAAAGGGTATGAAAAATGCTGCAAATGGTTTATTGGCCACCGGCCTTTCGGTTGCGCTTGGTCTGGGTGCCGCTGTCTCGTGCGTCACTCTGTGGGCGCTCTGGTCGCAGGAGGCGGTCCACGCTGATAACTGTGGGGGGGGTCTGTAGTAACACCAATGACTGCCCAGGCGGCCAAGAGTGTTATTGCAACAACGTTGGCAATTCGCTGGGAACATGCGTCGTAGACTGCTGAGGTAGCTTAAGGGTGAGGCAGCCGCGGGCGTCGGAGGTTCGTTTAAACATCATAAAGGAGTCGAAGGCTTATGAAGATTACGTCAAATAGTCTGCTCGCTACCGGTCTTTCGGTTGCACTGGGACTGGGTAGTGCCGTGTCCGGTGTCGCGCTCTGGGCTCTCATGTCGCAGGAGGTCGTCCACGCCGGTAATTGTGGGGGTGTGTGCGACGACACGGATGACTGCCCCGGTGGTCAAGAGTGCTATTGCAACAACGTTGGCAACGCACCGGGTACTTGTGTCATGGCCTCCTAGAGAGAGGCGCTTGGAACTAAGCTGGATGTTTATGTCTCATTGGATCTGCGGCGGTTCTTGGGCTGACGCCAAGTCCTCCCATCTGATCTTAGTTATAAGAGCATGGGACTGGAGGACCATGCGGTTATCGATCTGTCGGATTGTACTTTGCGCGTCCGTACTGGCGGTTGTGTCATTTGCACAGTCGGCGCCCAGCCAGCCAGCGTTCGAGGTGGAGTCAATAAAACCCTCAGGTCCTAAGGGCTGCTGCACAGGCGTCCTGACCTACCCCGGTGGCAGGATCAAGGTGGTCTACGCAACTCTGGAATTGATGATCCAGTACGCGTTCGATGTTCAGGCGTTCCAGATCGCTGGCGGGCCAGGTTGGATGCGCGACGATCGATACGAGGTCGAAGCCAAGCCACCAGCGTCGTCGAAATCCAGCCTGGCGAATCCGGCGTCTCCCAAGTCGCCCATGAACGAAGAACAACGCGAGATGCTGCGGACATTGCTCGTGGAGCGCTTCAATCTGCGGTTCCACCGGGAGATCAGGCAGGGATTGGTCTACGTTCTTTTGACCGGCAAGAGTCCCCTAAAATTAGTGCCCGCTAAATCCGAGGCCGATGCGCCTTGGGTGGGCAGCCCCCACGGGGGAATGATTGTCGGGGACGGTATAGCAGGTACAAACATCTCCATGCCAACTCTGGCCGCGCGATTGGGCCGGTACTTGGGCCGTCCCGTTCTGGACGAGACGGCGATGGCTGGCTCCTTCAATTTCAAGTATGAATACGCCGCCGGAGAGTCGGCACCCGATGTGATTTCTTCGATCCTGACTTCGGTCCAGGCACTGGGGCTCAAGCTCGAGTCCCGAAAAGATTCTGTGGAAACGATCGTGGTCGACCGCGCAGAGAGGCCGTCGCCGAATTGATTCGGCCACAACACTCCCAGACTGCGCCGTATCGCCGGACACCCTTACCGCAAACCGTTGGAGCGGGTGTTGTGGCAGACATGCCATCCGTGGTTAAGGGTGGGAGCCGCTGTGCTCCCACGATACGATATTCGTTGGTCCCCGAACTCTCCGTCGACAACGCCTCCGAATGGCTTTCCCGCGCTGGCTCACCCTCGGCCGGATTTCGCTTCACGGAACTCGGCGGCGGCATCTCCAATAAGGTCGTCCTCGCCGAAGGCCCGGACCTCCGGGCAGTGCTGAAGCAGTCGCTTGGCCAGCTTCGGACGGCTGTCGGCTGGCATTCTGAACGTGAACGAATCCTTCGCGAATCCTCCGCGATGCGCTGGATGTCGGACCAGGCCACCTTCGGCCGAATGCACGTCGGGCGCATCCCGCGCGTCCTTTTCGAAGACCCGCTCACCTTCACCATCGCGATGGAGGCCGCCCCGGCCGGGGCCGAAATGTGGAAGACGCAGTTGTTTCGCGGTGAGTTGGATTGTAGTACGGCGCGGACTGCTGGAGCTACGCTGGGTTCGATCGTCTCCGCGAGTTGGCAAAACACTGACGCCGAGCTACTCTTCGGCGATCAGACGGTTTTCGAGCAGCTCCGCATCGATCCTTACTACCGCTTCACCGCAGCCGGAAGACCGGAGGCTGCGCAATATATCAATCGACTGATCCGGAGTTCCGCTACGCGGCGGGTGAGCCTGGTCCACGGCGACTGGAGTCCGAAAAATCTTCTCGTCTCGAACAAAGACCTATGGGTGATCGACTGGGAAGTGATTCACTACGGCGATCCATCGTTCGATGTCGGCTTCCTGCTGAACCACCTATTATTGAAGAGCGTCGCCATGCCGCAGCATCGTGCGGCTCTGGCGAGTCTGGCTCAGGCATTCATCGAAGGACTCGGCGGTCGGTTGCCGCCGGACGGACTGTGGATCGTGCCTGCTGGGCTCGAACATTTAGCAGCCCTGCTTCTGGCGCGTGTCGATGGCAAATCGCCCGCGGAGTATCTGGACGACGGGATGCGCGAGCGGGCCAGAAGTTTGGCGCTCAGCCTGATGCGCCACCCGGCCGGTTCCTTAGAGGAGATATTTACCCGATGAAAATTCAGCGCGTCCGAGCCATGGAGATCCTCGATTCCCGAGGATCGCCGACAGTTCAGTGTGAAGTGTTGCTGTCGACGGGCGTTCGCGCGACGGCTCAGGTACCTTCGGGCGCGTCGACCGGCCGCCACGAAGCGCTGGAACTGCGTGACGCCGATCCTGGCCGCTATGCGGGAAAGGGTGTCCTGCTTGCGGTGCGGCAGATCGATCGGCTGCTCGGGCCCGCGGTGGTGGGGATGGATGCATTGGAGCAGCCGGCGATCGACCAGAGGCTGGTGGAACAGAACGGCCAGCCAGGGCGAGTGGACGCCCGCACAAACGATCACGCCAAACTGGGAGCAAACGCGACCCTCGCCGTCTCGTGCGCCGTAGCCCGATCGGCGGCGATCGGCGCCGGTCTACCTCTTTGGAGATATCTGGCGGGTGATCGCAAGCCTATCGTGCCGGTTCCGATGGTCAACATCATTTCCGGCGGTTTGCACGCGGGAAGGAACATCGAATTCCAGGATTTTCTCGTCATTCCGCGCGGTTATCCGGATTTGGCTTCGTCGCTGGAAGCGGTGACCCTCGTCCATCGCACGGTCCGCGCACTGCTCAAGAGGCGGGGATGCGTCCTCACGGGCGTCGCGGACGAAGGGGGGTGGGGTCCGCAACTCGATTCCAATGAAGAGGCCACTTCTGTTCTGAGGCAGGCCATTACCGAGAGCGGCGCGGTTATGGATATCGCGCTCGACGTGGCCGCGAGCCATTTCTCCGGGGCCGCGGCGGGTATTCCGTCATACAGGATGGAAGGCCGGTCTTTAACGTCGGAGGGTATGGCTGACTTGCTTTCGGGATGGATCGATCGGTATGGCATCGCGTCCATCGAAGATCCGCTCGCCGAAGACGATTGGGACGGCTGGAAGCTGATCACCAAACAGCTCGGCTCGCGCGTGAAGCTGGTCGGCGACGATTTGTTCGTCACGAACATCGAGCGTCTGAATCGGGGAATTCGCGAAGGGGTTGCCAATTCCGTGCTCGTGAAGATGAATCAGATCGGCACGTTGACACAGACTTTTGCCGTCGTCGACCGCGCGCGAGAAGCGGGCTACGGCGCTGTCATTTCAGCACGCTCGGGCGAAACCGAAGACCCGTTTCTCGCCGATCTGGCCGTGGCTTCAGGCGCGGGACAGATCAAGATCGGCTCGATCACCCGGTCCGAGCGCCTGGCCAAGTACAATCGCCTGCTGGAGATTGAAAAGTGGGAAATGGGCACAGGCTCCGGGGACTCACTATTCAAAAATAATCGTTAATACGCACCATCCTTACTGCCGATAAGACTCGCGAGGGAATGCCCCGCTCAGGGTCTTCCTGTCGAATCGCGGAGGATATGAGGAAAGCCGAAGTATTGCGGAGGCTCAGTTGGGGGTTCGGTATGGTTGTCCCCCCTCCGTGCGCTGCGGCATATAGCTATCTTCCGAGTCACGCCTGGCCCCCAGGGGCAACTCTGTCAGCGCCTTTGACTTTCTGGACTTCCCTGGTTTTTCTGGCAGTCGGGACCGCGCTTGCCTTGGCGGGATGGCAAATTCGCGCCCGGCTACGGCAAGGGCGGCAGCGTGAACTCCGACTTGCGCTGCGCAATCGCACCGAGAAACTGGAGCGCGGCCAGAGGATTGAGACGACCCGGAACAGGATACTCGAGATGCTGGTTTCGAACGCTCCACTGGATTCGGTTCTGGATACGGTCGCGCGATTGGTCTGCGAGCAGATGCCTCGCGCGCAGTGCGTCGTTCTGCTGAAGGAGGTCAGACCCTCGGCATCGGGACGGTTAAGCGCAGGCCGCGACACGGACACGGGCGACAACTCAGTGGCACCCGGCTACTTTCAGGTGGGCGCGGCGCCTGGCGTCCCCGAGGACTGGCTTCAGGCCATCAGCCAGCAGCCCGGGCCTCCCGCACAGAGCGCCATTCCTTTTGAGATCTGGCGGAAACCTTGCGAATATGTGGGGCTTGACGAGGAGTCTGCGTGGCGGGAGTTTGTGGGGCGTTTGCGCGGGAATTCCGACCTTGAGCCTGCCGCGGAAGTGAATGCCGCCGGGACCATTCCTGCGGCGATTCGCTCCACGCCGATCGGCGACGACGGTAAATCGTTGGGCGCGATCCTGCTGTTGTATCCCGAGCCAGCGGGGCGCGAAGACTGGCAGCAAGTTCTGAACGCCGCCGGCAAGCTGGCCCAGATCGCGATCGATCATCGGCGTTTCTGCGACGAACTGGAGTTTCAGGCCCACCACGACAGCCTGACAGGACTCCCTAACCGAAGTCTCCTGGACGATCGGCTGGAGCGCGCGATCACGCGGGCGAGGTCGAAGGGCAATCGGCTTGCGCTTCTGTATGTGGACATCGACGGATTCAAGAAAATCAACGACCGGTTCGGGCATCGCGCCGGAGACGCTCTGCTCACTGAATTCGGGAGCCGGATGTCATCGAACCTGCGCGCGGGCGACACGCTCGCCAGGATTGGCGGCGACGAGTTCAACGTGCTTCTACCGGAAATCGACAGGGGAGCGACGGCTGCGGCGTTTGCGGCCAAACTGGTGGAGGCCACAAGACAACCGGTCGTAATGAATGGCGAGGAACTGTCGGTTACGGTGAGCGTGGGGATTGCAGTTTACCCGGACGATGGCAGGACCGCCGCAGACCTCCAGCGAGAGGCCGACGCGGCGATGTACTATGCCAAGAGCCTCGGCAAGAATCGTTTTCAGATGTTTTCCGAAAATGCGTCGGCCTTCGATAGTGTCCGCATGGAGCAGGACCTCCGCCGTGCCCTCGAGAGCGGCTGGTTCGTGGTGCATTACCAGCCCAAGTTCACGGCCAATGGACGGCTTGCCGGGATGGAGGCGTTGGTCCGTATGAATCATCCGGAATTTGGCCAGATTCCCCCGGGAAAGTTCATTCCGGTCGCCGAGGCGACGGGTCTGATCGTCCCGATCGGCGCGTGGGTGCTGGACGAAGCTTGCCGCCAGATCGCGAACTGGCGCAGTCGGGGTCTGGCGCCGGTCACGGTCGCAGTGAACGCATCGGGGCTGCAAATCTCCCGCGCCAGTTTTGCCAGATCCGTTGAAGAGTGCCTGGCGAAGCACATGATTCCCGCGTCCTGCCTTGAACTGGAGGTGACGGAGAGCATGCTGATCAATCCGGACAGCGAAGAGCATCGCCAGATGCAGTTGTTGCGCTCGATGGGCGTGCACATCTCGATAGACGATTTCGGGACCGGTTTCTCGTCGCTTAGTTATCTCAATCGTCTTCAGGTGGACGCCGTCAAGCTGGACCGCTCGTTCGTGCAGACCATCGAATCGGACAGCGCCGCGCAAAAGATCGTTCGCGCCATGATTGCTGTGGCACGAGGACTCGGCCTCGACGTGATCGCCGAGGGTGTCGAGACGGAAGCGCAGCGCCTGCAGCTGGTGGCGGCGGGTTGTCCGGTAATGCAGGGATACCTGTTCGGCCGGCCCTGCGGGCCGGAAGCGGTTGAAATGCTGCTTCGCCCGGGAACATCCGGCGACGATCTCTCGCGGCTGTATGGAAAGATCGGAACGACTTACCCTGCCATGGCCGAACCGGTCTCGGCCTGATCGGGCGGACCTGCCTTCCGCGCTCGTGCCGGCTGATCACGACGGCGCCGATCCCGCCTGACGGATGATTCGGTGGCGAGCCGCGTCGGCAGACGCAACAGTACCGCAAGGCGCGCTGTCTCGCCTGGCTATCATGGTCGTGATCCAAATACATGAAATCGCTAACCGTTCTTTTGTGCTTCGTTGCCGCGCTCGCGTCGTTTTCCTGCTCCAGGGCGAAGGTCGCTCCGGCGAGCGAGGTCGCGCCCTCCACTTTTCGCGTCGATATGGATACAACGCGCGGCCCGCTTGTGATCGAGGTCACTCGCGCCGACGCGCCGCTCGGGGCTGACCGGTTCTACAACCTGGTCAAGTCGCAGTTCTTCGACGGTGCACGTTTCTTCCGCGTCGTTCCAGGTTTCATCGTGCAGTTCGGACTGGCGGGAGATCCCGTGGTGACCGCCGCGTGGGACGTTCCGGTTAAGGACGATCCCGTGCTGGTCGGCAACTCCCGCGGGACTATCGCCTTTGCCGCCGCCGGTCCCGATACTCGCACGACGCAGATGTTCATCAACACCGGCGATAACCGTGCGAAGCTGGATAGCCAGGCGTCCCACTTTGCAACGTTCGGCAAAGTCGTAAGCGGCATGGACTACGTGGATAATGTTTTCTCGGGCTATGCGGAAAAGCCCGACCAGAATCGAATCGAGAAAGAGGGCAACGCTTATCTCGGCAAAGAGTTTCCGAGCCTCGATTACATTAAGACTGCGCGCCTGGCACAGTGAACCGGCGCATAATCGTTTTATGCGCTTGCCACTGCGGTTGGCCGTATATCTGGCGGGGATGCCGCTTTACGCCGCACCGACCTTCTATCACGACGTTCTTCCGATTCTCCAGAACCATTGCCAGGCATGCCATCGCACCGGCCAGATCGGGCCGATGCCGCTCGTTACGTATCAGGACGCGCGCAAATGGGCCGCCGAAATCGTGCGCAAGACCGCGGCCAAAGAGATGCCGCCGTGGTTTGCGAATCCCACGATCGGACACTTCTCCAACGACCCGTCGCTGACAACCGCGCAGATCGAAACGCTGGCGGCGTGGGAGCGCGGCGGCGCTCCGGCAGGCAACCGCGCCGATGCTCCTCCTCCGCGAAAGTGGGCCGCCGGGTTCGTCATCCCGCAGCCCGACCTGGTGGTCGCGATGCCGAAGCCCGTCGCGATACCGGCGCACGGCGATATCGATTATACCTATGAGATCGTTCACACGGGCTTCGCGGAAGACCGTTGGGTGCGGATGTCGGAGATTCGTCCTGCGAGCCGCCAGCACGTGCATCACGCGGTTGTCTATATCCGGCCCCCGGGATCGGCGTGGCTGGCGAAGACGCCAGTGGGCGTGCCGTTCACAGCGATGGACATGACCGACGAGCAATCGCGTCGGGATGCCGAAATGACAACCAGCGACATTCTGCTCGTTTACGCGCCTGGCAGTTCACCGGACCAGTGGCCGGAAGGGATGGCGAAGCTGATTCCGCGCGGCTCCGATCTTGTTTTCCAGATGCACTACACGGCCAACGGGCAGGCGGCAACCGACCAAACCGCCATCGGGATGATCTTCGCGAAGGACCCGCCGAAGCAAAGGGTCATCACATTGCAATTGACCAACAGCCATTTCCGGATCCCGCCCGGCGATCCCTCGTATCGGGTAGAAGCGCGCGGGACGATTCCGAACGATTCGCTCCTGCTGAGCTTTTTCCCGCATCTGCATCTGCGCGGGAAGGAGTTTGAATACAACATCGTACATAGGGAAAGCGGTTCGGCACCCGAAATTGAGCCGCTTCTCGACGTGAACTACAACTTCTACTGGCAGTTATCATACCGGCTCGCTGAGCCTCGGTTCCTGAAGGCCGGGACTGAGTTGCAGACTGTCGCGATTTTCGACAATTCGAGGAAGAATCCGCATAATCCGGACCCGGATGCCGAGGTGGTATGGGGCGACCAGACTTACGACGAGATGATGGTGGGCTTCTTCGACATCGCGGTCGCACCAGGTGTGGACAAGGCGCAGTTTTTTGAACGCGCGCCGACGGGGAAGTGAAAGGCGGCGGGGCGCACTTCCGTTGCTTTCACTTCCCACTGAAGGCCCTCCGGCAAAATGCGCCGCTCAGTTGAAGCGCAGCAACAGCCGGTTATTACGGAACGCCCGGCTGAGATCGCGGCAGATGATGGTCCATGCCGGGAATGATTCCGCCATGCGGTCGAACAGCTCCCGCTTCTGCAGGTTTTTCGAGTGTTGGCTGGCGCGTTCGTACATCGACTGCCCGATCTGGTCGTACCATTCGACGTTATGGCGGCGCGACATCTGGTCGCGGAAGAAACCGGCAAACAGCAGAACCTGCGAGCCGCCGATTTCCAGCAACTCGGAATCGTTCATCACGGTTGCCTGAAGCACGAATTGGTCGAATACCTCAGAGAGGTTGGCCATCGACGGCAGGGACATCGTGTCCGCGCGCGAGGTTTGCGAGTAGTGAGCGAGAATGCTGGCCACATAGAACATCTCGTCATTCCTCTGCCTTCCGGTTCCTTCGGTCTCCCTCAGATTTTCGACGAAAAACTTCAGGGCCGCCTCGGAGTCTACTGCGATGAGTTCCTCGAAAAGACTATCCATAATGCTCCTTTCAGTACTGTTGTTCCAAAAGTTTGCATTCAACGGGGAATAGTTCCTATACTACACTCCACCCCTATCGACGTTCGGGAGGAAGTATTGTTTCGGTGGCCGTTTCCGGCGCGCTCGCCGCTTTTTGCCGGCTGATCGGCGTCGGAACGGGTCGTTTTAACGCGGCCAATCCTCGCGTGTACTTTTCCCGGGAAGCGTCGTCATCGTGGTCGCATTCCTTCCAGGCCTGTAGCTCGATGGCGCGGTCCAAATCATGAAAGCGCTCGCGGTCGGGCCAGTCGCGGTAGTCCAGATACCCGCCGAGCGACCGCCACGGCCCGGGCGGAACCAGTTGGAGCGGCTTGAAAGTTTGGTTCTGGCCAGCATCGGCGAGTCGTTCCGGACTCGCTTGATCCAGACGCGCGAGGCTCGACTGAACTGGTCCGGCACCCGACAGCGCAGTCTCTGCCGGAACAGTTTCAGGAACCGAGCCTGCTGCGCCCGGGGTGTCAAGACGACACGTTTCGGGTTCCAGGGCTCTTGTGCGTTCCAGATGGACGAACTCTATGCTATCGATATTACTCCGGCAAGCCACGGTATTCCCTGGACCTCATGAGACATATCGGCAGAAGGCAATCCATTGTGTAGCTCTGTCGGTCAGACGTGGACTGGCACACTGCCGGTGACATCCCGCGTGCGGTGTACCCTGATGGTTGACCATGAAGATCACTGAACTGGCGGCCGCGCTGGGCTGCACGCTCGATTGTCCGCCCGGAACATCCGAAGGCGTCGAAATCAGCGGGGTCCGAGGGCTTGAGCAGGCCGGACCCGGCCATCTCACCTTCCTCTCGAACCCCAGGTACGCACCCAAGCTGAAGCTGACGCAGGCCAGCGCGGTGCTGGCATCCAGGCCGGTGGATGGCATCGCCACGTTGATTTCCGCCAACCCTTATTACGATTACGCGCGCGCGCTGGAGCTTTTCTACCGGGCACCGAGGCCGGCGCCGGGAATACATCCTTCGGCAGCCATCGCGGCCACGGCGAAGATCGGCGAAGGCGCGTCGATCGGGGCGTTCGTGGCGATCGGGGAGGATGTCGTCATCGGGCGCGACGCTGTCCTGCATCCCCATGTAGTCATCTACCCCGGCGCCGTTATCGGCGATGATTTCACGGCGCATTCCCATTCCGTAGTGCGCGAGTTTTGCCGCGTCGGTAATCGGGTCATCCTGCAAAACAACGTGGTGATCGGCGGCGATGGTTACGGATTCGCCAAACGCGCCGATGGGTCGCATTACAAGATCGTGCAATCGGGAATCACGATAATCGAAGACGATGTGGAGATACAGAGCCTGACTTCGGTCGACCGCGCTTCAATGGGAGAAACGCGGGTGAAGCGAGGCGCGAAGATCGACAGCCTGGTTCAGATCGGCCACAACTGCGTGGTAGGGGAAGACAACATTATCTGCGCACAGACGGGCCTTGCGGGCAGCAGTATTCTCGAAAAAGACGTGCTGCTGGCTGGCCAGGCGGGTATCTCCGGACATCTGACGATTCACGAAGGCGCGACCATCTATGCACAGAGTGGCATCGGCGGGGACGTGCCGGCGAAGGCACGCATGTCCGGGTCGCCGGCGTTCGACGCGTCGGAATGGCTGCGCGCTATTACCGCGTTCCAGAAGCTGCCGGAGATCTTGCGGACGGTGCGAGAACTGAAGAGGAACGCGGCCGAACGCCGGCAGGAATCGAAATCATGAACGATCAGGCAGTCCCTCCCGCAAACAAGCCGCCACGGCCCGCGCTGGCTTACAGAAACGAGCCGTTTCTGACCAGCCCGGACGCGCGCCCGCTGCGCATCATATCGGAATACCTCGAGCCGCTGTCCCATCTGCGGCGGCAGAGGATTCGTGACACCATCGTGTTCTTCGGCTCGGCGCGGATCCGCGAAGACAGCCCATTGGGCAGATATTACACCGAAGCCAGAACGCTGGCGGCGATGGTCACCACGTGGGCTAAGACCTTCCGCGAGCGCACGTACCGGTTCGTGGTGTGTTCGGGCGGGGGACCGGGGATTATGGAAGCGGCCAACCGAGGCGCATCCGATGCGCGCGGCAAGAATATCGGGCTGAATATCGGGCTGCCGTTCGAACAGTTTCCCAATCCTTACATCACGCGCGAACTCAGTTTTGAGTTCCACTACTTCTTCATGCGCAAGTTCTGGTTTGCGTATATGGCGAAGGCGCTGATCGTGTTTCCCGGCGGTTTCGGCACGATGGACGAATTGTTCGAGATCCTTACGCTTGTCCAGACGAAGAAACTGGCGAAGAAGATGACGATCGTTCTCTACGGATCGGAATTCTGGAAAGAAGTGGTGAACTTCGAAGCGTTGGTGAAGTACGGGACCATTTCGGCGGAGGACATGAACCTTTTCCATTTCGCCGACACTCCCGAGGCGGCGCTGGAAATCCTGCAACGCACACTGACGGAGCAGGTGGAACCGCTACCGGAGGAGGTGCCGGCGATTTCGCACAGCGTACGGCCCGACGAACCGGCGGGGAGTAAGGAATCTCTGTGAGCGATCTTGCTATCGGCAGGTATCGAATTCAGTTGACGAGACTGCGAGTCGCTTTGCTCTCGGTTCTCGCACTGGACGTGTTGCTGATGGCTACAGGCAAGCTGAATGCGCTTTCGTCGCTGATCAACGTGATCCTGGTTGTCTGGGTCAGCTGGAAACTGGTGCAACTGGCCCTTTCGAGATCGCAGCTGATCTGGAAAGTCCGCAACCGGCTGATCGTAACGTATCTGTTCATCGCCGTAGTGCCGATCGCGCTGATTCTTGCGTTTTTTCTGATCGCGGGATGGACGCTGACGGCGCAATTCGCGGGCTATATGGTTACAGCCGCGATGGAGAACCGTGAACGGTCCATTGAAACCCCGGCGCGGCTGCTGGCGCGGGAGTTGCCTGCGGATCGAATGACTATCGTTCAGCAATTGACCGCTACCGGCATCCCGTCGTTCGAGGCCCTCGTCACGGGCAACCAGATGTTTCGCTATCCCGCCGACGCCACGATCGCCATGCCGCCGGGTAACTGGAAGGACTACACCGGCGTCGTCTACAAGGGCAAGACGCCCTATCTGATGTCGCTGGTCAGTAACGGGAGGAACAGGTCGCTGATTCTGGCGCCGCTGACGCGGGATGTTCTGGAGAAACTGGTCCCGGGTCTGGGCAGTCTTGGTATGCCGGAAGGTTCTCCCCAAACGAGGTCCGACGATTCGAATGAGGTGGAAACCAACGTAACTACCTACAGAAATGCGATTGCGGGTCTGGTGCCGCCCCAGCAAAACGTGCTGGACTTCGCCATTACGGGCGTGGCTCCTGTCGAGGTCGCGGACTGGACTCGCCCCAATTCCGGCACAACCAGGCTGATGCTGATTGTCACGCGCATGTCGGCGGTCCTGGGAGTGGTGTTTCCAAGCAAAATCGGCGACTCGCTGCAACTGTTCGTAATCCTTTTTTATGTCACCATCGCGATGCTGGGGCTCGCCGAAATGATCTCATGGTATATCGGCATCTCGATGACGGGCACGATCACGGGGGCGGTCCACAACCTGTACGAAGGCACGAAGAAAATCGGCGAAGGCGCATTCGCCTACCGGATTCCGGTGCGGGGCCGCGACCAGCTGGCGGAACTCGGCCACTCGTTCAACAAAATGGCGGAACAGTTGGAGCAGTTCGTGGAAGTGACGCGGGAAAAAGAACGACTGCAATCGGAGATCGCCATCGCGAGCGAGGTGCAGACCAGGCTGTTTCCGCACAAGGCGCCGGCTTCCGATACGGTTGGGATGCTGGGCGTGTGCCATGCCGCCCGCATGGTCTCCGGCGATTACTACGACTACTTCGTGGCGGCGGACGGCGAGCTTGCCATCGCGCTGGGCGACGTGGCGGGCAAGGGCATTTCCGCAGCGTTGCTGATGGCGTCGATTCAATCGATCATGCGGACGCAGCTTTCCGACGCCGGCGCGGCTGTGACGCCGGCGAACACCGTGGCGCGGCTGAATCGTCTGCTTTATGCCAGCACGTCGCCGGAAAAGTACGCGACCTTCTTCTTCGGACTGTACAACGAGAACACACGGCGGATCAGGTATACCAACGCGGGGCACCTGCCGCCGCTGTTGGTCCACGGCGACGATTACGAGTTCCTCGAAGTAACCGGATCGGTTGTGGGCGCATTCCCTTCACTGCGCTACGAGGAGCGGAGCGTGCCTCTGGGGCCAGGCCACCTTCTCGTGGCCTACACGGATGGAATTACCGAGCCTGAAAACGCCTATGGAGAAGATTTCGGGGCGGAGCGTCTCGCAGAAGTCGTCATGCGGCACCGCGAAGCCACACCACCGGAAATCGTGGAGAAGATCCTGGAAGCGGTGCGGCATTGGGATACGGCCGAGGAACAGGCCGACGATATGACGCTCATGATCGTGAGGGGAATCTGATGCCAAATCCGCGAAAAGTATTGACCGTCGCCCAGATGAATACCGTGGATCGCGCCACAATCGCGGCGGGCATCCCGGGCATCATCCTGATGGAGAACGCCGCGCATCGTGTGGTCGAGTACGTGGCGGAGCGTTTCTCGCCAGTCGAGCGTCAGCGGATCGTCGTCGTGTGCGGCAAAGGAAACAACGGCGGCGATGGGTTAGCTATCGCACGGATTCTGCACAACGGGTTTCGCCCGGTTTTACTGGAAGTGGCGCTGATTGGCGATGCAAAGGAGTTGACCGGCGACGCGGCAGCCAATCTGACGATGCTGCGAGCGTCGGGTTTAGAGGTGCGGGGCGATTTCGCAGCCGCGAGTCGCGAAGCGACACTGGTGATCGACGCGGTCCTCGGCACCGGGCTCAATGGCGCCGCGCGCGGCTCGGCGCTCGATGCGATTCGCGCCATTAATTCGGGTTTTCCACTCGCGAAAGTGGTTGCGGTCGATATTCCGTCCGGGTTGTCGGGCGACAGCCCCGCGCCAGATGGAGAATATGTGCACGCCGACGCGACCGTCACGTTCACGGCGCCCAAGATCTGTCATGCTCTGCCGCCGGCCCGTGGATTCATGGGCGACTTGCGGATTTGCGCAATCGGATCGCCGGAAACACTCTATGAAGACGATCCGGCGATCCAGTTGGCGCTGATCACGTCGCAGAGCATCGCATCCATTTTTGCGCCCCGCGCGCGGGATTCCAATAAGGGGCGGTACGGACATGTGTTGATCGTCGCTGGATCGCGCGGCAAGTCGGGCGCTGCGGCGATGGCTGGTCTCGCGGCACTGCGTGCGGGTGCTGGTTTGGTGACGGTGGCGTGTCCCGAGTCCGCGCTCGCCTCGGTAGCCGCCTTCAGCCCGGAGTTGATGACGGAGCCGCTTGCCGAGACGGCATCCGGCGTAATCTCGCGCGCCGCTTTGAGCCGCATTCAGGAACTGGCTGGGAAACTCACGCTGATCGCTATAGGGCCTGGTATCGGGACCGACAACGAAACACGCGATGTCGTACGCACGATTTTTGAAGGCCTGGAAAAGCCGATGGTTGTGGACGCGGATGCGCTCAATTGCATGGCCGGCAGCGAATGGAAATCGTCGGGTGCGCCGCGAATTCTGACTCCGCATCCGGGTGAAATGTCGCGGCTGGCGGCGCGCAGTATCCTGGAGATTCAGGCCGACCGAATTGGCAGCGCGCGGGCGTTCGCGGCCGAGCGGCACGTGACGCTGGTTCTCAAGGGAGAAGGCACCGTGATCGCGTTTCCGGACGGGCGTGTGTGGATCAATTCCACGGGTTCGCCGGCTATGGCGACGGGAGGCACAGGCGACATTCTGACGGGCTTGACCGCCGGCCTTGCCGCGCAGTTTCCTGATGATTTGGATCGAGCCACGGCCGCGGCCGTTTATCTGCATGGCCTCTCGGGAGAGTTTGCGGCTCGGCACTTAGGCGAACAGCCGGTCATCGCGACGGATCTGCTGCGCTATCTGCCCGAGGGGATTCGTGCCATCACGAACGTTTCGCACTAAGTCAGCCGATGAGTCAATGGCGCTGGGCCGCGCACTCGCGGGCGAATTGCATGGCGCGGTGCTGCTGATCGGCAATCTGGGCGCGGGCAAGACGACGCTGGCGAAAGGTATCGTGGAAGGCCGGGGCGTGGCTGGGGCCGATGCAGTGTCAAGCCCGACGTTTACCCTGATTCACCAGTATGGAGAAGACGATCCGGTGTATCACATCGATCTCTATCGGCTGGAGGAAGCGAGGCAAGTGGAGAGCCTCGGGCTGGACGATCTGTTTGGCAGCGGAGCGCTGGTGCTGCTGGAATGGGCGGAGAGGTTCCCGGCGCTGATGCCGCAGGAACGGACGGAGATCCGGCTGCTGGCGCTCGGGGAAGACGAGCGGGAGATTACTGTTAGCCGTTCGACTTGAAGGTGCGGATAGACCTGACCGTTCTGGCCCGCGAGCGCCTCGAATTAGGGGGTGGCTGGCGCGTTATCGGTGAGCCAGCGATTCCGCGAGGTTGGCATTCGCAGTCTCGTCGTTCGGGGCCAGGCGAATAGCGGTGTTTGCGGCGTTCCTCGCTTCATCCCAACGTCCCAGCCGAATGCACGCCTGCGCGAGGCTGTTCCATGCGTCGAGCACGGTGGGGTCGAGAGCCACTCCGGTACGAGCGGCTACGACCGCATCCGCGTAGCGCCCCATCTTGTAATAGGCCTGCGACAGCATCGCATGTTCGTCCGCGCGAATAGACACAAGCGCCGCGTGGTCGTTCGCCGGTGGGTAAGTGCGCGCGTCGATTCGCCGGACTTGAATCCACAGCGGTGAAATGAAAGCCGGAATCAGGAAACAGCTCCACAGGATTCGTGCGCGGAGACCCGGGAATGAAGGGGAAGATTTCCACTTCCAGACCGACCACGCGAGCACGATGACGGAGATCCAGCAGACGGTCAGAAAGTAATCGAGGTGACCGGAGAAGTCGCCGACATAGTTACTGTCCGCGAGATACCAGGGGAAACCTCCCGACCACCAGTTGTACACGGCGAACAGTAACGCGCCGCTGGCAGCCGTGAAAAACCCGACCGAGACGATGCCAATGCCAACCGTCCACGGCACAATCCACGCCAGATACTGCACTCCGAATCCGTTCGCTGTGGCGAGGAAGAAGAAGAGCGCAGCGCCTGTTTGCGTGTAAACCGTCGGCCGGTCAGGTAAACGGTTCACGAGGAATGCGGCAATCGCGATAATGGACAACACCGCGTATGCGCCATAGTGCTGAAACGCGTCGTGCCATGAATCGCGAAAGAAAGGCAGACGGTAGGCGAGCCAGCTGAGTCCCCAATGGCCGTAAATGCTCTGGTAGCCGACGACCTGATGGAAAATCGCGGCCGGGTCCAGAAACAGATACGGTGACCAGCAGACGACCATTACAGCCGCCGCTGAGCCGAGGAAAATCGCGCGGCGTCGGAGGCCAGGGCGGCAGAAAAACAGGACTGGCAGAACCGCGAGCGGGAGGATTTTGATGCACATGGCCGCGCCGAACGCAGCGCCGGATGCCCAGTCGCGATTGGCCGCGCCCTCCTGCGTGAACCAAACACTGAGGAGCAGCAAAAACATGACGACCGGGTCGGTGTTCCCGTGGAACCCCGAAACCAGGATCAGCGTCGGAGACGCGGCGAGAAGCAGCAAAGTCCAACGAACAGTTCGGTCGTGGAGTCGTCCGGCGAAGATGCGATAGACGACCCAGAGGCTGACGGAGTCGGCGACTATGGCGGGGATGCGCAGCCAGAACGGGAAGAAAATCCCGGTCGTTTTCGAGAGCCATGTCATCACGCCAAGCACGTGGATCATCGACGGCGGATGGTTGAAGGCCGGGTCGATCGAGTAAAGGCCCGAGCCAAACAGGGAGGACCAGCGCGCGAAGCGTTCCCAGGCGTAAACGTCGTTTGTCCCGAAGGTATTGAGGGCCAGGAGGATCTTACAGAGGAAGGAAAGTGACGCGGCCGAGGCAATACCTACCTTCCAGCCTGGCGTAAGTGCGGAGGGGCTTGCGGTGCCGGGCTGCGGGGACCCCATGCTACCCGGAAACGGCTTCGAGCGCGCGCACTTTGCGATCGGACTCCACGTGGGCCGCTTCCAGCAGATATGCTACAGTTGGCCGCGGCTTGATCCGGGCAAAAATCTGGTAACCGAACAGTCCGCGCGAAACCTTCATCATCAGCTGATTCGCCCGGAGGAGCAGCCGGCTGAGCCATGTGTCGCCAAGCGCCAGCGGGAAGGGTCCGGGCACCGCTCTCATTTCGAGCACATCGAAACCGCACTGTTCAAGACAGCGGCGGAACGAAGAGAACGTGAAAAGCCGAGTATGCGTGACGTCGAGAATGCCTCGCTTGCCGTAGTTGAACTGCCCGATCAGCAGCATCAGCCTTGGAATAATGAACCCGATATTGGCCGTGCTCATGATGATTTGCATGCCCGGATTCTTCGACAAGCTCTCATGCAACTGGTCGAGAAAACGTTCGGGCGAAGCCAGATGCTCGATCACGTCGAGCATCAGGATCATGTCCNNCGGGAGGCCATCGAGACCTTCGTTGAGATTGCGCAGATAGAACTTATCCAGCCGGACACCGCCTTCGAGCGGAAACGCATCGACTCCGGTGACGTAGCAGTCTTTGCGTTGCTTGAGCGCGGCGGCCATGTAACCGCCGGCGCAGCCCAGATCGAGCACGCGGGAATTCGGGGGAACAAGCTTGAACGCGAACGAATGTGTGCTGGGATATTCGAACTTCGGCGTGTAATGTTCCAGCGCGACGGGGGCGCAATCGTAGCGCCTGTCGTAGAAGATGCCAAGTTCCTGAAGACGCGCTTTCAGCGTGGCCAGCACCACATTCATCGCGTAGCTGATGCCGTTGACGCGGCAGATTTCATCGCCGTAATAAGTCGGTATGGGAAGCTCGCGAATTTCCCGCTTGGCGAAGAACATCAGCTGGATGATGATTTCGGTATCGAAATGGAAATCGTTGGAGTTTCGTTCGAAAGGGATGGAGCGAAGCGCATCGACTGAATAAAGACGGTAGCCGGAGTGGAATTCGGTGAGGTGAGAACGCAACAGACGGTTCTGAATCCAGGTGAGCGTTTTATTGCCCAGGTACTTGTAGAACGGCATGCCACCGTGCAGCGCGCCGGCCGGCGTCATCATGCGGGAGCCGTAAACGGCAGCCGGGTTGCCTTCGCCGAACGCGGCGAGAAGATCGGGCAGGCATTCCGGCGCATACTGGCCGTCTCCGTGGATCAATGCGACGTAGTCGTAACCGTGCTCGATGGCATACCGGTAGCCGAGTTTCTGATTGCCGCCGTAACCCTGATTTACAGGATTGAAAAGGACGCGCACGTCAAACGGAATGCCGGCCTGACGCGCCGCTTCGTGGCTCTTGGCAAACGTCAGATCGCCCGAGGAGTCGTCGATGATAAGGACATCGACATCGTAGGCATCGAGCAGGCTCGCCGGGATGCGGGTCAGAACGCTCGCGATGGTCGATTCCGCGTGGTACGCCACGATGAAGATCAGGACCCGTTTTTTATAGTATGTTGCCACGTTTGACCTACCATCATACCGCCGTTGGCGGGGCAATGCGCCCTGCCGGTTGGATGCGCGCCAGGCGCAAAGCGTTGCGCATGAGCTTCAGGCCGGTATCGCCGTGCGCGCTGAGGATCGATTCCGGGTGGAATTGGACGGCTTCGATGGGCAATTCGCGGTGCCGGACGCCCATGATGATGCCGTCATCGGTCTGCGCCGTTACTTCCAGGCAATCCGGCAACTGCTCGGGAATCGCGTAGAGCGAATGGTAGCGGCCGACTTCTATTCCATCCGGGAGGCCCTCAAAAACACCCGCGCCCTGGTGCCTGACCAAAGACGGCTTGCCGTGGACCGGGTAAGGAAGCACGCCTAATTCGCCGCCAAACGCTTCGACCACACCCTGTAAGCCGAGGCAGACGCCAAACACGGGAATGCCGGTCGCCGCGGCATGCTGAACCAGCGCGGGAACGCCGAAATCGGCTGGGCGACCGGGGCCGGGCGAGATCAGGATCAGGTCGGGATGCACGGCATCCAGAACTTCAAACGGCACTCCGGCGCGGTAGGTGACAACTTCGGCGCCAGTTTGCCGCGCGTAATTGGCCAGTGTGTGGATGAAGCAATCGTCGTTATCGACGAGGAGAAGTTTTCGCTTGACCGATGCCGCCGCAGGTGGTCCCTCGGGAACAGCGCGTTTGGTTCCGAGCAGGCGGAAAAAGCCGGTTGCCTTGAGGCGCGTTTCGGCCTCTTCCGACGCGGGATCGGAATCGTAGAGCAGCGTCGCGCCGGCCGGATAGGTCGCGTAACCGTCGCGCAGGTAGGTTGTGCGGATCAGAATGCCGGTGTTGATGTCACCGTTCAGCTTGAGCATGCCGACCGCGCCGCCATACCAGGCACGCTCGCTCTTTTCCAGACTTTCGATGGCGACGGCCGCGGCCTTCTTCGGTGCTCCGATCAGCGTGACAGCCCACATGTGCGTGAGGAACGCGTCGAGCGAATCGAAGCCCGGCGCGATACGGCCGGCGACGTGGTCGACAGTGTGAAACAGGCCCGCGTAGGATTCGATAAGACGCCGGCCCACGACCTTCACGCTTCCGGGAACGCATACGCGGCTTTTGTCGTTACGGTCGACATCGGTACACATCGTCAGCTCGGATTCCTCTTTTACGGAATTGAGGAGAGCGCGGATATTCTTCTCGTCCTGAATCGGGTCCCCGGTGCGGCGCGCGGTGCCGGCGATGGGGCAGGTTTCGACGAGATCGCCCTCAATGCGCACGAACATTTCGGGAGACGCGCCGACGAGTTGTTCCCCGCCGAATTGAATGAGGAACTCGTAAGGGCTGGGGTTGGCGTTCTGCATCAAGGCGAACAGATCGGAAGCCTTGCCGGAGTAAGCAGTCTGGAATGTCTGGCGCAGTACGACTTCGTAATAATCCCCCTGGCGCATGCCTTCGCGAACGGTTTCGACGTTCGCCATGTACTCGGCCGGCGTGTGATCGGACACGATGGCGCCGGGCTTGCGTTTCGGCGCGCGCGATACGGTTTCGCCGGTGCGTGGCAGCCCTCGCGTGGTGAGCAGGCCGTCCGGCGTATCGAGATCGAACTCCCAGGAGAAGCGCTCGATCTGCTCGCGCTTGCGGTCCATGTAAATGAAGTCGTCGAAGAAAAACAGCTGGAGGTCTTTTCGGGTCTCGCGGGGAAGGCGAAGGGGAATCGGCTCGAACTGGAAGAGCAGATCGTAGCCGAATGCGCCGGCGAACGCGAGTTTGTCGTCGGCCGTATTGCCGAATTCCTTCGTCAGTGCGCGAAGGATGGAGAAAACGGACGGCTGTTTGCTGCGCTCCTCTTCGGCGAAGATCGCGGGCATGGGTTTCAGCGTGCCGTGCAGCCTGCCATTGTCTTCGCGGAAATCGGCCCAGTGCGGGTGATCGCGGAGGACGGTGGCAATCATTCGGTTGATGGCAATGCCCCGGTCGTTGAACGGCCGGAACGTCACCTCGCGCTGGAAGCCGACCAGTTCGAGCGGCGGGCGGACGGCGACCATGTCCCAGCGGGAATAACGGCCCGGGTATTCGTAACCGGAAGAGAAGTAGACGCCGCGGCGACGGTCCAGATCGCGGCGAAAACGGTCGAGTCCCTTCCCGAAAGGCAATTTGGTGGTGACACGCGATACACGGATGCCGTGTGGCGTCTGATACTGGACTTCCCGCATGATTTGTTGGGTGTTAGTAATAGTATCGCCGATGGGGGTTTTCGCGCTAACCGCGCTCAGTCGGCGCATTCAGCGGCAGATTCAGCCAGGCAAGTCCGACATCCCTGCCCATGTTGCCGCTCGTGGTTGTGGAAGCATCGTAGAACAACGCCAGCCGGCGTCCGACCTTGACGACCGACGGCATTCCGATGCATCGTTTACTCCACGCGCAGTTGGTCCGGTCGAGAACAATTGCGCGCCGTTCCGCGTCCCAGCGGTTCAGTTCCCGGCTCCAGTAAACCCAGATGCTCTCGGTGTATTCGCCCTCCGTATCGAGGCCGATGTGATTGGTGAAAAGAAACCACGCTTTGTTTGCTTTCTCGAAATACAGGGCAGAGTTTTCGATCTGGTGTTCCGGGGGGAGCGCGGGTTGGGGGTCGACATCCCACGGCCCGTCCAGATTCCGGGTTCGCGCGATTCCCAGCGTGCGCAGCAGCCGGCGCTTGGGCTCATTCGTAAAGGCTGCCGCGCTGAAAAACATCAGGTATTCGTCACCCTGTTTCACGATCTGGCCAGGACTTGCCGTGTCCGAATAGTAAGTGCCGGGTTTCGTTCGGAACGGCACGACGTCGCGCTGCTTCGTCCATGGCCCTTGCGGACGCGGACTTCTCGCCGCCAGGGTGAAGTACGGGACGGCCGGGATGCGATTCGGCGGGGCGGTCGTCGTTCGGCAACCGACGTAGAAAATGTGCCACCACTTGCCATCGAACACGGTCCAGGGCGAACTCGCCGTTCCGGCGTCGTCCGTGCCTGTTTCGCCAAGGTCGAGAACGGGGCCTTTCAGTTCCCAGCGCTTCAGATCGCCGCTGACCGCCAGACAAGCTCGCCATCCTGTCGGACCGGCGCCATCGTAATGCAGATAGTAAGTGCCGTGAAACTGAAAGCAAATCGCTTCACGCGCGCCGAGGTAGTCGCACTTGTCCGGGCCTTCGCCGTGACGGATGATCGGTCCGGAGTCCGTTGCGTCCAGCCTCAGAATCGATGCGGGCCGTCCATCCGGATACACACTTGCGCCAGTCGCTTGCGCGCCGAGCCGTTTGGCTGCGAGAGACAAAGACGCAAAAAAGCACCTCGCAAGGACCTGTCTGCGACTCGTGACGGCATTCGGTGTTTCGTCAACTGTCGTCATTGATTCTCCTACGCTATCAGGCGCGTCGCCGGGCGGGCAATCGCGCGCCAAATATAATGGGCCGAAGATGGCCGGCCTTCCGTTCCGTCGCACACCAATATTGGGGCTTATCGCTGTCGACATCCTGGCCCTGCCGCAGACGCGTACCGTAGTTCCTTTTCCCGCCACGCCTGGTCGTCCCGTTTCCGACGACGTTATGCGACGCGTTTACGAAGACCCGCGAACACCATTCAAGTACGGAAACATTCTACGCCCGGAGGAAGGCAAAATGCTGGATTGCCCTCAGTCTTCCGGCATGGCAAGACGTGGTTCATGACGTATCTCTGCATGAACAAGGTGGGCTACGAAACGCATCTGGCCGAGAGCGACAGTCTGCTCGACTGCCGACCGCTCGGGAAGATCTATCGTTCCGCGATTCCGGCTGGGATCGCTGGCAGGCGGACGGGTCGATTGCGCTGGTCGATACGAAGTGGGGCGGATCGGGCGAGCCCGTGCGGTTTCAGGGCAAGTACCGGATGTCGTTTCTCGGCGGCGCGTTGCAGGGCTATGAGACCTTCCCGCTTTCGCTCGGCTGGGCGTGGTCGACGCACCCGTGGCAGGCGACGAAGTGAGCCGCGTTCAATACCGCTGCAAGGGATTGACGGGGATGGTGGGCGCGCAGGGATTCGAACCCCGGACCCCCTCGGTGTAAACGAGGTGCTCTAACCAGCTGAGCTACGCGCCCATCTTTTCAGTTTACCTTCCCGCGAATGGGCCAAGCGCGCAGGCCCGTCTCACCCGTCGCCCGATACGCGATGGACAGCTACCGAAGGGCCGCGCCCTGCGTTGGGGGGTGCGCGAACTTCTACAGTCCAGCGTAGAAATCGTAGCCTCGCTCGCGCCAGTAATCCGGCGGTTCCGTATCGCCAAACGCGATCTTCCCAATCCGCTTGATGTTCTTGATCCCGTACTTCACAGGAATCGCCAGACGGAGCGGCGCGCCATGTTCGTCGGCCAGATCCTCACCGTTCATCTCCCAGGCCAGCAACGTTTGCGAATGCATGGCGCTGGGCGCATCGAGTCCCACGTAGTAACCGCCGTCGGGCGTCGCCATTGCAACGTAACCCGCATTCGCGGAACCCGGCGCGAACTTCGCGACAAACTCTGAGAACCGCGCGCCGGCGAACTGCGTTACCGTGCTCCAGCCTTCCACGCATTTGAAATCGATCGTCTCTTCGTGGCGCGGCAAAGTGCGGAGATCGTCCATAGTCAGCGACACAGGCAACCCACCCCCGAGCGGCATCAAGCGCAGGTTCCAGGAATCGGCGTCGAAATCGTCGGGCAAACCGAAGTCGCCGTTTTCCTTGAGTTCGCCGATCGCCGAGGACGGGTAAGTCTTCACGAGGTGATCGTCGCTGAATAAAGCGCTCCGCACAACGCGCTCATTGAAGCGAAGCATCGTGCGAAGCGGCGAGGGAATGTCGCCGCCACGTTTATACCCGGCATTCAGCCACTGCCATCCGCCTGCCGCCACTACCGCACCGGCACCCAGCGCCATGAAACCGCGCCGCGTGCGGCGAGACATTTCCCGCTCCGGGGTGAGCTTATTCGGCATTGACCAGCTCCTCCGTTTCGGGAATAGTAGTTGCTTCCACCAGATCGTAGCCAGTCACCATCGACCGGAAGTTCGCCCACCCGGCTCGGATCACCTGCCCGATGTGGATCGCGAAGAAACCCACATAACCCATGGTGAGCCAGAAATGCTCAAACCGGGCCCACTCGTAGCCGCCGACGAGCGCCGTCAACCAGTGCAATTGCGCGGGTTTGTAGATCGCGAGACCGGTGATCAGGCTCAGCCCGCCCATTATGACGATAGCCGAGTAACTGATCCGCTGCGCCGCGTTGTACCGGCCCTGCGGGGGCTTTGGAACCTTGAATCCCATGTCGTGCAGCGCCACCAGAGCGGCTTCGCGAAACGATTTCTGCTCCGGCACCAGTTCGCGCCATTCGCCCGATACCACGGTATAGATGAAATAGGCTATGCCGTTCAACGCGAAAATCCATGCCAGAGCAAAGTGGAGCGCCATGCCGCGCGCCAGTTGGGCGTTGATGCCTGTCAGATCGTAGAACCAGTCGGGGAAAAAGTGGAAAAGCGTAACGCTACGGGCACCGATGCGGTATGGATCGTAAGCCCAGTAGATCAGCAGTCCGCTGAAGATCATCGCCGACAACACCGGGAAATTGACCCAATGGCACCAGCGCGTGGCAAACCTGTGTTTTTGTTCGAGCGTTTTCATCTACCGTTAATTCGCTCCCCGCGCTTATCTGGTTATTGTAGCGCTCTGTTTCGGAGGCGACGACGACGGCTGTGCGAGGGGAAGAAACCTCGCTTGGCGCGAAAGCGAACGAGGCGGAAACGCTGAAAACGGTCGCGGAACAGGTAGGAAGCGGGACGGGAGATTCCCGAGGCTGGACCTTTGCGGGGTTTGATGCAGCGCGAGGGGACCGGTTTTCTGAAGTTGGGAAGGACAAATGAGACAAAACGGGGACTTCGGCTTCTTAGGCCGTGGGGCAATACTCGGTGGTCAGGCGCGCGGCGGCATCGTCGGAGAATCGGGAGCGCGGATAGCAGGTGCAAGTTTGGACATGTCGCGCCGCAACTCGCCAGCTACTTCGGCAGCGTTCATCCCCTAACGCCGGAATAATTTAACAACTGGGGAGTGTTCAGCTCGAGGGTTTTGCCACTATGTGCCGGTATGGCGACCCCCAGTGTTCCCGGGTTAATCGGTTGACCTTTCTTCCAGGTCCCTCCGGTCCGCCAATCGGGCTAGAACACTCTCTTATTCAGCCGTCCCACCGTAAACTTCGCGGTATCGGCCACCGCCATCACGGCCATCACGCCGGCCTGCACCGGGTCCGTCACAACTATATCCGCCGCATCCGGCACACTGCCGGCCATGTTCAGGCTGATCACCAGCAACCCTCCCGCCCGCACCTCCCGTACCGCCGCTTCGATATCGCCGCCCATCAGCGATCCGGCCAGCACCAGTGCCCTCGCACGCGATAGCCTGGGCACCGCGCGCACGGCGTCGGCCAGTTGCTGCTCGCCCACGAGCGGAATCGTATCCACGGAAATATGCTCGCCGCGAATGTTATGCCGGTCCGCCTCGACAATGGCCCCGATCGCCACCTGGCTCACCTGCGCGCCGCCGCCCATGATGATGATGCGCTTGCCGTAGATCTTCTCCATGCTTTTCACAACATCCACGCGGCGCACGACCGGCAAATCGCGCATGCCCACGACCATTTCCTCGAACCGGTCCGTCGCCACCTCGAAGTAAACCCGCGAAGCCGCCGGCGAATTCTCCAGAATCGATACCGAGCCGATATCGCCTTCGTATTCGGCGATAACGCCCGTCACCTGATGCAAAATGCCAGGGCCCGATTCGGCCTCAATCAGGAATCCATGCTTGTTCGTATCCATCTGGAGTTATCATCTCAATTATGACCAGATCGACCAACGGAAACCGTATCACCCGACGCCAACTCCTGGCCGGAGCGGCCACGCTCGCCGCCGCGACGCCCCTGTGCGCCTTCAAGTCACGCATCACGAAGGCGAGCATCAGCGCCATCACCGACGAAATCGGGCTCACCCAGGCCGACGCCATCGAGTTTGCGCACCAGTATGGGCTTTCGTGGGTGGAGCTGCGAAACCTGCCCGAAACGAAGAAGGAGTTCGCGTTGATGACCGAGCCGGAGCTGAAACGTTCGGCTGCCGAACTGGCTTCGAACAAACTGAAAGTGTCGTTCCTCAACACGAGCATGATGAAGTTCAACTGGCCCGGTCTGGTCCCCGGCGCGCCCGTTAGAGAAGCCGATCAGAAGCGATGGGATCGACGCAAAGAGGATCTTGCCAACGCGTTGCTCGCCGCCAACATCCTGGGCTGCGACAAGGTTCGTGTCTTCACCGGCGCACGCGTGGCGCATCCCGAGACTACTTACAAGCAGATCGTGCAGTTATTCGAAGAATTCATCCCGATGGCGGAAAAGGCCAAAGTACATCTGCTCATCGAGAACGAGTACTCGCAGAATATCGGCAATTCCGCCGAGTCGAAAGACATTCTCGGCTTGATCCCCTCGAAGGCCGTCGGACTCAACTGGGACCCGGGAAATGCTCAGGAACTGAAGGAAACGCCGTTCCCCGATGGTTACGCGCTCGTGCCGAAGGACCGCATCCTGAATATTCAGTTCAAGGCGTCGAACATTCTGGATGGTCCCGGCAAGATGAACTGGCAGGCAGTTCTGGAAGCGCTGGAGAAGGACAATTACCAGTTCCGGCTCGGGCTCGAAACCCACGGCGACAATGCGAAACGCATGGAGCACGCGCATGCGTCTATGGAAGAGATGATGCACATCGTGGGAAAACTCTAGCATGAGCAAAGCTTTCGGCATCGGCTTCGCCGCGGCGGCGCTGGTCGTCATCATCGTGATCTGGATCGGACTGGCGGAGACGAAAGGAAATCACCTCGCGCCGACCGGCTGGATTTCGAACGTCCGGGTGCAGTCTATTGCGGAGCGGGAAACCATGATGGTAATCGATTTCGGCATCCTCAACGATGCCGATGTGCCGATGACAGTGGCGCGGATCGATCCGTGGATCACCACGCGCAGCGGTGAGGATATCCACGGCACGCTGTTCGCGGGCGCCGATATGGAAAAGACCTTCGCGTTTTATCCGGCGCTGGGGCCGCAGGTGAACCAGACAATGCCGCTCAGAACCGTCATCGACGGCCACAAGACGCTGCATCGCATGGTGGCTGTGGAGTTCGACACTCCGGCACAGGTGGTCCAATCGCGCAAGGGAGTCACGCTTCATATTGAAGACGCGACTGGCCCGTTTCTGGATCTGACCGCGAAGTAGCGGGCCGGTTTTTGACGCCGCGTTAAAATCAAACCACCATGTCACAAGCAACCGACAACTATGTCCGGCAGAATGAAGCGCGCTTTCTCGAAGAGCTGAAAGATTTCCTGCGCATCCCCAGCATTTCCACGCTGCCCGAGCATGCGAAGGACACGCACCGCGCGGCCGAGTTCGTCGCGGAGAAGCTGAAAGACGCGGGTCTGGAGAATATTGAACTGATCGAGACCGACCGCCACCCGTTGGTATATGCCGATTGGCTGCACGCGCCGGGCAGGCCGACCGTTCTCTGCTATGGCCACTTCGATGTGCAGCCGCCGGACCCCCTCGAACTCTGGGAAACGCCGCCTTTCGAGCCTTCCGAGCGCAACGGCAATTTGTATGCCCGCGGTTCGGCGGACGACAAGGGCCAGATGTACTCGCACATTAAGGCCGTTGAAACGCTGCGCGCCGTCAACGGCACCCTGCCGGTCAATCTGAAATTCCTCCTTGAAGGCGAAGAGGAGGTGGGCGGCATTTCGATCGCGGAGTACGTTGCGAAGAACGCGGCGAAACTGAAGGCCGATGTCGCGCTCGTGTCCGATACGGAAATGTACGCGCCGGGACTGCCCACGCTGAATGTCGGGCTGCGGGGACTGGTCTACATGGAGATCGAGGCGCGCGGACCCGCCCGCGATCTGCACTCCGGCCTTTACGGCGGCGTTGCGCCGAATGCCGTTTTCGGGCTTGTGGAGCTGCTCTCGAAGATGAAGGACGCGGGCGGGCGCATTCAGATCCCCGGTATCTACGACGATGTGGAACCGCCGTCAGCCGACGAAAAAGCGAGTTGGCAGCATTTGCCTTTCGATGAGAAAGAGTATCTCGAAAACGAGGTTGGATCCACAGAACTGACTGGTGAAGCGGGCTACTCGGTTTTCGAGCGCACATGGGCGCGGCCAACGCTGGAGGTGCACGGTATTGGGGGCGGCTTCACGGGTGCGGGCTCGAAGACGGTGATCCCGGCGAAGGCCGTAGCCAAGGTGAGCATTCGCCTGGTTCCGCGTCAGGACCCCAACAAGGTGATGAAGTCGGTGGAACAGTTCGTGAAGGACAATGCCCCTCGCGGCGTACGGTTTGAAGTACGCGTGCTGGGTGCCGGACCTGGGCTGATGGTGAACACGGATAATCGCGCGATTCAGGTTGCGGCGAAAGCGTTCAGCGATATTTACGGGAAGCAGACCGTTTTCACCCGTTCCGGCGGATCGATTCCGATTGTGGGGGATTTCGCGACTCACGTCGGCATTCCGACGATTCTGATGGGGTTTGGACTGCCCGACGATGGTCTACATTCGCCGAATGAAAAGTACAGTATCCGGAATTATTACGATGGGATTCGGACGATCGCACATTTCTTTGAGGAATACGGGAAGTAGCAGCGGCCCTGCACGTCCGCCCCGCGACATCACGGTGGACCTGGCCCGATCCCTGACCGTCGGCGCTTGAGGTCAGCATTGGAACCGGAGCGACGGGGAATGCGGAAGCCTTCGGTGAGGAATACGGAGACAGCAACAGCGCATATGAAAACGCGGTTCTCACAGCGCCTTACACGGCGGGTAACTCCGCTCATTACAACGTGGTGGCAACCGGAGCCGGCACGAGCGGTAATGCAACCGCGTACCTGCTTTCTATCGATAGCATTGGTCCAAAGGATGCGGCGCTCGATGCGAAGACCCTGCCGCAGGTCAAAATGCCCAATCGCGACGGCTTCGTCAGCTACTGGCCAATTCCGAAAAAATAGCGCTTCAACTGCGACCCTTTTGCCAATCGGCGTAGGTGAGTCTCGCAATATCGAACCGGTCGGTACTGCGGCAGTAGACCGAAGGCGAGCCAAGCCGTCCGATCGGCGCGAAACCGTTGATGTGCATGCGCGGACCGACCAGACGATCCGCAACATGGAACATCACCACTTCGCCGATGATCAGCGTATTCGTCGCTCCGAGCAGCTGTGAACTGAATAGCTTGCATTCGAGGCTGACCTGCGCTTCGGCAATTCGCGGTGTCCGGCCGTGGACCGAAGGCGCGGTGTGCAACCGAGCGGCTTCCAGTTCGCTTTCGTCCGGCGGGAAATCCGCGGCGGAGATGTTCATGGCTTCAAACACGTCCTCGGTCACAAGGTTCACAACAAAGTCGCCGGTCGTCTCAATATTGTTCGCCGTGTCTTTGGGTGCGCCTCCTTCTCTGCGGCCAATACCCACCACCACGTACGGCGGAGCGCCGCTGACCGCATTGAAGAAACTGAACGGCGCCAGATTGACGACACCGCCGGGACTCAGACTGGTGATCCACGCGATCGGACGGGGAACCACCAGGTTCGTCAGCAGCTTGTAATTATCGGCGTTCGTTTGAAGAGAAGGATCGATTTGCACGTTGAGCCTCGACGTTGGCAGGCCAGTATGTTGCCGTAACGCAATTATGGCGCAGAGGTACTACAGGCTACTACCGAGCCTCAGATGCTTAGTGTCCGGGCGAAGCTGGAAGAGAAGAAGAACAAGCACCTTGAAGCCCCGTTCCATCGCCAGGCGGCGCGGCTACAAACTCGTGCCCCTTGAAACTGCGGACTGACTCGCTGCGCACTGGCTACGGCGCGCGGCGCCAAACAACTCAGCCACATCCGCGAACCCGCGTGCCGCGCCAAGTCGTGCGCGCGTTCCTCAGAAGCGCAGGAGCCGCGCCGGTAACGGACATCGGAGCAGGAACCGCCCGTTCAGCCGCGTTCGACGGCCCAATTGGCGCGTGTTCCGCAAAAGCTGACTGCGCCCTGGCTTATACGTCGGGTCCGATAAGCCTCACAGCGATTCGATGGCCAGACCCTGCCGTCGTTTCCGCGCTTTGACGCCAATCATGGCGCCAATACCGGCCACCAATGGCACGAAGAAGGCGGGTTCCGGAGTCGGAGACGTGCCGCCCCCTCCGCCATTTCCTCCGCCACCATTCGCGCCCACGTCATCGAGTATGACCTCATTGGGCGTATAGTCGATAGTAAAATTCTGTCCATCGGCTGTGAACGCATCGCCGGCAATCGCGACGCCGTCGGCGGTCGCGAACGCACCGGACAGGGCCCCGGTGGAATCCAGAATAACGAAGTGAGTGCCGGCCGTTGGGGTGTAGCCGCCGAGAAGCGATACGTCGAGGTTGCCCCCTGTCACATTCGCAGTGCCATTCACAAGAACCTCGTCAAACGAGCCGGCCGCGGCGCCCGCGATCTGCTCGTTGTAGGTCCCCTGAAGCGTCAGGTTGCCGATGACATTGAAGTCGCCCGGATCGCCCGGGCTCAATGTTCCGCCGGCATTAATATTGACGGCCGTCGCAATCGCAGTCCCCAGACCCGAGAGCGTACCGCCATCGATATTGATTTGTCCGCCGTTGGCAGTCAGCGTCCCGTCATCCTGCGTCGTCCCGCCCGTCTGCGTGTAATTAGTGGACGTCGTGAAGCTGCTGCCCGCGCCCACATCCACCGCGCCCGCATTCGTGAAGTCGCCCGCCGGAGCCGTGCTGAACAGCTGTCCGCCTTCCACGGTGAAACTGCCCCCGGCGAGGTTGTCCTGGAAAGCCGATAATGCGTTCCTGTTCAGGCTGTCGGTGATCGCCGCGGTCGGGCCGTTCAAAACGATCGTTGCGTCGTTCGAAACAATCTCGCCGCCGGTGTTACCAAGCGCATCGATCTGCAGCGTTCCGGGCGAACCCGCGGTGCCGGCCACAACGTAAGTGCCGCCCGTCAGAGTGCCGGCCGCAAAATTCGTAAAGCCCGCCTCCACATGCATTGTGCTGCCCGCATTTACCTGCACCGTGCCGTTGTTCGTCACGGAACCGGGCGCGAGTTGCAGTTCGGTGGACTGATTGGCCAGGATCGTGCCGTTGTTAGTCAGCGTGAATCCGTTCCCGCCGCCGCCGATGCCGAATTGCCCGGAACCCTCAATTGTGTGACCAACGCCGTTAACCAGCGCGTCGGAACCGTTGCCGTAAACGCGGTTGTTGAAGTTGTTCGACAGATCCCACGTGCCATTTCCGTTCAACGTGACCGCGCCGCTGATGTGCACGTCGGTATTGCTGCCCGTGCTGTTCTGAAAGAGATTGCCATTGTTCGTGATCGCGCCCGCAAGCGTCGTGGTTGCGCCATCGCCCAGCGTCAGCGTGCTTCCCGCGCTGAGGGTGACGCCGTCGAACGTTGCCGCTCCGGCAGTATGTTGCATCACACCGCCTCCCGATGTCGTCAGGGTCGAACCGGTGATCACGGAGCCGTTGTCCACGTTCACTACCGAACCGCCGCCACTCGAAAGGATCGTGCCGCCGTTGACAGCCGCCCCGGACAGGGTCAGTGTCCCGCCCGTCGTCGCTTCAAGCGTCCCCGTATTGTTCACGGTGTCGCTGATCGTTAAAGGACTCGACACGTTAGCGTTGACGATTCCGTTGTTGTCCAGTACAAATCCCCCCACCACGCCGATTTGGCCCGCTCCCGAGATCGTCTGGTTATTCGTCAGGCTGGCGTCGCCGTAACCATAAATCCGATTGTTCGCGTTGTTCGACATCACGAGCGACCCGGAGCCGTTCAGCGTGGCATTGGCACCGCTGGTTACCACCAGATCCGTGTCGGTGCCGGTCGAGTTCAGCGCGAACGTCCCGTTGTTGGTGATCGTTGTTCCCGCGGCGAGGGTTGTCGGTGCGCCGTTAGCTGTCGAATACGTCGTCCCCGTGTCGATAGTAACCCCGTCCAGCGTGACGCCGCCGCCGGTATTCACCAGGATTCCCGGCCCGGTCAGAAGTCCTCCATTGATCGTCAGGCTCGACAGGTTAACCGTGGAACCGGCCCCGGCGAGGATTTTGCCCGCTCCCGTGTTGTTTACGATGGCGCTGTTCAGCGCCAAAGTGCCACCCGCCGTCGCTTCGAGCGTCCCGGCATTGTTCACCGTGTCGTCGATGGATATTCCGGCGGATACGTTGGCGTTGACGATCCCGTTGTTGTTGAACACGAATCCGCCCACCACGCCGATCTGGCCTCCGCCGGANNATTATTCGACATCACAATCGATCCCGAGCCGTTCAGGTTCACGTTCGTTCCGCTCGTGATGATGAGGTCAGTGTCGGCGCCCGTCGAATTCAGCGCAAACGTCCCGTTGTTCGTGAGCACTCCACCCGCGAGGGTCGTCGGACCGCCGTTGACTGTCGAAAACGTGGTTCCCGTGTCGATCGTAGCCCCGTTCAGCGTGACGCCGCCGCCGGTATTCACCAGGCTGCCGGGACCCGTCAAAAGTCCGCCATTGATCGTCAGGCTCGAAAGATTAACCGTGGAACCGGCCCCGGCGACGATTTGCCCCGCGCCGGTATTGGTCACCGTGCCGGAGTTCAGTATCAGGGTGCCGCCTGACGTGGCTTCGAGCGTGCCGGCATTGTTTAGGGTGCCGTTGATCGAGAGCCCGGCTGACGCGTTGGCGTTGACGATTGCGTTGTTGTTAAAGGTGAAACCGCCCACCACGCCGATTTGGCCGGCGCCCGAGATGGTCTGGTTACTCGTCAGGCTGGCGTTTCCGTAGCCATAGATGCGGTTGTTGGGGTTATTCGACATCACAAGGGACCCCGACCCGTTCAGGCTGGCGTTCGTTCCGCTCGCAATGATGAGGTCTGTGTCACCCCCGGTCGAATTCAGGGCAAACGTCCCGTTGTTCGTCAGCACTCCACCGGCGATCGTCGTCGGGTTGGCGTTGGTAGTCGTGAAAGTAGTACCCGTGTCGATCGTGACCGCGTTCAGCGTGACGCCGCCGCCGGTATTCACCAGGTTTCCGGGCCCCGTCAGAAGTCCGCCATTGATCGTCAGACCCGAAAGATTGACCGTGGACCCGGCGCCGGCGAGGATCTCGCCCGCGCCCGTGTTGGTTACAGTGCCGGAGAACAGCGTCAGTGTGCCACCGGACGTTGCTTCGAGCGTCCCGGTATTGTTCACAACATCGTCGATTGATAGTGCGGCCGACAGGTTGGCGTTGACGATTCCGTTATTGTTCAGCGCAAAACCGCCCACTACGCCGATCTGGCCGGCGCCGGAAATGGTCTGATTATTCGTCAGGCTGGCGTTGCCGAAGCCATAAATACGATTATTAGCGCTGTTCGACATCACCACCGACCCCGAGCCGTTCAGTGTCGCGCTGGTTCCGCTGGCGATGATCATGTCTGTGTCGCCACCGGTCGAATTCAACGCGAACGTGCCGTTGTTGGTCAGCGTTCCGCCGATAATTGTCGAGGAGGCGTTGTTGGTCGCATAGGAACTTCCACCGCCGATCGTAACGTTATTCAACGTGGCGCTGCCGTTACTCTGGATGGAGCCGCCGAGACTCGTAGTGAGGGTCCCTCCGTCGATCGAAGTTGCCCCGGTTAAACTCACTACCGAACCGGCGCCGGAGGCAAGAATCAGGCCACCGGTGTTTGTAACGGCAATGCCGTTGAGATTCAGCGTCCCGCCGGCGGTCGCCTCCAGTGTGCCCGCATTGGTGACATTATCGTTGATTAAAAGCTGGAGGCCCGCGCCGCTCTGGTTCGCGTTGACGATACCAGCACCCTGGTTGGTCAGTGTGAAACCACCGACCACCCCGATTTGGCCAGCCCCCTGGATCGTATCGCTGCTGGTCAGGCTGGCGTTTCCGAACCCATAAATGCGGTTATTGTTACTGGCCGAAAGATCCAGAGTGCCGCCACCGATCAATTGCACGTTGGTTCCGCCGGCCATGATCAGGTCGGTGTCGCCGCCTGCGGAATTCAGCGAGATGGTGCCTCCTGTATTAATGCCAATTACAGTGTTGGCGGTCAGGCTCGAGGCATTTTCAATGACGAGTGTGTTCGACGACCCGACGCTGACCGCCGCCACTGTCGCGGCCCCACCGGTCAGTATTACGGGATTGTTAACCGAGCTGTTAACGACGGCGGTGGAAGTGGCGCTGTTAGGTACGCCCGCGTCCCAATTCGTTCCGGTGAACCATTGGTTATCGGTCGCCCCGGTCCAATTGGAAGTCTGCCCGAAGGCCTGTGCCGCGCAAATAACCAACAGAGCGGCGCCCGGCATCCAGCCTGATTTCCGTCCGTATCCGAAGCCAACGAATCTCATGACTGCTTCCCCCTGTAACGCCCCGGAGTCGTCTTCGCGCTCACTCCCGCATTGCGCAGCGAACAAGACTGCGGGCAACCGGAGCTTTCCCGGACGTCAAGAGTGATTCTAGAACGAATACCGACCGAATGTATAGTACCAAAGTAAAATCGGTACTATACCTCCCACCCAAACTGCGCCAGCGGGCGTGCCGATGCGCTAAATAACGCTAAACAAAGGGGAAACTGTGCGAAGAACGCGCAAGGTGAGACAGATCACTGCGGCGGGGAGGCGACTTCCCACCGCAGTTCGCGGCAAGCGGGCGGGATCGTACTATTTCCGCGCTTCCTTAATCAACTGAGCCACTCTGGAATCGGTGCCGACAGGCTCCACGAACAAAATGGCTTTTTCCGCGAGGATCATGCGATCCGGCCCGTACAGCTCCTTGCCGCGATGGACCAGCACCATCCCCTGCGGCTGTTTCGTGTTGGGATCGACCGGACCGGATTGAACGTAAAATACGTCGCGCAGAACCGGAAAGGGTGATCCGAGGCCCTCCAGTTTGCCAAAGTACACCGAACCATTGGTCAGCAGCACGGCATAATACTTCTCCGGGTCGATGTTCGCACTGGCCGGGGCCGCCTTCGCGCTTCCGCAGCCCGAACTCAGCAATGCTGCGCCAACCAGTAACAACAGTAAAAATAAGGGCAGAATCTTCTTCATACCGGGGATTCTAACAGAAATTGCGAAGCATTCCGTCTCAACCACGGTAATGTTGGTACCGGGACCCCACTCAGTTGGGCGTACGCTCGATTCGGCGATAATGATCTGTGGCCAACCTTCCCCGCAGTGGCGGGACCGTCTGATGAAGAGCTGTATCCTCCCATTCATCGCTCTGCTGCTGGCTCTGACCGGAGCCTGTAACCGAAACCCCCGGTATTATTTCGATAAAGCCACAAAACTAGCGGCGGAAGGCAAGACGGACGATGCCGTTCTCACGTACCTCAAAGCGATTCAGGGGGATACCAGCTTCGGCGAGGCTTACTTTCAGCTGGGTACGCTCCTCTGGCGGGCTCATAGGGTCCCGGATGCGTACGCGGCCCTTTCGCGGGCCGTCGAACTTCTGCCCCGGCGCGACGACATAAAAGTGAAGCTGGCCGATCTGGAGCTGACTTCCTATCTGGCCGACGAGCGGCATCCTGGCGCACTGTACAGCAAGGTCGCCATCCTCGCCGATCAACTGCTGGCGAATAATCCCGAATCCTGGGATGGTCTTCGCCTGAAGGGCCATCTGGCTGCCTCCGGCAAGGACTACAAAAAGGCCGAAGACTACTACGGACACGCTGACCGGGAGAAGCCGCTACAGCCGGAAGTGGTGCTGGGATGGACGAAGGTCCTGCTCGATGACGGCCAGGCCAGGGAGGCCGAGCAACTCGCGCTCCGGCTGATCGCGAAAGAAAAGTCCTATGGCCCCATCTACGATCTGCTCTACAAGTATTACGTCGGAGCCAAAAGGCTGCCCGATGCGGAGAACATCCTGAAAACGAGGGTCGACAACAACCCCGCGGATTCGGGCGCTCTGCTCGAGCTGGCATCTTTTTACGCCGCGGCGTCACGCGAAGACGAGATGCAGGCCACCCTCCGGCGGCTGGTCGCCGACCCGAAGAAATTTCCGGACTGCTGGCTGCAGTCGGGTGACCTTTACAGCGGATTAAAACGCTGGAACGACGCCCTGCGGCAGTACGAACAAGGCGCGACACTCGACCCGAAGCGGAAGATCGATTATCTGAGAAAGATCGCCGATCTGTGGCTGGCGCAGGGAAAGAGCGAACAGGCCAGCCGCGCGGTCGACGAGATACTGAAACAATCGCCGCACGACCCGTCGGCCCGCGGATTAGAAGCCTCGATCCTGATTTCGACCGGAAAGCCCGACGATCTGGCGAAAGCCGCCGCCGAACTGAAAAGCCTGGCGGAGAAGGATCCAAAAAACGTCGCATGGCATTTCAATCTGGGAAGGGCGCTGGCAGCGAAAGGCGATACCGATGGAGCGCGCATTCAGTTTCAGGAGGCGGTTAATCTGCAAAACGATTTCCTGCCCGCGCGGCTCGCACTGCTCGAATTGGCCCAGGCCCGCCATGACTATAAGGCATCTGTGTATTATGCCGACGCCATTCTGGCCTTACATCCGAATATGCAGCACGTCAGGCTCCTGCGCGCCGTGAGTCTGATGTACACCGGGAGAGACAACGAGGCCTCGGCGGAACTCGCGGACATGGAACGTAGTTCCCCGAACGATCCGGAAGTGCCGGTTCAGATCGCCGCGATGAAACTCCACCAGAAGAAGTACAAGGAAGCTGAGGACGATTTCCGAAAACTGGTCGGGCAGCACCGGGACGACCCAAAGGCGATGAACGGCCTTGTCGAGACGCTTGGGGCGGAGAATCACCCCGACAACGCCATATCGGTTTTGCGGGAGGCACTGAACAATTCGCCCGATTCGGTCCCGGTGCGGTCAATTCTGGCAAGGACAGCCGCGCTTGCGGGGAGATACGATCTGGCGATCGAACAATACCGGCAATTGCTGGCGCTCGCGCCGCGATCTGAAGCAATTTGTCTGGATCTCGGCACGGTGTACCGCATGAAAGGCGATTTTGCCAACGCAATCGGCTACCTCCAACAGGCGCGTGCGCTGGATTCGAACGATCCGGTTCCCATGATTCGCCTTGCCGGGGTATTCGCGCTTACCGGACGGAGGCCGGAGGCCCTGGCAATCTATCGCGATGCCCTCAGGCTGAAGCCCGGCGACGCTGCGACCTGGAGCAACGCGGCGTTCCTGATTTCGGAAACCGGCGGCAGCCTCGATGAAGCTGTGAAGTTCGCTCAAAAGGCTGTGGAATTGGATGCAAAACAGCCTGAATACAGGGATACGCTGGGATGGGTTTACTTGAGGAAACACCTGAACGACAGCGCCATTCAGGTCTTTCGCGTCTTAACCCGGAACTATCCGGCAGACGCCACATTTCACTACCACCTTGGTTTGGCGCTGCTCGAAGGGGGCGACAAAGAACCGGCGCGCGCGGAACTGAAGGCCGCTCTGGCCGGAAAGCCGTCGGACCAGGTGAAGCGCAACGTCGAGGCCGCGTTGGCAAAGTGAGTCACGGTTAGGTTAGCGCTCGTGGCACTTATCCGCATGCCCCGTAATCTCCGCTCCGGCACAGACAAATCGATAGCAGCCTCCACCAACTCCCTCGGAAACATCTCCATCCCAGCCCCCGTAAGCTCGCGCAGATAATCCCGCGCAAACCTCGCCGCCGGCGTCTCCCCGCGCTCCTCTCCGGAAACTCCGCCGAGATCCGCTTACACTCAGTCGCCGGCGCGCTCACCCGCATCCACTCCTCCCCGCCGCCAGACGATACTTCGTAAAAGCGCATGAGCCGCCTTACGCGGCGCGAGACATCGGAGGAACCACCCGTTCAGCCGGGTTCGGCGGGGTAACCTGCGCGAGTTCTTAGGAGAACCCCCTCTGCCCGTTCGGCGTGCTCATCAGCCACAAATCCCCCTCGCCCACCGCCAGCATCGGCCGCGGGCACGTATACATGACGTCCCTCCACACGCGACGCCTCGTCGATCAGAATTAACGACGATGCTGAGAACCCGCGCACCGTCGCCTCCGTCCCCGGCAACTCCACAATTCTCGATCCATTCGGAAACAATAGTGAAATCGCATTGCCCCCATCGCCGCGCGGCTGAATATCCGGCTTGCGAACCAGCGCCGCGGTCTTCCGCAGAAACTCCGCGCTCTGCCGCTCGCAAGGACTCAACACCAACACCAGATACCCCGGCCTCGTAAACGCCCAATGCACGGCCTCCGCCGCCACGGTCGACTTCCCCAACTGCCTCGAACAGTTCAGGATCGCGCGCTTCGCCGTCAACCGCGGCCCGTCCATCTGTTTCGCATCCGCCGGAAACCCGAGCCGCGCCAGCGCGAAACTCCCGGCATCGATCTGCTCATCCACTGCCGGCGTCGCCCCGCGTTTCCGGGAGGACCGGCAATCATAAGTCACGTACCCAAGTCAATAACACGCCGCTCGCAAACCAAAACCTTCGCGAACCCGCGCGTCAGCACCTTAACTTAAAGAATCGAAAGGGCCTCCTGGCTCCCAAGAATCGACAAAAATCGCAGTGACTTGTCGTCGGCTTTGTGATGCTCCGCGTCGGCATCGCGAGCGCCGCGAGTAACGGCTTGCGCCGGTCCGCCGCCGCCTCCATGCACCCAGGGCGGTGAAAGCGGTCCGTTTTGATAGTGATACGCTGAAGGCAGGGTGCATCCGGCTCCGGAAGGACGAATATGACCGTCGATGAACGAATTGAGCGTCTGACGGACAGGCACGAAGCTCTTGCTCAAAGCGTCGAGTTGACGGGTCACCGCATTTCGGTCGAACGACCCCGAGCAATATAAAACGCTCGTCGAGCCCTATCTGACGGCCTGGAAGAAGCAGTACGGCCGGAGGATTCCACGGAAGGCCTTCAACGAGTTTCAACAGCGCGTGAACAAGGAACTATCGGACCTCGGCCAAAAGCGGCAGAAGCTTTTTGATGACGCAACGAAAGCGGGTAAGACGCTGGAGATTTCCAGCTTGCGCGAGCGGATGGAAGCGACCAAAGCCGAATATGCTGGACCCGACCGCGCGGGATTTGTGCGCGGAATCGACCAATGGATACTTAAGCTGGAGGCAACGTATGGAACGTCGATTCCCATCGATGAGGCCGCGAAGATACTGGACGAATTTGAAGCCAAAAGCCGCGCGGGATAGAGACGCTGGTGCGAGGGCCAGATTCGTGGGTCCGGCCGGAAGCGACAATCACAAATGAGAATCGGCGACGTTTTGTATTTTGCGCCGAAAATCCGGTTCGCGGAACTGGACTTCAACGATGTCCCGGCGCTAGTCCGGGCCTTCCAGAGCCGGGTCGAAGGATTCTATTTGGACCCGGCGGCGCGCGCTTTAGCCGCAGGAGACGGCTTCGCTGGCGGTCTCGTTTGCTGCGCGGCAATCGAGCTGATTGCCAAAATCTCCGCGAACAACCATCCCGCCGCGTAGCTTTCCGACAATCTGCCCGCATTCGCCGGGGACGGCAAACTGGCGGAGCGCTTCTGGGCACTGTTCAGGGATGGGCTGGCGCATGAGGGCCGAATCAAGCGCAACGATGAGTGCTCAGGGCAATTCTCACTGGAAATCCCAGAAGACATGCTGGTGACGGTTGGATCGGTGCTGGTTGTCAATCCCCTGAAACTGCTAGAGGAAGTCCGCGCCGCGTTCGGGCGCTACTGTGCAGCATCAACCGAAGGCCAAGCGGCGACAATCGCCAGGCACCTGCGGCGTTATTTCGAGCTGGAGGCAAGGGCCTGTAAGTCATAGGAATCTATGCGGCACTAGCGGCGCCAGGGGGATTTGCGCATCGGAACGATTGAATTTAGCTTACTCGCCCCCGGCATCACCGATTACCTCAAAAGCAACAGCTCGCTCTCCGAAGCCCGTAAGATGGCGAACCACGCCGACAGTCGCACCACCCAGCTTTACGCCCGGCGCGGCGATGAAGCCTCGCTCGATGAATACGAGAAGGCGGGGATTTAGACCACCTGTAGAGGGATGATCTCGCCGCCCTTTAATCGGTTCTCTTCATCCGTCGCGTAGGTGAAAAAATGTGAGGAAACTTGTGGCACCGGCAGGTATACTGTTGTGGGATTTAGGCCAAGGGTTAAGCGCCATTGTGGAAGAGCAGTGCTGCAGCCAATGAAAAACTGCATGATGACGACGATGGTAACAGTTCAGGTGGTCTTAAGTTTTCCCAGCAGAGAAGGCA
>PLEX01000221.1 GCA_003136575.1 Bryobacterales bacterium | reverse complement strand
CCCTCACTCAGAACATTGGCCGGTTTAAAACGACCATCCACTCGGAGCAGCCATTGCCTGACGCAAGGGCGATTCCCCTTACCGATTGGGCTGAGCTTCCGAGCTGCACTACGCACCGGTGCGTTCTCCGATCTGCTCTTGACCGCGCGGGCTACCTAGGTTCAAGACCATGCTCCGACAGGACTTTGAGAAGTTTCATCTCGTAATGGTCACGCAGTTCCGCGGCGTTGGAGACAGACTGATTCTCGAACAGCGGACCGAAGTTAACCTTATATTCAACCTTATTGAGAATAGCTCTGTCGATGCACCGAATTGCAACTGAACCGTGAGCTAACGGCCGGCCAAAAAGCGCAAGATTCGAGATTGTAGCCACGCGAGCATATTCGCGAAAGCCGGCAAATCTGCGGTGAGACATACCTAACGTCGTCTCGAACGGCGTTGCACCGGTACGCAGTAAAGTGTAGTACGAAGGGTATACGAGCCCATCGAATCCGTGCTCGTGTGCCGCACGGGCTATCTCGCGGCTTATCTCATACGAATGGCGACCCGCAAGAAACAGCATATGAAGCGCCATGTCGAGGCTCTCGAACTCAGTAGCCTTTTCCTCCGGCAGCACCTCAGCCAAGTCAAGAAGTCTCAGCGCTCTTTGCGGCACCAGCGTCGCGACATAGAGCTCATCTTCAGAGGCGACCCGACACTCGTGCAGACAGACTTCGAGATCTTGAGAGCCGTACAGAATCGGAAGTTCGATTGTGTCAAATCGACCGCAGCCTGACGTTCCTTCCGGCGGAGCATCGTACTCTGCAAATTTGCTCGGGCTGGCTGGTGCTTTTCTCAGGCGATAAAAAGACTCATCGGGGTTGAGAATTCGTCCTGGATATTCGTTCAAAATACGCGATATGACCGCCTGTCTGGAGGCAGCATTTCTAAGTGCTGTCAGCGGCTCCACTTCACCTACCATCCAGAGGCGAGGAAAGTACGGGAAGAAGCCGACTTTGAGACCGTCTTCGATTAATCTAAGATCCGACTTAAGCCAAGGCGCCACGTCGAGTGAAGTGGACTGGTGCTTGTTAAATTGAACGGCCGGGAACGCGCCGTATTCTAATCTCTGTATAGTCCCCGAAACGAAGAATTGCTTCGCGAGCGCCGCGATTAGCCTTCTGTTCAATTTCATTCCAAATTGCGAACTGCAGTTTGGGCACTTGGAATGATCCCTCTGGCCGATTCGCTTGGAACTCAAGCGAAGCCCTTCGTCATGAAAGCAATTAGAACAAAGCAGCGGCACGCCCGAATCATCGCCATCGGCAACCTCGTCGATATGCCCCCCTTGCTGCCGACGGATGTACTGAGAGGCGCTTTTCAACAACTCGTTACCTACGACGTCACGCCCCTGAGGCCGGACAGCGAGGGCTTCTTGAAATAGAATCTGCATATCGGCGTCGGCCTTTTTGATAAAGTCCGTGGTCAGATCGAGGGCCATAGCTGTGTAATGTACGTCTACCTCGTTCTCGTCGCCCCTGCCCCGGTTCTTGTCTCCAGTACGGTAGAAGGTCAGGGAGGACAGGTCTGCATGGGATGAAATGAAGGCCAATAGTCCACGGACAGCCGGATCGAGAATTCCGAGTCGGTCTAGAATTTGATCCTCGGTGAGAATTGTCTTTATCTCGCCATTGATGATGCCTTCGCGCAACGCAGCGGGTAGGCCCGTGAAATATGGGTTCGAGGCGAGGTCGTTGCGCATGCGGTCGGCCTCTCGCTCAAAACTATGAATTTCTTCCGCTCGGGTGCCTGGGTTGTGGAAGAGATGCAGACGTTCAGTGCAGTCCCACAACTGCATCACGAGAACGCGCGCCCTAGATTCGTCATCGCCGATAGCCTCCGTGCCCAGATAGAACATGGAGATGCAAGCTCGAACTGCATTGCGAACAAGCGGAGCTACCGAACAAAAATCCCAATGCATTCCATCTTTGTTCGCGGCAGTCCCGGGACAGAGATGAAGAATGCTGGTCGAAATAGAACACAGACGGGTGAAGAGGACCGAAGCCCAGTATTGCCGAGAAGAGTCGGCAGGGCGCCCGGCCGTCCTATGGGAGATGGTATAGGCGTGCTCAACGGCAGCAATGTATTTTGGCAGCGCAGTCCAGTAGTACTCAACGGCTGGTTGTGGCTGGTTATGGCTATTTCCGGTCATGTTTCAATTGCGATTAGACCTCCTGTCAGGTGGTCGGCCCGCCGACTTTCCAACGACCCCTATCAACATCCGAATAATATCGCGCATGATTACTTATCGCCAACTCAGAAATCGAGAGTAACGGCAAGTCGGCTTGTTCACGCTGATTCGGCCGCTCCATCCGAATCACGCGCCACTCGGGCCCTGGATCCGTAGCGTGGGTGGAGGATGAACCTGTGGCATTGGAGACCACAGGTGATGAAACGAAAACCAGTTCGTAAAGAGAAGCGCCGTACTGCTAAAACCGTCCTGCGATTGCCGGACCTCGAAGTCGCGAAGTCAGCCGTACTCAACAGCCTTTCCTGCCCGGATGCTCAGCGTGGCTATCGCCATGCCATTGACGAATTCGTGGA
>PLEX01000028.1 GCA_003136575.1 Bryobacterales bacterium | reverse complement strand
TAATCCCGCTTGGGCCAGATAGCCACGCAGCGTTGCCAGATCCCGTTTCATGAACGCCTTCGTCTCCGCAGGTCCGCCCATTTCGTATTCGTAATGCATTTGCAGAGGGCCGTTGAATCCGGTCGCCGCGACCATGCGGAAGAATTCAGGGAACCGGACCATGCCTTCGCCTAGCGGCTTCCAGTCCGGTTGCCAACTGCCCTTTGCGTCTTTGCCCCAGACGAAGTCTTTTACCGCGATGCCGCGCAGATGATCGCTGGTTACGCGGAAGTTATTGATCCACCCGCCGAGTCCGCCTTCCACTGTGGCGTGGCCGATGTCGAAATTCACGCCGGCCACGTTCGGGTCCACGCCTTCGAGCAGCGCGTGCAGATCCCAGAACGACGCTCCCACCATATTGACTCCCGAGTGCGTGTGATACATCGCGCACGCCCGATAGCGCTGGTTCAGTGCCGCCAATTTCGCCACGCCCGGCTTCAGCGCTTCCAGCTGGGCAATGATCGGAGTTTTGCCGTCGTACTTAAATCCACCCCAGCGGTAGTAGCGGATACCGAGATCCGCCATCGTTCGCAGAATTTCCTCGGTGAACGGCGTCGTAGTGTCGGCGATGTCGGTGGTGATCATCGGAACTTCGAGGCCGTGTTTGCGGATGGTTGCTACCAGGCCCGGCAGTTCCTGCCGCGTGCGTTCCGGTTCGATGTGTCCACCCTTACGCACTGTGATGTCGACAGCGTCGAATCCGAGTTCGGCGGCGGTGCGCGCCAGTTCTTCCCCCTGAACGAACTGAAGGTGCTTGGAAAAGATCGCGACTTTGAGCTTGCCCGGGGCCGCGGACGCCGGCAGCGGACCGCTCAGCAACAAACCCGCTCCGGCCAGCAGCGCTCGCCGGGAAAACTGTTCGGAGGTATCCGATGGCATATCTGCTCCTGCAAGGTGAAACAGTCATAAGGTTATCGCAGGAAGACGTGCGACATCGGGCCGCTGCGGCGTTCTGCTATCGGCGATTCTCAATTTCGACAACTCGGCCGATGGTCCGCGCCGGAACCCCGGCATCGACGAGCCGTACGTTCTCGCCTTGCCGACTTACGCGGCTACGGCGTATTATCATCACAAGCTACCGTCGCAGCCCGCCGCGCTCGAGCCGTTTCTGCCTGAGGTGGAGAGCTTTGCTCTGGGCGAGTATGCGTCGGCGTTGCCGCGGGGCTCTTTGTTGACCGAGGCGCAGCAAAAGGCCATCGCCATGAAGCTCCACAACTACACCGGGCTGCCTGTCGAATATCTGCTGAGAGCCAACCTGCGCGTTTCCGGCGGTGTTTCGATCTGGCAACGCCGTTTGTCGAAGGCATGTTCGAGATGGGCCATCTGCCGATTCCGCAGAGTGAATCGGGCCACATGGTGTATCTGAACGAAGGCGTGCTCAAACAATCCATGCCGATGGCGAAGTTCGTGACAATACGGAAGCGGGGAAGTAGGATGGTGAGTCAGTGACCAGCAACGTCACCGTTCCTCACGGCGGCAACTTTCGGGAAGGTGGAGAACAGGTCGCGTCGTCGCGAAGTATGCGCCATTTTCGATCACGTTGTTGCCGTTATCAAGGCGGCGGTAGTCCTCGCGCGGTCGCGACTGAGACTAATGTGGCACGTTCGAACTCCTTCGATCATAATCTCCGCCCTCGCGGAAGAACCGGGACGGAGAGGGTCCGCCTCTATGTCCCTGAGAGCCTGGACGATCGGGGCCTTATAACGCAATCTGGCGTCATGGCCGAACTTCTTTTCGCTCCACCTCAGGGCCTCGCGAATATCACTGCGGGCTTCCGGCGAAAGAATGGCCTTAAGGCGGCCACCTTTGTCAGGCACCCGCGCGCTCGGCTGCTATCTCCGCTGAGACTTCCTCTCCGATTTGGTGGATGTAGGCTTCCAGATTCTCCACCGACTCGAACTCGGTGCCTTCGCCCCGGTCGATGGAGTCGAAGCCTTCCCTGGCGGCAGCGCGTAGCCATTCAAGCTTGACCTTGTCTTCTTGTTCGCGTTGTTCCAGGAGCCGGAGACCTTCTCGCACAACTTCGGGGGCGTTGCTGAAGGGACCGGACGTAATGCCAGTCTCGATGAAGCGATCAAAGTGATCTGTGAGGTTTACGTTACGGGTTGGCATGACCGCGGACCTCGATGTTCTCACGGCAACATTATTGGCAAGTTTGTCAGTACGGCCGACGTCCGCGGAACCACCTGCTCTACACGGCACGCCCCATGGCGCTCAGAACTCAAGCTTCAAACCCAGTTGCATGCGCCGCGCCGCGCGGTAGCTTGTGATCTGCCCGAACAACGAACTGGTGATGTTGGTGCTGCCGAAGCCGTTCGGGTTCGGGTGGTTGGTCGCGTTCAGAGCCTCGGCCCTGAACTGCAGTTTGTACCTTTCCTTCATGCTGAACGTCTTGGCGAGGCTCGCATCCCAGTTTTCGTAACCCGGTCCGCGAACCACACCACGGCCGGCGTTGCCGGGACGGATCTGGCCCTGAGGTGTCGGCGTGAAACAAGACGTGTTGAACCACTCCAGGATCGTGTGCGGCGCATTCGCGTTCGGATCGCAAATCATATCGGGACGCGAACTGGCCGCGCTGTTGCCCAACAGGCCAAGGCCCGCCGGGTCTACGCTTGAAGTGGTGACGGTGAATGGCGATCCCGAATAGAAGCTCAGAATCCCGGAAAGCTGCCAGCCTTTGGCAATAAACGCCACGGGACCTTTCGCATCCCGGAATATCGGAAGCGTGTAAACATAGTTCGCCGACACAACCTTCTGGCGATCCAGCGTCGCCGGACCATATTCGCCTTCATGGTAGTTGTAGCTGTTCTGCGGCGCATTCGACCGATCCGACGCGTTGTCGGTCAGGTTCTTCGACCACGTAAAGGCAAATGAGAGAATTCCATTCAGCCCGAATCGCTTCGCGAGACTGGTTTCGAGCGAATTGTAGTTGGAGTCGAAGGCCGATTCGATGGCGTTAATCGCGTTGTATCCCAGAAATGGCCGAGCGGCATTAATGCGCGGATCGTCCGTCGAAGTAAAGATCGTATTGCCGTTTGCGGTATGCAGACCAGCGGCCAGCGCGACGCCGGGTGCGGCCTGATTGATATCTACAATTCCGATCAGATGCGTGCCCTTCGAGCCGGAGTAGCCCACTTCGAAAATCGAGTTCATGGGCAGTTGCCGCTGGATCGTCATGCTGAAATGCTGCACGTAGGGAACGTCATTAGGGAGCTGGGTCGCACGCGCATACACGGTGGAAACCGTTCCGGGAGGCGTGCCCGACGTAATGTTGCTGAACGAAGCGTTGGAGTAAGTCGCGCTCTGCACATACGGCGGATTCTGAAAGATGGATTGTTCGTACGTGCCGAACAGGCTCGAATCGTAATAGATCCCGTAGCCGGTTCGGATGGAAGTCTTGCCGTTGCCAAACGGGTCCCAGGCTAAACCGATACGGGGTGCGAAATCGTGCCAGTTGTTCGGCGCGATCTGTTTGCCGAAAGGCGAATTCTTTCCCGCGATGATGATTCCGTCCGTATACGGAAGCGTAACGGAACTGGCGATGATGTTGCCGCTCGTCGGGTCGATCTTCGCGGCGGTGGCGGCGGAATACAGGGACGGATCGAAGCTCGTCAGCAGGCCGGCGTGATCGACGGGCTGTCCGAAATACGACCATCGCACGCCAAGGGACACCGTCAGGTTCCGGCTCAGGCGGTAATCGTCCTGAACGAACGCCTCCGATTGCCACGCCCAGAGATTCGGCGTCACGTCCATGGAAGGCTGAGTAAAGCTTGAAACATTGCCCAGCAGGAAGTTGGCGAACGATTGCGTAAACGAAGAAGTTCCGGTCGGCGCGCCGGTGCTGGTGAACGAGAACGAACCCTGTCCGCTGGCCGCATTCTCCGTCTTGTTATACCGGTTCGTGTTAAAGCCGAACTTCACCGAGTGACGGCCCAGCTGCCAGCTGACGGTATCGAACCAGGTAAAGTTCTTATTGAATTCGTTGTAGGGGCCGTAGCCGACAACGCTGCTGCCGCTGGTGATCGCGACCGTCGGGACCACGCCTTCCGGATTCGCATAGGGTTCCGGAACGTTGATATCCGGGCTGTTCGCTTTCGCCGTCAGGCCCACCGGTGTCGCATGGATCGCGCTGTTGTTGTAATTGAATCCAACTTCGTTGAAAATAGTCGGGCGAATCGTGTACTGATAGTGCAGCACGTAGGCGCGGCCGGGCGAATTCGTATTCGTGGTGGCGCCGTTCGGGATAGTCGAGCCGGTGAAGAGTCCGCCGGGTTCCGTGGTCGGAATGCTGTCGATTTCGAGCTTAAACCAGAGCGACGATCTGTCGGTGAAACTGTGGTCCAGACGAAGAATCTGCTGGTCGCTGTTATAGAGGTTTCGTTCAGGGAAAATGCCCGCGGTCGTGCTGCTCGCATTCAGCGGAAGTTTCGCGAAAATGTCTTTGATGTACTCAGCCGCATACTGATTGATCAGGCTTGGCGCGATTGTAGTCGTTGTGCTGGTGCACGGACTGCTGTTCGTCAGGCAAACGGGCGTAGGGAACGTGCCGGTAATCATTCCCGCCGTAGGAATCGTCGGCTGAAAATTCGTATAGGTGATGATCTTTCTGGCTTCTTCCGAGAAGAAGAAAAACGTGGCGGCCTGGCTGTTGTGGTTGAGCAGATGTCCTTTGACCGGACCTCCCACCGTGCCGCCAAAATCGTTCCAGCGCAGTGGTGGAACCTTCGCCACACCGTTCACGACGTTGACCCTGTTTGCGTTGTTGATCCAGTTGTTGGCGGAAAACCAATCGTTGCGGTTGAACTCGTACAGGTCGCCGTGAAACTGACTGCCGCCGCTCTTCGTGACAACGGTGATCTGCGCGCCGCCGGCGCGGCCTGTATCGGCCGAATACTGGCTGCGTTCCACTTTAAACTCGGCGATGGAATCGACGCTGGGGAAAGTCATCAGCGTCTGGTTGCTGCCGCGGTCAACGTTGTCTGCGCCGTCGACCGTCCAGTTATTCGCCGAGTTGCGGTTTCCGTTCACGGAAAACGGCAGCGTCGCGGCGGTCCCGGATGGGGCTGAGTTGCCGATGTACAATTCGTCCGTCGTGTTGGCGGTGACGCCGGGCGAAAGCGCCACCAACTGCTCGTAGTTGCGTGTACTCAGAGGCAATTGATTGACCTGAACCGCGGTCACGACGCTCGCGTTCGTCACGGAGGAAAGCTCGACCTGAATTGCATCCTCTTTTACGTCGATACTTTCGCTGACCTGCCCGACCTGCAGAGACACGTTCAGCTTCAGGTCGTCATTAACGTTCAGGACGATGCCGGAGACCGTCTCGGTCTTAAATCCGGAGGCCTCCACTTTCACCGTATAGTTGCCGATCTGGATCAACGGCGCGTTGAAGATGCCGTTTGCGTCCGTCGTAATCTGCCGGACCGTCTGGTTCCGATCGACGTTCGTGACGGTAACCCTGGCCTTGGCGATTGCACCCTGAGATTTATCTAATACGCTCCCTTCAATTGTGCCGGAAATATCCTGCGCCAAAACGCGAGTGGCGGCCAAAGCCGCCACGAAAATTCCAACTTGCAGATTCCTCATTTTAGTGACGCCCCCTTCGTTCCTCATCGGAACTATACCCCTGTCGTATAAGAGTATAGCTCCGATGAAACCAGTTTGAAACCTAAAAATGCATGGAAAATCGATATCTGCCCGGTCAAAAGGTTCGATTGCAATCCGTTCCGAAATCCGTCAGAATAAATGCGCTGTATGGCTCGTGTAAATTGCGCGGAATAGCGGATCTTGCGTGAAACAACTACTGTCCAGGACAGGCCCTTGATGCCGTGCAGCACTTTCGGACTTAAAGCCCGAAACAAAGAATATTCGGCCCGGCCGCGACGGCAACGTACTGATTTCCGCCAAACGTGAACGTGATCGGCGAAGCCTTCATGCGCGCATTCGTCGGAAACTGCCAAAGCGTCTTGCCGTCCCGTTGATCGACCGCCGCGAAGCCTCCGTTCGGCTGGCCGTAGAAAATCAATCCTCCGGCCGTGGCCAGAACGCCACTCCACGTCTTCGCGCGCGCGGCGCCGGATTGCGCAACTTCCCACGCGATCTCGCCGGTCTCGATGTTGACCGCACGCAAAAAGCGTTGGCCTGTCTGATCCGGGTAGCCCGTCGGCTTGCCGGTGCACTCTTCGAGCGCCATGAAGTAGTAAAGGTTCGTCTCGGGAGAAAAGGCGGTCGAATCCCAGTTCGCGGCGTCGCTTGGGCATCCGCGCGGATCCTTCACCACAGGCTTGCCGTTAGCCGCGATCTCCGACGCCCAGTCGTTGCGGCGCAGGAACGATTTTGCCAGCAGCACTTCGCCCGTCGTCCGGTCGAGCACATAGAAAAAGCCGTTGCGATCAGCATGAAACAGCAGCTTTGCCGGCGCGCCTTTAAAAACCGCGTCGACCAGCACGTTGGGTTCGGTTGCGTCGCGATCCTTCAGATCGTGAGGCGTGAACTGGTAATACCATTTGAGACCGCCGTTCTTTGGATTGAGCGCGAGGACGCAGTCCGTATAAAGGTTGTCGCCCGGACGGTCGCGGTCGTCGCCATCGGGATAAGGATTGCCCGTCGCCCAGTAGAGCGTATCGGAAGCGGCGTCGTAAGATCCGGTCAGCCACGTGGAGCCGCCACCGGCGACGGGTTCCTTCCCTCGCCATGTTTCGATGCCTGGATCTCCTTGTCGCGGAACGGTCCAATGCCGCCAGGCCAGCGCGCCGGTTTCTGCGCTGAAGGCCGCGACGAAGCCTCGAATGCCATGGTCGGCCCCCGTCACGCCTGCGATCACTTTGTCGTCCACAACCAGCGGCACCATCGTGCCTGCGTACGGTTGCGAGGTATCGGGCGCCAGCGGAGTCTCCCAGATCAACTTGCCGGTGGCACGGTCCAACGCAAGCAGATGCGCGTTGTCGGTGACGAAGAAAACCCTGTCGCGCAGGATCGCCACGCCTCGGTTCGTGCCGAGCTTCGCGTCACCGAGCATGCCGGGAGTGGCCGGGCGCGAGTAGTGCCAGAGGGCCTCGCCCGTCAGCGCGTCGAGCGCGTAGACCTGATTGGGTCCGGTCACATAGAGCACACCGTCGGCGGCAAGCGGCGTGGTTTCGAGTCCAAAGTAATCGATCGGAAAGACCCATTTCAACTTCAACGTGGAGACGTTGGCGCGGGTGATCTGTTTGAGAGCACTATAGCGATTCCCGGAGTCGTTTCCGTTGTAAGACAGCCAGTCGCCAGGCTGTGGCGGACCAAAGGTAATCTTTCGCGTGGAATCGACGGCGGGAATCGGCCCGAGAATGGTTTCCACGTTGAGGCTGCGCAGGTAGCCGGCCAGCGCATTCAGATCGGAGGCGGGCAGGTCCGCGAACGAGGGCATGCCCGCAGCCGCGTTGCCATGCTCCAGAAACGCGCGCAACTGTGCGGCGGATTGCTCCGCGACACGGCGGTTCATCGTCAGTCCCGGCCCTTTTGCCGTTCCCCGCGCGTCTTCGCCGTGGCATGCCGCGCAGTTGTTGCGGAACAACTGCTGAGACGACGTTTGCTGCGAGAACAACTGCAGGGGGATCAGAAGAAGTAACAGCGCAATCGCGATCATTCGCTCTCCTCGTGCGATTCTATCGCGCTGGGCCAGCCGCCTCCCGAATCGTGGCGACTTAAACTGAACGTAGATGAAGGATCGGATCGGAATTTGCGCTGCATTGTGCGCGGCGTGCGCCGCGGTTGCCATCGCGGACCCCGACGGCGCCGAACTCTTCCGCCAGGTTCAAGCGAAGATTCTCGATGCGATCCGCCGTGCGCCCCGTTACACCTGCGTGCAAACCGTCGAACGCGCCCAGTATCTGCCGCTCTACGGGGCGTTACCGCCAAATTGTGCGGCAATGATCGCGGCGCGAAAGCAGATCATGTCTCCGGGCGTTCTCGTTTGGCGGGATCGCCTGCGCCTCGATGTTGCCGTGCTTGAGGGCGAGGAGACTTTTTCGTGGGCCGGCGCCAAGCGGTTTGAAACCACGCGGGTCGACGAACTTGTCGCGTCGGGTGCGCTCGGGAACGGCGAATTCACCGCCTTCCTTACCAGCGTCTTTGCCGGAGAGGCGGATGTCGTCTCGTTTTCGGGCCCGTCGCTGTTCACCTTCGAAATGCCGATTGCTCGGAGCCATTTCACTTATCACAGCCGCGGCGGCGCAGCCAGAACTGTCGCGTACCATGGATCGTTTCGCGTGGACCCGGAAGGCGCCGAACTCAAGCGCCTCACCATCGTGGCGGATCAGTTTCCGTCTGATGAATCCACCTGTCGCATCGAAGATGCTATGGATTATCACATCGTGAAGATAGGCAACGGGGAGTTTCTGCTGCCATGGGTCGCCACCATGGATATTCTCTACAGTAACGGCAGCGAGTCGGTGAACGAAACCCGTTACTCACAATGCCGCGAGTACACTGGTGAATCCACAATCCATTACGGGGACGACGCGGAAGCGCCGCCCGCCACGATGCCCGGCTCGGCTGCTCCACGCCATTTTTCCCAACCGTCGACGCCGCCGGGCCTCCTTTTTCATATTGCGCTCACCTCGCCCATTCATTCGGACACGGCCGCAGCCGGGGATCTGGTGGATGGCTTGGTCCTGGAAGACGTTCGCGACGCCGCGCGCGACGTCATTGCGCGGGCAAACGATGTCGTTCACGGCCGGATACTGCGGATCGAACAGTTCCCTGGTCCCGGCGCGCGCTGGATGCTGGGGATTCGCTTCGACACGCTGGAGCACGACGGTGCGGAAACGCCCGTCAGTCTGAAACTGGCGGAGGGAGACGTCTTCACTTTCAGGCAGGCGGGGAAGCTGGATCTCGACCAGACCTTTCGCACCGACTGGGAAACTCGCTGACTGTTTCCGTGGGGCCTGGTTTCATTGTCAATTAATTAACCGGTCGCAGATATTGTTCGAGTTTTCTCTTGGCGAATGGCTGGGCATAGGCCGCCGGCACGCTGTGAGCGGTCGCGCCGGCGGCTTTCCGATAGAACTCAAGGGCGCGGTCCCGGTCGCCCAGTTTTTCGTAAGTCTGCGCGAGCAGGCAGCGAATGAAAGGGTCGGCGGTGTTGGCTCTGTTCAGGTCCGCCAGTGCCGCCTGGTAATCGCCGGCGTAGAATTCCACGTAGCCGGCGAGATAGGGAAAATACTCTTCCTGCTCGGGAATCTTCCCCTTATCGACGATCGCCCGGGCCTCGGCTACCAGCTTGCGCGCCTGATCCGTCTTTCCCCGGCGCACCGCGATGCGCGCGCGCGCGTGCGCCCAGCGGAACTCCCAAAGATCCTGGCGTTCCCGCGAGAGGTTTGGTTCCTGCAGGCCCGTGTCGTGGCCCTTCTGGTACCAGTCGTAAGCGCGGTTCAGGTCGCCGGCGTCAAGGCACAGGCGCCCCATTTCGTCCGCAACCTCTCCGGCGTTGACGAAATCCTGGGTCGCCAGATAGAAATCGTACGCGTCGTTCTCGTACTTCTCCGCGCCTTTGCAGTCGCCGGCGAATCCATGCGCGATCGCCATGGCGCGCTGCGCCAATGCGCGGTCCAGAGGCTTTGACGCCACTTTGATTGCCTGAGTGAAGTAGGGCTGAGCCTCGGCATAACGGCCCATCAGATCCAGTACGACGCCCACTCCGTTATTTGCCGCCACCGACTTTGGCGCCGCTTCCACGCCGCTGCGAAATTCCGCCAGGGCTTCTTCGAGCCTGCCCTGATTGACCAGTTGCGGGCCGGTCAGATGCGGAGCCTGAAGCGCAACAGCCGATTGCCCGGCGCACAACAGCGAAACCAGGATGAGAGCCGCGCCGGGAACAGGCGCAGGATTCGGGCTCGCCAGGCGGACGTTGCCCTCCTGGGTCGCGGTCGGATGCGTACTCATCGAACGTCAGCATATCGAACCCGGCGGTCGAACTCAATCGCCGCGCGGGACGCTGGAGGCAGTTGCGGCGCGAATCACCGCCCGCAGATGCCCTGTGTGAAAGCCCCGGTCTCTCCCGGAAAAGCAGACGGCCGCGTACCGAGAGCCGATTTGCGGGGAATCGAAGGCTCTGTAATCTCAGGAAAAAATGGTGGGCGCGCAGGGACTCNNTTTTGGAACACTTTTGGACCACTCGAAGTGCGGAGACCGCAGAATCCAATGTCGGCCTTGCCACCGATGCGGCAAACCGTTGCACGTTGGCCCCGGCCCGGAACTTGCCGGAGCTACGGGAATCGAACGGCTTGAAGGGCTGGTTCTGCCCAATTTCGTCCGGACCAATCTCTTGTTTCTTCCAACGTTCCAACTGGTTGGCAGACTTCGAGGAATGGGTCCTATGGCTACTGCGGAATGGATAACCGACTATGCGCAAGGCGTGAGTGTCGTGAGTGTCGGCTTGAGTTTGCCGGGTCGTCGACTCTTGTATACTACGTCGCATGGCGGAAGGCCCGAAGCTGTGGGACAGGATGTATGACACCATTTACGACCCGATCGCCAAATGGCCGATCCGATCGCTCGGCTTCTTCAGTCTGTGGCTGGGCGGAGGCATCTGGGCAACGAACGGGCCAGGATTCCCTGCCCAGCCTGAGCCGCTATACGTAACCCTGTTAACCCTAGCGTTGGTCGTTCCTGGAGTTGGCGCGCTTCTCTGTCTGCATCGCGTCTTGGTCGTTCGCGACCCGCCTCCCAGTCTCAGCGATATCGGTGCGCTGGAGAGAATCAAGCAGTCTTTCGTCGGCCGCGACGAAGATGCCGAGAACCTGATCAACCTGATCCTCAGTTCCCAACAGGTTTGGCTGAATGGCGACTCGGGCGTCGGTAAGTCGGTGCTCCTTCGAAAGGCGATCCTTCCCGCGCTCAAGAACAGACAAATCGGTACCATTTACGTTAACGCCTGGCGTGGCGACTGGGAACAAGGGCCTGCGCTCGCCTTGCTGAAGGAACTCGGAATAGAATCCAGGGAAGAGTGCCTCAACGCCCTGGAGGATTCCCTCAATTCATTTCGTGGCGTCGTTATTCTCGATCAGTTCGACGAGTTCCAGATCGAGCATGCAAGCAAGCTCATTTCCCCGACCGCTCAGGTGATCTCCCGCGGACAACTCGAGTCTCGAAACGGCTTTTTCCGAATTCTTAACGCCGCCGTCCGCGATCACCGCGTGCGTTGCGTCTACGTCACCCGGCGTGATGTCGAGTGGGGAAAACGTCCTGTCCTGTTCGATGAGGCTGAGGAGTTCTTCCTTGGCCGTCTTGGTCGCAACGTCGTCGAGGCCGAAGTCTCGCGCATTATCCCCCCCGAAATTGTGCAGAGCCCCGAGAACGGCTGGTTCGAACTACGTGCCGAGTTCTGTAGCGACCTCGCCGGCGACGGAATCCTTCCAGTCCAGATGCGGTTTGCGATCCTCGGTCTGGAGAAACTGCGTGACGGCCTGACAAGAACCGCGTACCATCGCATCGGCGGTCTCGATGGTCTTGTCTCCAGCTATCTCGAGGATGAGGTTCGCCGCGTTTCGGGCAACAAACTCCTGTCGTCGACCATCTTCTCCCTGCTCGACCGCCTTGTTACGCCTGAAGGCAGTTCGACGACGCCAATTGCCGAGCCTCAGCTCCTGGAACAGATTCCCCTGGAGCGCTTAGCCCGCGTGAAAGAAGCACTCGAAGGTCTGCAACGCGCGGACTTCGTTCGCCGTGTTATGTCCCCGGATGGAGCGCTCCTGTGGCGTCTTGACCACGATTATCTTGCCGCGCCGGTCCGCGCTATCGTCCGTCGCCAGTTGCCTGAACAATGGGAAGTCCAGGAGGAATTTCGCCGTTTTGTCGCTGCGCCCTGGTGGGACAAACCGCGCAGGCTGGCTGGTCCTATTCCACTTGCGCGTTATCTTCGCGCCAGGCTTCTCCGTGGTCTGCGCTTCGGCCCCGCGGCTCCATGGGTTCTTTTTAGCGTCTCCGCCTATTTGCTTTTTGCTGCGGCTGGTACTTACATCGCCTGGAACAGAATTGAAGAAGCGGCGAATGAGCAACAGGCGAGCGACCTGTTTAGTGATTTCAGCCCCACGAAGGGCCTGTCCGACGCGGAAGCAGAGGCGCTGCAGCGGCTTGCACGCACAAGCCTGTCATCCCGCCAGCACTTTCTTCAGCTCGGATTCCAAAGCCCATCTAACTCGGATCGTCTAACAGCTCACATTGACGGGATGAAGATAGCTCTTGGCCAAGTTGACTCCAAAGATATCCTCAGGCTTTTCTATGGTTCGATCAGTCCCGCCCTGGCGCGTTCAGGGACGAGGATGTCTGTCTCTACGCCGTTCATTCGGGACTGGGCAATCCCTTCACTTCTGCCGGTCTCTGACGCCGACATGCTGGCTGAGAAAGTCGTAAGCTGGATAACCGGCGATGACTTCGGAAGCAGCGACACCGACAAACTGCTCCCGGAACTGGATGGGCTGGGACAGAAGGTGAGCACTCGCCAAGCCGGTGTGTTGGCCGGGAGACTATTGGCCCAAATAGCCGCGAAACCACAAGCCTACAAGCTTCGTAATTTGGCTTCTGCCTTGCACTCGTTCGAGAGCAAGATACCGGCCACGACGATTGATGCTGCGGCTGCCAGGATCGTTGAGCCGATCACCAGGAGCGACGAAACTGACGTCGGGTTGCGAGCATCCGCGCTGGGCGCGCTTGGAAACAAAGTAAGCGCCGATAATATCGACGTTGCAGCGACGAGACTGGTGAATCTGATGGGCGGCGCGCACGTCGGTATTGGCTTCCCAGCGATGGCCTCCGGGCTGCGTGCCTTGGGAAGCAGAGTCAACGCCGACAACATCAATGCGGCGGCGGCGACACTGGTGCGCCTGATGGCTGATGAAAAGTACCCCAAGAGTCTCCTTAATCTGGCGTCCACGCTGGGCGCGCTTGGAAACAAAGTTAGCGCCGATAATATCGACATTGCAGCGACGAGACTGGTGAATCTGATGGGCGTGCCAGGAGCCGACTATGATCACCTCGAAGTGCTGGCCTCCGCCTTGGGAAAATTGGGCGACAAGGTGGGCGCCGATAGAATCGATACGGCGGCCTCGATATTGGTGGGTCGGATGGATGTGGATGATGCTGACACTCTTGAAGCGATGGCTTCCGGGCTGGGTGCATTGGGAAGCAGGGTGGCCGCCCGAAAGATCGACGACGCGGCGACGAAACTGGTAAGCGAGTTGGCCTTCGAAAACTCCGGAGAAGTCCTCAATATACTGGCGTCCGGTGTAGGTGCCTTGGGCGGCCAAGTCAGTACTGACACAGCCGACGCGCTGTCGAAGAAATTGCTGGACATCATTGTCAGCGATACTGACCAGAATCTAGTCCGGCGAGCACCTGCGATGAGCGCATTGGGTATCAAGGTGAGCGCCAAAGTGGCTGACTCGTTGTCAGGGAAACTGGTGGACCTTATGGTCGCAAAAACCGACTCCCGGTCATTCTGGGCATATGGAGCGATTCTGGCCGAGCTCCGTAACGCTACCTTGAGCTCTCCACAACTGGCGCGAATTCCACGCGTCTTTAATCTCTCCTCCGCTCCATGTGCTGTGGCTCTTCAACTCGACCGTGCTTCGCGCCAATCCGTGCTCGTTCATCAGCTCCATAATCCCCTTTGCACCGAACAGAGCTGGAAGCAAATGGCCCTCGACCTTGCGCAGCTCAGCGGCCAGTCATTTGCCACTGGCGATCAGTTGAAGCCGTCGGAAATCAGAGTCGACTTTCCAAAGCTCTGCGACTATGTCGCCAGCCAGCAATCCTGGTACGACGCCATCAAGCCTAGCCGACCGCAAGCGGCTGGCCTGACTCTGCTCCTTGCCTCGGTCGTCACGTTCATCTGGGGCCTGACCAGATTCCCGGCGCGGACTCCGCCTGCTTCCATCGCCAGAACAAGGCCCTGATGTTGTCAAGTTGTCACTGTCCCCCCTAACTTCGACACAAAACAGACTCGACGGCTCCAGGGATATCTTCCGTGTCTATTGACGTCGCCCGAATCCCAAACGAGTAGACCACCTACCCAGCACACGAGCTGAATCGCGACGTGCCATCGCATTGCACCGAAGTCCCACGCGCACTTTCCCCGCTATTGGACCTGCGGTGACTCTTGGAACACCAGCGAAATTCGCAGAAAAAGCAGGAGGCCGTGTACCCAAGAGTCGATTCTTTGAAAGCGCAAAGGCGCCGTAAGGTATTGAAATAAATGGTGGGCGCGCAGGGACTNNAGGGACTCGAACCCCGGACCTCCTGCGTGTAAAGCAGGCGGTTCGGCATGCCGACGGGTGCCCCGGTTCGCTTCCGTCCGAAAAAAGATCTCCCGCGAGGTCGCCGACGTGTTACTGTGCGCCCTCCCTAAACCGCCATCCCCGCGCCCGCCCGCGCCATGCCACTACCCGCCACATCGATGACCGGAAGCCCGCTGCGCCTGATGCTTTCCGCAGTCCCGGCATCCAGCTTCTGGGTCACGACCAGCTGATCGGCCCAGGCGAGCAGGTATTCCAGTTTCGGATCGAGCAACCGGCCGATGTGAGGAATCGCGTTCAGCAGGAAGTTCCTGTTGCTGCCGTAGACGACGTCGAGGCTCACATGCGGATCGTAAATCCGCAGATCGATCCCCTTCCCGATCAGATGCTCCACCATCCCGATCACCGGACTTTCCCGAAGATCGTCGGTGTTTTCCTTGAACGTCAGCCCGACGATCCCGATCCTTTTGCCGCCCGAATCGAGCACCGCACTTATCGCGCGATAGAGATGTTCGCGGTTACTGGGCAACGCCGAATCGAGCAACGGAACCTTCACGTCCAAACGGTTGGCGCGGTATCCGATCGCGCGCAGATCCTTAGGCAAACAGGATCCGCCAAAAGCGAAGCCGGGCTTGAGATATGCCTTCGAGGCGTTCAGCTTCACGTCCTGGCAAAGAGTGGACATCACCTCTTGTCCGTCCACGCCCAGCGCCTCGCTCAGAGCGCCGATTTCATTCGCGAAGGCGATCTTTACCGCATGAAACGCGTTGCAGGCGTACTTGATCATTTCCGCAGTCCGCAGGGACACAAGACACGCGCTCGCGCCCAGGCTCGCGTACAATCCGGCAACACGCTTCACCGCATCGTCATCGTGTCCACCCACGACCAGCAGCGAAGGGAAAAGGAAATCGTCGACGGCGCAGCCCTCGCGCAGAAATTCCGGGTTGGAGACTACCGTTATCGCGGTGCAAGCGCGGAAAATCGGAATCACTACTTCGTCGCACGTGCCCGGAAACACGGTGCTTCGGATTGCTACGATCAGAGGCACGGTGCGATCCGCCGAAGCCGCCGCAATTCCCTCGCAGACCCGGCGCAGCTGGTCCAGCCCCAGATTGCCGTTGCGTTCTGAAGGCGTGCCGACGCAAACCATCGCCACATCGGCCGCCGCCAGAGCTTCCTCCTGCGAAATCGTGGCCGAAAGCCCGCCTGAAGCAACGCAATTCGCGACAATCTCTTCGAGACCAGGCTCGAAAAACGGCGCTTTTCCCGCATTCAGGGAAAGCACTTTACGTTCGTCACTGTCGACTCCGATGACTTTGTGTCCAACGCGCGCAAAGCAAGCGGCGGTCACCGAACCCACATAACCCAGACCAAATACTGCGACCCTTGAAGGGGACGACTCCAGGAATTCCGGCATCGCCTTCAGGATAACCCGATGCGTCGGGGACAACCCCGGCGGTATAGGTGGTGCAAAACACAAAAGAGGAACCGTGCCTAATAATACATCAGCCTAACGCAGGTACTAGTTCTTTTGTTCTAGTACTATGACATAATTCAATCACCATGAGGACAACAATCGTTTCACCTGGGGCCGCCGCGCTCCGGAATCGGGGCCACGGACCTATGGTCCGATTCCTGATTTTCTCAGCCTTCTTATTCACCCTTTCATCGTCCGTTTTCGGCAAATGCAACTACGACAGCCCGTCTATCGGGTGTCCGGCCGATTGCCCTGCAGCTGCCGGCAGCCTTGCGCCCGCGCCCATTCCAGGCAGCGGCTGGACGCAGGGAGCGACAACGACCGCCAGCGTAGATTGTCTTTATCAAATCAACTTCGATACCCGTCATCCGTGTACCAATGCCCCGGGGCAAAGGGCATGTATGTCCCTGTTTTTCCCCCACGAGCGCCCTGAAAACCTGTATTGGATCTTCTGCTGGCACGGAGGGGGCTTCAGCGGCGGAGAACCGGAGAGTTGCTTTGGCCAGGGCTTCACGTCATACTCTCCTGTGGCTCTGATTCAGCTATATCTCGATACGCTCAACCCGGTGGGCGGCAAGGGCATCGGCATCATCGAAGTTGACTCACTGCTGGCCACCGAGCCCGGCGTGAATACGTTTCCAGCGTTCGGTTGGCAGTCCCCCAAGTGCGCGGTCTGGTACGCGTTGGCTAACCAGGCTTCTTTCGGCGGCAACTGGAGCATCGTCGGAAACTACGGACCGAGTGCGGGAGGGACCACTTCCTGGTGGGTAGGCCAGACATCCGACGCACTCTACGCCGCCTCCTGCCCGACGTCGCCGCGCAGACCGCCCGGAGGCTACCGCACCGTCGCGGCCTGGCCGGCAATGGTTTTCGGCGTGCCCGTTGGTAACGCCATGATCGACCACACCAACGCCATGGGTCCGTCCGGTTTGTACCATCTTCTGAACGCCGATTCCGTTGCGACCGTAAGATCTCAGGACGCGGCGCTGAATGCCAGCCCCAACTCGAACATTACTCAGGCGAATTATGAGTTCCTGGCCCAGCCCCTGATGATGCAGTTTGGGGAAACGGATACTCTGGTCGAGCCAACCTGGAATTCGGGCGCGGGTGGGAACAGCGTGGAACCGATGGATCGCTACCGTGAAGTAAGTCCATCGCTCAGCCCGGTCAATGTAATTTATGCGAACTGCGGGCACATGTGCGATCTGGGCGAGCTTCCCTTCGCGCCTTCGGTTACAGCGGCGTTCAATTTTCTGCTTCGCCCCTCGCCCCTCTCGACCCTGCCTTTGTCTGCCGGTTTCGCTGCAGAACCGATAGGTGTGAGCAGCGCCACCCGGCCGATTTCGGTGACGAATACCGCCTCTGGTCCCGTTATGATCGGACGCATCGCCATCGTCGGGGCGGGTGCCGGTGATTTCGCGCAGACCGATAACTGCCCGCTCGGTCCCGCGACCCTCGCGGTATACGCCTCGTGCACGATCGACGTCACATTCCGTCCTTCGGCGCTCGGTCAGCGGTCCGCCGCGATCATGATTACCGACGACAGCGACGCTGGCACTCAACTGGTTGGCCTGATTGGAGACGGGGTCCGTTGACCCGCCGGGCGCTAATCTGGTCCTGTGAACATTCTGCGGGCCCTGCGGGCGATATTCTCCGACCGGCTCGCCATGATCGAACGTTTGGGCCGGGAGATCCCGCGCATCGGCCGGGTGGACTACGGGCGCGTCAGCATGGTTCTCGTCAACTCGCCGGAACTGATCCCCGAAGTCCTCATCGAACGTGCCGACGACTTCGTTAAGGGACCGGTCCTCCGTGTGATCTCGCGTCCGGTCTTCGGGGACGGGCTGCTCACCAGCGAAGGCGAACTGCACCGCCAGAGACGCAGGCTGGTCGCGCCGGCACTGGCTCACCAGCGAATGGCAAGGTATGCGGACGTGATGCGGGAGCACACTTCCGCGCTTGCGGATTCGTGGCGCGGCGGAGAAACCTTCGACATCGTCGAAACGATGATGCGGCTGACGCTCGGGATCGTTTGCCGCACGCTTTTCGACGTGGACATCCCGAACGAGGCCGAAGCCATCGGCAAGGACATTACGCTTGCGCAGACCTGGGCGATGCGCCAGATACGCGTACCTTTTCTCCGTCTGCCGATGGGAAAGTCGCGCGCGGCGCTGGCCCGGCTCAATGAAACGGTTTACGGCTTCATCCGCGAGCGCCGATCGAGAGGAGGAGACACGGGGGACCTGCTCTCCATGCTGCTGCTGGCACGCGACGAAGACACAGGCCAGCATCTGGACGATCTCGCCGTGCGCGACGAAGCGATGACATTGTTTCTCGCCGGACATGAAACAACGGCCGTGGCAACCGCCTGGTCATGGTATCTGCTGGCGCGGCATCCGTGGTATTTCGACCGGTTGCGCGCCGAAGGTCTGCCGTTCGCGCTGCAGATTCTGAAGGAATCGATGCGGCTGTTCCCTCCGGCGTACGTGATTGCCCGGTCCGTGTTACGCGACACCGAAATCGGCGGCTTTCCTGTGCGAAAAGACGAACTTGTGATCGTCGCTCAATGGCTGCTCCATCGCGACGCCCGATTCTTCCCCGATCCGCTTCGTTTCGATCCCGACCGGTTCCTTCCGGAGCGCGAAGCGCTGATACCGCGCAACGCCTATATACCCTTCGGGGGCGGAAGGCGCATCTGCATTGGCAATCATTTTGCACTGACGGAAGGGCAGATCATTCTGAACACCATCGCCCGGCGATTCACGATGGAGTTGGTTTCGCAGCGGCCACCGGAGTTTCAGCCGCTGATCACGCTGCGGCCGAAGGATGGAATTCGGGTAAGGCTACAGGCGGTCGGGCAACCGTGAGAGAGTTAGCAGAATTCGACGCCGGAGAGATCGACGCTGAACCAGTCCGTGGAAAAGATCTTGTTCTCGACCTTGGCGACGCTGGTCCGGCTATGCACCTGTCCGGAGAGTGACGCGGGATCGATAACCCACACCCATTCGACCCCAAAGTCCAGATATTCCTTGACTTTTTCAGCCGTTTCCACGGGAGCGTCTTCGGGCGAAAGGATCTCGACGCATAGGTGTGGCGGTCGCGTGACAATGCGGCGTCCCGTCGGCCCCCCTGGTTTTTCGGAGACGACACAGACGTCGGGTACCCGAAAACGGCCAGGCTGAGTTTGGACTCTCTGTTCCGTCACCGTAAAACACTGAAGGCGGCGGTCGGTTGCCCACAATTCCCTGACCAGAAAGGTTTGCAAAAACGCGTGTTCCCAAGTTGGCACGGGACGTTCGACAATCCTCCCTTCCACGAATTCGGCATCGTGCTCGAAGCTCGTGTGAAGGTACTGTTCGGCGCTGACCAGTTCGGCGACTGCCATAGCTGTTTCAATGATAGCCCTTTATCCCACAGACCGCTACGCAGGGGAAATCAGAATTCGACGCCGGTAAGATCGACGCTGAAACGATTCGTGGAAAATATCTTGTTGTCCGCGTTGGCAACGCTCGTCCGGCTATGCACCTGACCCGTCAATGAGACAGGATCGATAACCCATACCCACTCGACGCCGAAGTTCAGGTATTCCCGGATTTTGTCCATCGCTTCCAACATAGTGTCGTCAGGGGAGAGAATCTCAACGCACAGGTGTGGAGGACGCGTGACAATACGGCGCCCGAACTGGCCATCCGGCCTGCCCGCGACGACGCACACATCGGGTAGGCGAAAACGGTCCGACATAGTCCGGACACGCTGTTCAGGCATTGCGAACAGGCCCAGGCGAACGACCGATGATCCGCAATTCTTCTATCAGGAAACCTTGTACTGCGCCATGTGCCCAGGTTGGCATGCGACGTTCGACAATCCTCCCTTCCACGAATTCCGCGTCGTACTCGAAGCTCGTGTGAAGGTACTGTTCGACCCTGATCAGATCGGCGACGGCCATACTTTTAATGATATCCGCTCCGATACAGCATGAGGTAGACGATCACCCCGGTCACGTTCACGTACATCCAGATCGGCCACGTCCATTTCGCGATAGCCCGGTGCTTGTCGTAGCGCGCTTTCAATCCGCGATTCAGCGTAATAATCGCCAGCACCGGCACAGCCGCCGCTAAAGGCGTATGGGTCCACAAGATCGTCAGATAGATCGCGCGCATCATTCCCGTACCCTTGAAATACACGATCCCGGCGTGAGCGTGAGACGCCAGATAACCGATCAGAAACGCCGTCGACACGCTGAACGCCGCTATCATCACCCGGCGATGCGCATCGATCTTCCGGCTCTTGATCAGCACGAGGCCCCAGATCAGCAATAAGGCCGCTGTACCATTCAGAACGGCGTTCACGGTCGGCAGCGCGTCGTAAAAATTCAAGAGGATTCCCTTTCGAGTTTCGCGACGTCGTGCGATATTTTCCCCACGGGATCGCCATCGGAAATGCCGTAATAACCGCGAATACGGCCCTTCCGGTCGACCAGTGCGAAGCGGGTGCTGTGCTCGATCGGCCCTCCGATCGACCCGAGCTTGAACGCATCCTGATCCAGCATGTTGAGCGTCGCCACATCGCCGGTGAGAAACAACCATCGGTTGCTGTCGTTGCCGAACTTCTTCGCATAGTCGGCAAGAGCCTGCGGCGTATCCCGGGCCGGATCGACGGTGAAAGAAATCAACCTGACGGCAGCGTCCGTCTTGTTTTGCAGGCCGTGCATGTGCGAACTCATTCGCGGACACGGCCCCTCACAATTGGTGAAAACGAAGTCCGCTACCCAGACGTGTCCGGCCAGAGCGGAACTGGAAAAGGTCCGGCCGAGGTGGTCGGTCAGTTGGAAAACCGGGACATCGCCAAGAACCGGAAGCGGTCTCTGCGCGCACCCGGCCAGTATCAGACAAAAAACACAAAGAAAGGCGCGCATCATGAAGAAGGGCGATCCAGAACCATCAAGCCGTAAATCATCGGCAGATAAATGACCGATGCCAGCAGCACATGCCGCGCGCGCACGTTGGTTCGGTCGAAAGCCACTCTGACTCCCGTGTAGAGAAACCAAAAACCCAACAGCAGCGCGCCAATCAGGTAGATCATGCCGGACATACCGAGCATCACCGGCAACAGGCTGATCGGGATCAGCGTAGTGGCATAAAGAACAATCTGCCGCGCCGTGGATTTGCCGTCGGGTTCGACCACCGGCAGCATCCTGATCCCGGCGCGCGCGTAGTCGTCGCGGTACATCCACGCGATCGCCAGAAAATGGGGGAACTGCCAGACGAACAGGATAAAGAACAGGCTCCACGCCTCGCGATTCAACACTCCGCTCGATGCGGCGTAGCCCATCAGCGGCGGCATGGCGCCAGGCAAAGCGCCCACCACGGTAGCCAGTTGCGTCCGCGATTTCATCGGCGTGTACACAAAAAGATAGGCGATCAGCGTGATGGCGCCCAGCAAAGCAGCCAGCAGATTAACGCCTATCGCCAGTTCCGCCGCTCCCGCGGCCGCCAGCGCTATTCCGAACCACATCGCCCGGTTCGCGGTGAGGAGGCCCATCGGCAGCGGGCGCGACGCGGTACGCCGCATCAGCGCGTCCGACTCCCGTTCCCACCACTGATTCAGCGCGGCCGTTCCCGAGGCAATCAGACCGGTACCGGCCAGCGTGTGCACAAGAAGCGCCCAATCGAACGGTTTCGTTCGATCCAGACCGAAGAAATACCCGACGCCCGTGCTCATCAGGATGAGCCAGGTAATGCGCGGTTTCGTCAGTTCGATGTAATGGCGCATTGCAAATCAGGCCGATGCCGCGTCGGCGGTCAACTCCGGCAGGGTAACGCGCTCGCCCAGGTTGCGTCGCACCAGAATCGCCAGAACCACGCTCGCCGCCAGCGTGAGTGCGCCGACGGCCACATGCAGAACGGTGAAGGTTACCATCAGCGGCATGGGCTGCACCGCGTCGGCATAGGCGATACGGGTCATGTAGGCCGCAATCCCCAGAAAGACCTGGGTCAGGGTGATTGTGATCAGGGCGACGGCGCACGTCCGCAACTCGCGATTCCGCCCGTAGTGCAACAGGATGCGCATGGAAACCCAAAGTACCACGCAGGTGACAAGAGGCGCTCCGCAGATATGGTAGATCGCGCCAATCGCCTTGTGCCTCACGGCCGCACCCAAAAACAACTGGCCGAGGACGAATATCGGGGCCGCGAGCGACAGGCCCCGAAGCGGATTTTCGTCATCCTCCGGAACCACCGACGGCCTTCTAAACCATTGCCGCGACGTGAACAGCGCGATCACCACCGTCGTCGAGAAAAAGAGCTGCGCCAGAGTCGCGTGCGACGAGGAAATCCACCACGGCAGGAGCAGTAGCACCGTGAGTCCTCCCAGCACTCCTTGTACGATCACGGCGATCAACGCGGCAACGGCCAGCGGACGCATCCATGAGCGGTGCTCCGCACGAAAAATCCATACGAGCAGCACGATGGTGAACAGGCCGACCGTCGTCGCGACCATGCGGTGGCCGTGCTCGTAGAGAATGCCACCTTCCATCTTCGGCATCAGCTTGCCGTAGGAGAGCGGCCAATCCGGCACGGACAAACCTGCGTCCCTGCTGGTGACGAGTCCGCCCGCGACGACCAGGAGCAACGTGCAGAAAGCCAGCAGCAACGACCATTTGTGGAGACCGGGGTTATAGCCGATTTCGGGCGAACTCGAGCGGGTCGCGCCGCCGGGCACGGCTGAACGCGTGGTTCCCGGGACGTCTCGCGCCGCTTCCGCCGTGCTCTTACTGGCTTCCATACGTGAAGTCGATTGACGCAACGCCGCTCACGGGCAACGTCACTTTGCCTTCTTTCCTTCCCAGCTTTTCATGAACAACTTCAATTGTATAAGTGCCTGGAGGAACGCCACGCAGAGTAAACGATCCGTCCTCGCCCGTGACCGCGAAAAACGGATGCGACGAAACCCCGATGTACGACCGCATCCAGGGGTGGACGCTGCACGTCATGGGAAACAGGATCTCTTCGCGGGGGAATTTTCTGAATTTGTGCTCATCCCGCGGGGCCTCGGAGATGTTCCACGCGGGATTAATCTGGCTTTCGGCGTGAACGTTGTGATTCACCGGATCATCGTTCAGGATTTCCAGCGTCTGGCCGACCATGATGCCGACCACGTGGGGTTCGTAGATACACCCCGACTGCGTCAGTTGGACCGATTCCTCAGGAGGCGTCCAGTGGGCTGGGGCCAGACCGTCTTTGATCCGGACGAACGCGTTGCGCAGCGTGCCATTGGCGTTGACGACTACCGTCTCGGCTTTCACGGGCGTCCTGTGCTGGCGCTCGCAGGAAGGGTTGCTGGACATGTCGATTGACGGCATCGAAGGTTTGTCGCCGGCGAACAATATGCGACCGGAAATGTTCCCGGCACTGGAGGGGTCGACTTGGCCTTCGGGCACTGTGGCTTTCGGGTGGGTAGTGGCCTCGGGAGCACTTCCGCAACCGGCTGGAAGCAACGCCACCATGAAAAAAAGGCCACTCGCGGAAGATCGGGGGAACAATCTCCATTTTCACACGCCATTTGTATCGTCAGATGGTTGAGTGGGGGGCAGGCGATGTATGGTCTCAATGTAGTCGGCGAACAGCAGTTGGCCGAAGAACTGATCGCCCGTTGCCGCCTTCATCGGACGTGATCGGCGACTCGTAACTTTGGCATCTTCGCCGCGGCATGGCAGGCACGGAACTGCGGCCACGCGGTGCTGGTAAGGCTCACCGAAGCGCGCCAGGAGGTTGAAGGGAGCCGCAACGACACCGAACAGCGATGAAAACGTAATTTGGCGCCGAGCCGTAATACCCAGCGCACCGGCCGGATCTGCCAGCGGAAGCCGCATCGGAGGCCGCCTGATTGTGGCCCGGCCGGAAGGTATGAACGAGGCGCCGGAATCCCCATCCTTCTGTAAACCGAATTTGGCAGAACACGCTTCCGGAAAAAGGTTACGCGCGGTAACGAAGTCCTCCGGCTTCAGGCAGACTTACGCAGCTTTGTCGAAAGCATACGCTGCTGCTCTTCGGAAGCCAAGTATGGAACCTGGTCACGACGCGCTTATTGGAACCAGCAACTGTTGTCGCTGCTTGGACGCGGGTGAACACGTTGCAGCAAAGCCAATACTCGTTGTCCCGACATCCATCGCTCGGGGATACATTTCCAGGTTCGGCGGGGTCATTTTTTTCCTAAACAGCCACGCTCTGGTGCAGGCTGCTATCGGTTGCAGGGGGGCGGGGACGCGAGGAGCGATTTTGGGCGCGAGGGATATAACCTGCTCCCTCGGGATCGCCGACAACCCCAATACGCCCTTGCACCAGCCGAGCTTCGCTCGGCCCGGCAGGCGGAACCGGCAGGCGGAATCGCCTTCCCCACAAGAACCACAAGTGCCTTCCACAGAATTCTATCGGCACGGACGGCGTTCCTAGCTAGAACGAGTACTTCAGGCCGAGCTGCACCTGGCGCATCCCGGTCGATGTGCTGCCGACAACGCCGAAGTTCCCGTGTGAATCAGTGCCGGGCATTCCCGGTTGCGCCGAACCCGAGAGAATGTTGAGATTCGGCATCCCCCAGTTCGGATGGTTGAGGACGTTGAAAGCTTCCATGCGGAACTGGAGCGTGTGGTGCTCTTTCGGCAGCCTGAACTGCTTGTGCACTTCGAAGTCGAGATTTATGATGCCCGGACCTTCAATCGTGTTTCGTCCCACGTTACCGAAGAACCCCGGAGGCGCTTCGGTAAACGCGGCGAGGCTAAGGTAGCGGGAGGGCGTGGGATTGCTCAGATAGGGGCTTATTCCGGTTGCATTCGGGCGGTCGTAGCCGCCATCCGACGTGGATGCGTTATCGACGCCGCCGATGCTCAGCGTTCCCGGAACACCGCTCTGCATGGTGAGGATTCCACCTGCCTCCCAGCCTCCGACGATGCCGTTCAGCACCGGATTCGCGATCCTCAGTGCCTTATCTTTGCCAATTGGCAGATCGTAAAGCAGGGAGGTCACCGTGCGGTGCCGTACGTCGAACGATGAGAGCCCACGTTCGCACTCGATGCAGTCGCTGTTCTGCGGAAACAGCGTATCGCTGCCCTGGACACGAATTCCGCTGGTGTCGTCGATCGATTTGGCAAAAGTATATGAACTAATGACACTGATGCCCTGGCTGAAGCGACGAGTTGCCTTCAGGCTAAGTTCGTTATAGTTTGCGTTGCCGCCATCGGCGACCAGCTGGATAACGCCGTAGTTCAGGTACGGCAAACGCGCGGAAACGGGAGTCACGGCGCCGGTGCCAAGGTATCCGTAGGGAATCGCCTGATTAGCATCCTGAAAGCCGTAAAGATGATGGCTGACCGTACCAAGATAGCTGGCTTCGAACGACCAGTTATTACCGAATTGGCGCTGGATGTTCAGCAGGTATTGCATGGTGTAAGAGGTCTTGTGGTCCACAGCGTCCACATACGCATAAGGCGGCGGAATCTGGGCGACCGCGCCGCTGCCTCCGGGAACCGCATTACTGTAGAACAGGTTGGGCACACCGACCGTACCCCCGTTCTGTCCCGAAGTCTGCGTTACGCGACCGGCGATATTGCGCGACATGTCGAAAACCGCATTACCGATATCCTGGTTATAAAATATGCCGAAGCCGGTTCGGACCACGGTCTTCGAGTCGGGTGAGTACGCGATGCCGATGCGAGGCGCGAAGTTCTTGTATTGCGTATCCATCAGCGCCTGTGGGTAAGCGCCGTTGCTGCAGATCGGCGCGGGAGAAGCCGAGGAACCGGCCGTGCCCGCGGTATTGGTCCAGTTAATCGCGAGACCCGTGTAGGGATTTGTGCAGTTGCCTTCACGGACGAAATAGGGCCACATGGACTGCGGCGCCTGCGGGCCGAAATAAAGTTTGGGCAGCGCCACGGTAAAGTCGTTATTCAGCAGATCGACCCATGGCGGCGTCAGTTCGTAACGCAGACCCAGCGACAGGGTAAGCTTCGGTGAGACCTTATACGTGTCGTCGACAAACGCGGCCTCGTCGTTGCGCTGATAGTTCGCGCTGGCGATTGCCACGGCGACCGTCGATTGGTACAAATCGCCGAGCAGGAATTCGGCGAACGCATCGCCGCCCGTGTGCGTGGAACTCTGCGTCGCATTCGGCTGGAAGACGAAATTGCCGCGCGAGAACTGGTTGCCGACCTGATTGAAGTTCTGACGGTCGTATTCGAAACCGAAGCGAATCGTGTGTTTGCCCTTGATCCAGGAGACGTTATCGACAGCCTGCAGAGTATTGTTCTGAATGACGTAGGGGCCGTCCGTGCTGTCGCCGATACCACTGAAACCATCGCCGGTGAAGGTGATATTCGGGATGCCCCAGGTTGAGGACGCATTGGGCTGAAGACCGGGGACTCCCAGCGCCGAAACCTCGTCGGTGGTGAACGCCGAGAGCGTGCCGATGGAGTTGAAGAGCCGCGAATATCCATACCGAAATTCGTTAACAAGCGTGGGCTTGAGGGTACGCGTGTTCGATCCCAGGTACTGTTCATAACCGGTAAGAATCTTGCTTCCCACGCCGCCCAGACCGTTCGAGGATTGAGCTTCGGAACCCCAGCTATAACGTCCCGTCCATTGCGATTTAGACGATTCAATAAAGTCCATGCGGAGAGTAAAGCCGTCACGGCTCTGGGGAGCGCTGCTGGTGAACTGGAAGTTGTTCGTCGGGAGAGGCTCTTCGGCGGCGCCATAGTATGCCAGGAACTTTTGAGATATCGGATCGAGCCGGCTGGCCGGGATCAGGTTGCCTGCGAACGGAACCTTATTGGCTCCGGTAGTGCCACCCGTGAGCGGGTCGTAGATAGTCGCCGAAAGGCCGGCAAGATTGCCTCCTTCTTCCGCCGCGGTGGGCAGCGTGTAATTCGCCTGGCCATGGGAGCGCTCGAATCTCCACTCGTCGTTAGCCATGAAGAACAGCCTGTTTCGCCCGTCGAATACTTTCGGTATCCGCACCGGCCCGTCGAGTTCGAAACCATAGTCGTTCCATTTAAAAGGCGATTTGGCCGCGTGCACCGTGCCGAACGAATAGGGGATCGCGTCGAATACGTCGTTTCTGACGAATTCGAACAGCGCGCCATGATACGCGTTGCCGCCGGACTTCGTCAGCACGTTGATCTGCGTCGCCTCGTGGCCGAACTCGGCCGGGTAAATGCCCGTCTGGACCTTGAATTCCTGAATGGCGTCGATCGAAGGAAGCGTGATGTAGGTGTTGAAGTCCGGGTCCGTGTTGTTGACGCCGTCGAGCGTGAAGTAATCGAACATGATGCGCTGGCCGCCCGCGGATATGGACTGGCTGGCGCGGTCGCCGCCCTCTCGCGAACCGGCCTGGCCGGAGGACGGAGATAGAGTATTGGTGTTGGCAGAGAGCGCAACCAGACTGAGGTAGTTTCGGCCGTTGAGGGGAAGCTCGACAACGCCCTCATTCTCGATAACGGTTCCGACGGACGCGTTTTCGGCCTGAAGGAGATCGGCCTGCGCGTCCACTTCAATCGACTGCGAAGCCTGCCCGACCTGCATCGCGATATCGAGACGGACGGTCTGTTCCACCTGGACTTCGAGATTCTTGCTGTTGGCCGTGGAGAAACCCGTGTGTTCCACCTTCAGGTTGTAAAAACCGGGCGGCACCGACGGGAGCGTGTAATCCCCGGCGTCGGTGGTTGTAGTGGTGCGCGCGGCGTTAGTGCCAGTGTTGGTCAGCGTTACGGTAGCGCCAGGCACTCCCGCCGAGCTCGGGTCGCTGACGCGTCCGGTGATCTCACCGAGCGTTTGACCCCAAAGCGGCGCGATGCATAAAAGCGACGCGAAAGACAGAACAACGAAGTTCCTCATAGATCCCCTCTCCTGTAAACCAGACTGTCCCACCCAAAACGCACTTCAATGAAGATGCGATTCCTGAATTCTATACGCAATAATTACAACCTGTCAACAGAATTGTTGCGCAATACGAAATTTCCATTGCGCGCGAGGAGGGTGTAAGGTCCTGAGCAGCCCGGGGCTATACGCACGGGTCCGGCGGGATCGCAGCGTCAGCAATGGGCTTGCCGGTCTGCCTAAAATCTGCCGGGAGGGTGGCCGGGACGCGTGATCGGATAAGCCACTTTCGTGTCGGTCCGAGACGTCTTGATTCTTTTGCCAGGCGCGTTCCTGCTCGGCCACGAATAGTTCATGATCCGTCATCAGTTTGACGTGGCTGGCTTCGATTCTGTCCAGGCGTCCATCGCGCATACCAAAATCATAATCCAGCCGGCATTGGTTCCGGATCGATTATGATGGGGTTCACGCGGGTATGCCGGTAACCAGGCCAGTTGTCTTTATTTCGTCCACAGCCAGGGATCTGGCGGAACATCGCGAAGCTGCGGCCAGAGCGGCGCGCCAGGCCGGGTTTGAAGCCAGGATGATGGAGGATTTCGAAGCCCAGACGCTGAAGCCGCCATACGCTGCTTGCATGGAAAAGGTGCGTGACTGCGACGTACTGGTGGCGATCGTTGCGCATCGTTACGGATGGGTGCCTCCGGATCAGCCGGGAGGCCTGGCGAAGAGCATTACCTGGCTCGAATGCGAGGAGAGCCTCGGCGTCAAGAAAGAAGTACTGGCGTTTGTCGTGGACCCGGAACATAAGTGGCCAGCCGAACTGAAAGAAGCCTATCGCGTCACCCAGGTGCTTGAAAAGGGCGAACTCACACCGGAGATCGCTACGGAGATCACGCGGAATCTTAAGAAGTTGGGCGAGTTCAAGGCGTGGCTAGCCCTACCTTCGCATTTC
>PLEX01000142.1 GCA_003136575.1 Bryobacterales bacterium | reverse complement strand
GAAGATGATCGATCTTTGCCAGCAGCGCGGCCTGAATTACGCCATCATCATTAGAAAGATGGATTTTCCGTCCACGGCTGCGGGTGATGAAATGCGCCGTCTCATGGGCGGAGGAGCGGGCGGTGCACGCGCCGTTTCCATGCCCCTCTACGTTTACAAACTCTATACCGATGGGCGTGAGGAAATGATTCGCGGCGTGAAACTGCGCGGCGTAAACGCGCGGTCGCTCAAGGACATCCTGGCTGCGGGCGACGATGAAGTCACTCTGAATTATCTCGAAAACGGAGCGCCGTTTGCGCAGGTCGGTGGCGGGGGATACACGGCGGAAGTGTCGGTAGTCGCGCCGTCGGTTCTGATCGACGATCTGGAGCTTACGAAGATGGAAGACGAACTGCCGAAACTCCCGGTCGCGCCGTCACCCATGCTTTCGCAATCGGCCCTTCCTCCGAACGCACCGCAAAGATGAAGATTCTCGGCCGCTACGTCTTTCGCGAGATTCTGGCTGGCTCGATTCTCGCGACGGTAATCGCGACATTCGTTATATTCCTGCAGGGCGTCGCGCCGCTGTTTGAACTGCTGGTGCGCTCGAAGCGGGCGGGCGTCGCGCTGGAGCTGATCGGCTTGTCCCTTCTGCCGCCGTTGCTGCTGAGCATCCCGTTCGGCGTGCTGGTGGGTATTCTGATCGGCCTGGGGCGAATGTCCGCCGACAACGAAATGGTGGCGATGCGTTCGACCGGCATATCCACCAGGCTGGTGGTAACGCCGGTGCTCTTGTTCGCGTTTCTCGCTACGCTGACCTCGGCCGCGTGCGCGTTGTGGCTGAACCCGCTGGCGATTCGCCAGGAGTATCGGCTCCGTAATAAAGTAGCCGCTGAGGAACTGACGGCAAATGTCCCGCGGGGGCTGTTTCAGGAGCAGTTCACCAGCGATAACACGGTGCTTTACGTCGACGACGTCGGCACCGGCGCCGGCCCGGCATTGTGGCGCCGAATCTTCATCGCCGACACCACGCCGTCCGCCGAGCGGAAGACGGAAAGAGGTGACCACCCGGTCGGCCCAAGGATTACTCTGGCCCGCGAGGCTATCGCCATCCCCGACCAGGCGCACGCCCGCATTCAGCTCCACATGCTCGATGCGAGCGTCCACGAATGGACGAAAGACGACGCGAAGGGGGAGCGCGGAGTTCACACACTCGGGAAGACCCAGGATACCGCGCTCGACCAGGCGCCTCCCGTCGAACAAAAGGCCAAACCGCTGAAAGAAATGATGACGCCCGAACTGCTTCGGTTCATGCACGCGCAGAAAAAGGGCACGCAGGACTGGATCGACGCTGCCCTCGAGTTGCACCAACGCATCGCTCTGCCCGTGGCTTGCATGATGCTGGCGATGGTCGGGATTCCGCTTGGCACGTCGTCGAAGCGCGGCGGCAGGTCGTCGGGTTACGTCTGGGCGATTTTTCTGGGCTTTTGCTGCTATTACGTGGCGTTCATCTCGCTGACGCATACGGCGCGGGCTTCGCACTCCATTCATCCGATTCTGGCTTCCTGGCTGCCGAACGTCGTCTTTGGCTTAACAGGCCTGATCATGGTCGCGCGCATGGAATTGCCGGGCGACCGGGACATCCTGGGCGGACTTGCAATCGCGGTAACGTCCTGGGTGTCGTCGTTTTCCCGGAAGGAAGCGGCAACCGAAAAGCCGGAGCGGAGGAAGACCGAGTTGCGGCTCGGATTTCGCGTAGCTATATTTCAAATCATGGACAGTTACGTCCTCGCCGGTTTTTTGTTCTATTTCACGATCTGGATTTGCGCTCTCGTTTCGATGACGCAAATCTATACGTTTTTCGAACTGGTGGGCGATATCGTGAAAAACAACGTTCCGATGTCGCACGCCGCGCGTTATCACTTGTTTCTTACTCCCAAGCTGATTTACGATATGCTGCCATTCGGCGTGCTGCTCGCAATACTGGTCGCGTTCGGCGTCATGACGAAGAACAATGAAGTTACCGCATTCAAAGCCTGCGGCATCAGCGTGCGGCGGCTGGGACTTCCCGTCATTCTGATGACCGGCGTCATCAGCGCGGCGGCATTCGCGGCCGACTACCAGTGGATTCCGCAAGCCAACCAGATCCAGGACTCCCTTCGCAACGAGATCAAGGGACATCCTCCGCAGACATATCTTCACCCGGAGCGCAAATGGGTCTATCATGACAATCGCGTCTTCTATTTCAAGTATTTCGATGGCGTTGAGAACGTCATGGTGGAACCATGGGTTTATGAGATAGAACCGAAGACCTTTCAGCTGACGCGGCAGATAAACGCCAATCGCGCGCGCTGGGAGCCGCAGGCCAAAGCCTGGGTCTTCGAGCAGGGCGATGCCGTGGATATCTGCGACCGCGTGGTGGAATGCCGGGCGAATCATTTCACGGCGACCAGCTTTCCGGAGATCACGGAAGTGCCCACCGATTTTCTCAAGGAAGTAAAGCAGAACCAGCAGATGAACTATCTGCAACTGGCCAGCTATATCCAGGAACTTCAACAGGCCGGCTTCGACACGGTGCGGTTGCAGGTGCAGTATTACAAGAAGTTCACGACGCCACTGTTCGCGCTGACGATCGCGCTTATCTCGGTGCCTTTCGGATTTCTGGTGGGAAATCGGGGCGCGATGGCTGGCGTCGGGGTGAGCATCGGACTGGCAATCGCGTATCTGGGCATTGGCAGCCTATTCGAGCAGATGGGTAACGTGGGATATCTGCGCCCCGATGTGGCGGCGTGGGCGCCGGACACGCTGTTTTCGCTGGCGGGTCTTTACCTCATCCTGCGCATGAGGAGCTGATTGCCGCTTTGCGGCGCCACAAGCCCCTTCACGAAGCCCTCAGGAATGCTTGCGGTTCCCCCGGCCGATCCCCGCATAGTCGAAACCCGCCGCCCGTGCCGCTTCGGGGCTGAACTGATTGCGCCCATCGACCAGTACCGCCGTCTTCATCCTTTTCGCCAGATCGGCCAGATCGAGTAGACCGAATTCCGGCCATTCCGTGACCAGCAGCACGGCATCAGCCTGTTCGGCCGCATGCGCCGCGCTGGTGCAATATTGCAATTTGAGATCGGGGTATTGCTCCTTGCACGCGTGCATCGCGACAGGATCGTAGGCCCGCACCCGCGCGCCCAGGCGAATCAGTTTCTCGGCTATCTGGACGCTGGGAGCGTCGCGCAGATCGTCGGTGTTCGGCTTGAACGCCAGACCCAGCATGGCGATGGTCCGGCCCTTCAGAATGAAGAGTTTTTCCTGTAGCTTCTGGATCACGACCTGCCGCTGCAGCCGGTTCACAGTGATGGTAGCGTCCAGTAGTTGCGGGTGGTAACCGTACTCGGTGGCCGTGTGCAGCAGAGAGCTAATGTCCTTGCCGAAGCAACTGCCGCCCCAACCCAGACCCGCGTTCAGGAATCCCCGGCCAATACGGGAATCGAGTCCGATCCCGGTCATCACCTCGGTGACTTCCGCGCCTACGCGTTCGCAAATGTTCGCGATCTCATTGGCGAAGCCGATTTTCATCGCCAGGAACGCGTTGGCAGAATACTTGATCATCTCGGCGCTGGTCAGGCTCGTGGTAACCAGCGGCGCATTCCTTACGTGAGCCGGTCTGGGGGAGAATGACGGAGCGTCGAACTGTTGCTCCGACAACGGGCGGTAAAGTTCGCGGAGAAGCTTCAGCGACCGGTCGTCCTCAGTGCCCAGCACGATCCGGTCCGGGTAAAGCGAATCGTGAATCGCCGAACCTTCCCTCAGGAATTCGGGGTTGCTGCCAACGTTGAAGTCGACCGGGCCTCCCAGCACGCCTTCGCGAATGAGCGCTCCTACCAGGTTGCCGGAGCCCACGGGCACGGTGGACTTGTTGATCACCACGCGATAGTGCGCGGAATCCATGGCGGTTCCGATGCCGCGCGCGGCCGACTCCAGATAGGCGAGATTCGATTCGCCTGATGGCAAAGGCGGCGTTCCCACCGCAATAAAGATGGCCTGGCTCTCCCGAACCGGCGCGGTAAGGTCGGTTTCAAAATCGATGGCACCGCTTTGAAGCGTCAAAGCCAGAAGCTGGTCCAGCCCCGGCTCATAAATGACCGGATCCCCGCGTCGCAGCCGCTCAATCTTGCTCCGATCGGTATCCACGCACGTAACGCGGTGACCCAGATATGCCAGGCACGCCCCCGTGACTGTCCCTACGTATCCTGTACCTACGACTGTGACTCTCATTGTTTGTTATATCGGCTGATTACTTGGCTGACTTCATCCAGATTAACGCAGGAGTTCTGTTCTGCCAGAGGTGAAATGGTCGTATCCCAATACCGCAAGGGGGGTACCATTCAAGCGGATGGTGCCTGCAGCACCGGAGGCGGCAGATCCGATGCGCGTCAGGGGCAAACCGTCGAATTCCCGGGGAACTTTTGTGCCATTACGTACAAAGAAGAGGAGTTCGTACTCTTCGCCGCCGTGCAACGCCTGTTCGGCGGAAGCGCCGGGGAAGGCGCGAGGCGCGACTATGTCGGCAGACACTCCGGAAGCCAGGCAAACCCGCTCCAGATCGAGTGACAGGCCGTCGCTGATGTCGATGGCGGCGGTAGCGCGCAGTTCCTCCCGCAGGAACTGGCCGAGCGCGAGGCGGGGTTCGGGGTTCAGATGGCGTCTCCGCGCTTTTCCTTTTTGCGTGGAAAGGCCCAGTGCAGACCCTCCCAGAACTCCCGAAACGTAGATCTCCTGCCCCGCGCGGCCGCCACAGCGCCGCAAGGCCGTACCTCGCGGGACCGCGCCACAAACCGTCACATCGCACGCGAAAGTCTCTCCCCGCGAGAGATCGCCGCCCGCCAGAATCGTTTGGTGTTGCGTGGCGGTGGACGTGAGGCTATCGAAGAAATCGTCGACCCACCGGTCGGATGCCCATTTTGGCAGGCAAACGGACGCCAGACAGAAGCGGGGCGAACCTCCCATTGCCGCGATGTCGCTCAGGCTTCTGACGACGGCTTTTCGGGCGACGTCCGACGCTTTGTGCGTGTCGCGCAGGAAGTGGACGCCTTCGAGGAAAAGGTCGGTAGTGAAAAGCAGATCGTCGGCGCTGCCGCGCGGCCTGTAGATGGCGCAATCGTCGCCGATGCCG
>PLEX01000057.1 GCA_003136575.1 Bryobacterales bacterium | reverse complement strand
TGAGCGCGGGCGCGGTCGACGGAGTTCTGTACTTTTTCGGCGCGCGGGTTCATGGTCGCTTCCATGGGATCGAGAATCACAGGACCAGAGTTCAGGGCGAGGACGAGATTGGCTTCGACTTTGCGGCAGCGACGGAGACGCCAGGAGGCGCTGCGAATTTCATCGAAAAGAGTGTGTTCGAGAGCGCCGTTCGGATTGAGCTCCTCAAGCAGGCGCTGGCTCATTTCTGCGTATTCTTGTTCCTCGTGGGGACGGACGAAATCGCCGGCGGTGAACAGGGCGGACTTGATGGCATTTTGCGAAGACGCGGCAAGGCCTGCTTCCGTGCGGGGACCGCCACGGTAGGTGCCGTTCAATTCGTTCGATTCGGGCGCGGGAGTTGCGCCGGGTATGTTGAATTGTGTAGTGGACATAGAGTTTTATGGTTCTCCGGTTACAGAATAGGCATACGGGTGGGAGGAGTTTGAGGGGGTGTGTCTGTAAGTTACTGAAAATGAGGGGAGGATAAATTTGGAATTCGTCGACTGGCACGGGAGGTCATTCGCGCTTCGACGGGTTTGGCGGTCGATTGGCGGGTTCGCTGCGGAATTGGCCGGGTGCGAGGCGGTACAGCCGGACGAGGGCGTCCGGCGCGGACCGGGGGGTCCGACCCCACATTCGCCGCCGGGCCTCCCAACATGAGTCAGGCACACATAACTCATTTAAACCCATTGCCGGACTGATTTCCCGGACAGCAGCAGCAGCCATGCCATCGGGAAGCCGGTTACCATTTACACAGGCTCGAATCAGGTGACCGAAATGGTGAAATCGTATTCTCATCGATACGGACGGCGTCCGAATGATCCTGCTGCGCCGTCTACACTGTTTCGAGATCTTATTGCCGCGTCGTTTCTGCTGATATCGGGCACCCTGACGGCCTGCGGTCCCGGGCTTCAAAGCCCGCACGGGTTCGCCCCCATTCTCTTGTTCACCGGCACCGGAACGTCCCCCACGGACGTGGCGGCAATCGAAACAATTCTTGCCGACAGTCACCTCAGCTACTCTACCGTAAGCTCTTCTCAGTTGAATCGGATGGCTGAACCGCGGATTTCCGGATACCGGCTGCTCATCGTGCCTGGCGGCGATTTCGTTCAGATGGGCAGGGGCCTCACAGGCGGCACGACGGCCAACGTTCGCAACGCCGTGATGAGTGGCATGAACTATCTTGGAATCTGCGCGGGCGGTTTCCTCGCGGGCAGTTTCCCGGCCCCCTACAACAGCTTTAATCTGAGCTCCGGCGTGAAATTCGGCTTCTATTTCCCCGAACAGGATGAGCGTCTTCCCGATCACGGGAGCGATCCTGACGGCCCGGGTCCGAATGTGGGTGCGCGGCACGAAATCCGCAAAGCGGCGATCAGGATTTATACGGCTACCGGGCCGGCGCTCGATCAATATTGGGAGAGCGGTCCGCAATTCAGCGGGTGGGGCGACGTTGTCGGTAAGTATCCGGACGGCACCCCCGCAATCGTCGAAGGGTCCGTTGGACGGGGTTGGGCAATTCTGAGCGGCGTTCACGCGGAGGCCCCGGCAAGCTGGCGACGGGGAATCGTCTTCCGTACACCGGTGAGCGACGATAACGCGTATGCGCAAACGCTTCTCGTCGCGGCGCTCAACCGCACCACGCTATCCCATTACTGAGGCAGAACCGTCCGGCGCACACGGCGCACGGAGATGGCATGTCTCGGGAGCCACCGGTGGCTGGTCCCGGTCCGCAGCCGCCCCCGGTCGGCTGGTCGTCGTTTGAAAACTCAGCCGTGCCTTCCAACAACTCGGGTACGTCGGTGGCCGCCATGGATCGGTTAATGGACGAAGCCTGCCATGGAGCGGATTACCTCCGCCCGGCGCCACGTTCCTGGTTTTATAATCGGGGAGATGCCCGTCTCTGTGACATTACTGACTGTCCACCCTCGCAGGTTGGCCGCGGTCAGGCGCGAGGTTGCGCCCGGCGGGGTTGGCTCCGCGTGGGGGCCGGCCGTGGGCAAGGTCTGGGATTTCATTCGCAGCCAGCCAGGCTTGTGGACCGTCGGCCACAATATATTTCTCTACCACCACCCGACAAAACGGGACGCGCCGATACTATGCGACTTCGGTGTCGAGGTCACGCGCACGTTTGAACGCGCAGGCGAAGTGTACGCGGCGGAAACGCCAGGGGGCGAGGCTGCCGTCGCCGTCCACCGCGGCCCGTACAATCGCATGAACGAGGCGCGCGACGCAATCGGAAAATGGATGGTGGCGAATCGGAGAGAGTCCGCAGGTCATTCGTGGGAGATATACGGAGACCCGACTCCGGATCCGGCCAACACGGAGACAACGGTCGTGTACCTTTTGAAGTAGCATTCGCGCGAATCGCGTTGTCGGCGGCGGAGTCATCGTAGTGTATCCCGAAAGGGGGGCGTGCGACATGGAAGCGACGCGCCCGAGCAGCAGGCGGAATTCAGGTGCAGACAATCGCGCAGTTCCACGGCATGAGCCTGGCGATCTTAAAACGCGCTGCACGCATGATATTCTCGGAGCGCTCTCAATCGAGGGAAAGGAGGTACATCCGTTATGCGATACGAATTCAATCCGCTTAATCAAGCGACGATCGGCGCGCTTCAGGATTGCCTGCTTTCCGCCCGTCCTCGCCAGGCCAACCCTCTGAACTAAGTTCGGCACCATAGCCGAAGTGTGTCTCCTGAAATGACCTTTGGTCTTTTGTCAGGGCGCAGTGTGGAGTCTATTTTCAAGATGAATCCGAATAGCTTTCAATCACTTCCAGTTCCTGGAAATGACGAAATCCTCGAAATCCTCGCAAAACGCGTCGATCGACAGAAGCAAGCGATCGGCATTGTCGTCGGCGTCATCGAACCGAATGGCCGCCGCGTCGCCGCATATGGCAACCTCGCCAAGGACGATGCACGCCCGGTCGATGGAGATACGATCTTCGAAATCGGATCGGTCACCAAGGTCTTCACGTCGCTGTTATTGGCGGACATGGTGCACCGCAAAGAGGTCGCCCTCGACGATCCGGCGGCCAAGTATCTTCCCGAAAGTGTCAGGATGCCGGAGCGGAGCGGTAAATCCATCACGCTGCTCGATCTTGCCACGCACAGTTCCGGGCTTCCAACCCTTCCCGGAAACCTGAGGCCAGAGGCCGACTACAGCCTGGAAGATTTGTTTCAGTTCCTTTCCGGCTACACGCTGCGGCGCGACCCCGGTTCCGAGCACGAATATTCAAACCTGGGTGCGGGGCTGCTCGGCCACCTGCTCGCGTGCCGCGCCGGAACGGATTATGAGAGCCTGATCCGAAGCCGGATCGCGCGGCCGCTCAGCATGCCGGACACGGGTATTACATTTTCTTCCTCCATGAAGCAGCGCATGGCTACCGGTCACAACTCGATGCTCACGGCCGTCGCCAACTCGTGCCTTCCCGCGCCGCTTGCCGGTGCAGGCGCGCTGCGCTCCTCAGCCAACGACATGCTGACGTTCCTCGAAGCGTTCCTCGGCTACAGGGAATCGACTCTCGCGCCCGCCATGAAAGCCATGCCCGAAGTTCGCCGCCCCGCGGGCGAGGCAACGATCAGTTTAGGCTGGATCATTATGTCAGCTCACGGCCGGGAGATCGTCGGGCACAGCGGACGCACCGGAGGCTTCTGCGCAACCGTCGGATACAATCCCGAGGAGCGCATCGGGGTCGTTGTTCTGTCGAATGCTTCTACTCCGAGCGGTTTGGACGACATCGGTTTTCATCTCCTGGACCCGAAGTCGCCGCTGGCCAATCCCGAGCCTGCACAGCCTCCAAAGCAGCGCACCGAGATTTGTATCGATCCCGGGCTCCTTGATAACTATTCAGGTCGCTATCAGGTGACGCCGAACCTGATTTTCGAAATCACCCGCGACGGCGACCGCCTCTTCGCACAGGGGATCACGCAGGCCGCCGGTCATGCTATCGCGCTGCCTCAGTTTGAGTTGTTTGCCGAAGGCGAGAAGAACTTCTTCGCCAGAGTGGCCGACCAACAGATCGCCTTTGAAACGGGTCCCGAGGGCCGAGCCACGAGTCTTATTCTGCGCCGAGCCGGCCGCGACATGCCCGCCGCCAACCGATTATCCTGAGATGGGTGTCCGCTTGACTTCAGGTTGCTGTGAGCTGGCCGCCCTTTGTGGTACGCAGGCACTCTCGCGTGCCTGGAAGCGCTTGGCGCCGCTTGCGAGCAGCGGGATGAGGCGTTCCGCGCGGTCAAGGGTGACCACCCCACCTATCCGCTGCCAGAGCGACTACTTGAGTCAAGCGGATACCCGATTGTCCTGATTCCCGCCTTCGTTCATTCTGCCAGGGGACGACGAGTTCGGGGTCGGGCCTATGCGTCAAACAACAAGCTGGAACAGGTCACGCCCGATTCGGCCTTCATTAGCTCCGCCATATCGAGCGTCGCCACCGAAAAACCTTCGCGACGCAGCAAGTCGGCCGTTGCCGGGAACGCATTCGGCATCACGATGGTGTCGCCGACGCGCAGCGCATTCGCCGCGCCCGGTTCGTCCGGAGCCACATCGATCAGGCGGTAGCGATCGAAGGCCGACGTATCCACCCACGCCCGGTTCACCAGCACCACACCGTCGCCGATACAGCAGCAGGCGGATTTCAGGTGCAGGCAATCGCGCAGTTCCACGGCATGAACCTCGTAACCGAAGCGCGCCAGTTCCGCTGCCAGCTGCGCGACGCCAGCCTCGTTCGTACGCGCGGAAAGGCCCGCGAACAGATGCCGACCTACGCGCATCACGTCCCCGCCTTCGAGCTTCGCCGGATCGCGCATGTATATCAGCGGACGAAACGGCGCGATGGCGGCGGCGAGGGTTTCGCGCTCACCACGGCGGCTTTCCACACCCATTGTTGTAATAACCGCTACTTCGTCGAGCACCATGGCCGGATCTTCCACGAAAACGGCGTCGGGATGGGTATCGAGCGCGGGCAGAGAAATGACGCGCGCGCCGAGACCGGCAAGACAGCGCTCGTAAGCGTGATGCTCCGCAATCGCCTTCGCGATATCGATCGGCTCGCGCGGCAGCCAGCTTAGTTCGCACGAGGCGAGCGACGAACTGACAGCGCGAGTAATAGCGGTCAGCACGTCAGAACCGGGTGCCGCGTTTCGTGGGCGCGGGCGCGGCCGCGAAGAATATGGTCACGTTCACGACGTGCGTCTGGCGGTTGATGTTCGGCATCACGGTGATGTCACCAAGGTTATCGAACATCTGTTCATCCTTCACGCCTCTGACGAATCGATCCTGGTAACCCGCCGGAAACGGGTCGCCCGGCTTGACACCCCACATCTTCCGGATGGCCGCTTCGCCATCGAGGCCGAGACCGATTACTTCGAGCCGTCCGAACGTATAGAGAGCACCGGGATTGGCGTCGAACCAGACGTCGACGATCAATTTCGCGTTGTCGATCGAGCGGTCCACCGCGACCGTTGCGTCGAGATACCCTTCATTGTGCAGCGCGTCGAGGATGCGGGGAACGGCCTGCGTGAATTCGTCGAAGTTGATGAGGTCCATGCGGGGGACTTTGGCGATGCCGAGGATGCGGCGGGCGTCGTTGGGCAGGGGTCCGCGGACGGAGACTTCGCCGAGCCGAAACTGCGGGCCGTCGACAACGGTGACGTGAACGTCGACGCCTTTGACCGCCGCATCCGGTTTGCTCGTGATCTTCGGGAAGCTGACGGCCATGTAGCCCTGCTTTTCGTAGGCGGGGCGGATGAGGCGGTCGAGCAGGGCGTGTATGCTCGCGTCGCTGAAGGGCTGGCCGATTGCGCCTTCGATCATGGCCAGGCGAAGTTCGCCGCTGGTGGCAGCCTGGCTGCCTTCGAACGTGACGTCGGCGATGATCGGAAGTCCTTCGGCCGGACTGAACTGGATTTCGTAGCGTTCGGGGCCGGTCGCAACGACTTTCGCGCGGATGTGGAGATCGGGATGGTCCGCAGCGAGGCTTTGTTCGATGAGGAGCGCCGCGCGATCGATCACTCGTTTCGTCCCGGGCAGAACGCCGTTGAACAGGGGATCGTTCGATTGCAGGATCCGCGTCAGTTTATCCGGCGTGATTGGGAGCGCTTCCGCGCGAACGGGATAGACCTCCTTCACGTCCTTCACGGTGAAGGCGACCGCGAAGCCCTGATTCTGTTGCTTGAACGAGTAACTAACGAGGTCGAAATAGCCGGTGTCGAGAAGGCGGTCGCGCGCCGCCTCAAAAGTCGCGCTGCCGCCGTTGCCATCGATAAACAGGCCGGATGCGGTGAGGATGGCGTCGGTGGTCAAGGATTTGTTTCCGGCGATCGTGATGGATTGGATCGGGGAGTTGGCGGGAGTTCGGACGCGCTCTGGTGTCTGCGCGGCCGCAGCCACAGCGCCCAGGACAGCAACGAACCCGGCATGCCTCTGCATTTATGCCCATTTTACCGAACCGTTGCGTCGGGGACACCGTTTCGTCAAGCAACTGTCCACCGGCATGAGAACCTGCTTACATGCCCGAACTCACTTACAGCGCCACAGGTTTTCCGTCGCCGTCTCCAGCGGGTTTATCTGGAACCAACGCTCTCACATTCACGTGGAGCGAACTGGTGTGGGCCGCAATTACAGTTGGTCGCGCAGGCATGCGCGATGTTTCCAAGTACGGTCTCTTCTCGGCTTTTGAAGTTGTGTATCGAACAGCCATGGTTTATGCAAATCTGCAGGAAACCGCGTATTCTAGCCTGACGAGGTCGCCCGCGTACAATGCCCTCGACCCTTCGGAAAAAGGAGCTATCTCATATTTCCTCGGCCTGACGATGGCGAAGCTTTTCGCTTGGAGGTGCCTGCAGGTTCCGTGGCTGCTGCATCTGGATGTGTATCGTGATCGCCTCGACGTTTCGACCGAGCCCGGCAAGTCCAAGCCCGATCTGGTCGGACTGGATTCCAGCGGTAGTTGGGTAGTAGTCGAATCAAAGGGACGCACAAATGACTTCGATCAGCGTGCTCTGGACAAGGCCAAGAGCCAGTCGAAGACAGTTCGAGCTATCTCGGGAGCGACACCCAAATATCGAGTTGGCCTGCAGAGTTACTTCTCCGATGGTATTCTGCGACTTTCCGTCGACGATCCAGAGTCCAGTGACCGTGAGTATTCCTTCGACCTTCCGCTCACGCGTGAAATGCTCGAACATGATTACTACCAGCCATTCCGGGATTCGTTGACTCCGGACTCGGGGGCCAGAAGAGTCTCTTACGCCGGGAGGGACTACATCATCCGGCCCGAGCCTTCGTTCGACTTCGCCTTTGGCTTGGACGCAGAGCGAAGTGCAGCACCCGCAGAGACGGCGGCAGAGGGCGATGCAATCAATGACCAGTTCGGACAAGAGCACTTTACCGGTCCAGACGGGGTACTGGTGTTGCTGGGCAAGAGTTGGTCCAGCGAAAGCATGAAGAAACAGCCTGAAAGCAGGCGCTCGTGACGCAGCTCCCAATACTTCCCGCCCCTCCAATTTGAATCCCGGGTGCATGGCTGCCGCTCCCTGACGGTCGCGGCTTTGCGTTACGTATCCTTCCGCAAGGTCTTGATTGTTTGGCCAGCACTTCCCGGTATCTACCAATTCCAAGTCGCGCACCCGGGCCAACACCCGGGGGAAGCGCCAGGGCGTTCCTCCTGGTGATATGATCTTCCGAGAGTCGCTCTCTCTCGCGAGTCGCTGGGTCCAGTCGCCGTCCCAACATTCTGTGCCGACCGCAGAAATAAGGAGTTCCACATGTTCCGTCTTTCACGAATCGCGCTATTGACCGGTCTTTTGGGTGCTGTTCTAACCGCGTTTGCCCAGGCGCCAGCCCCCACGGTTGGCGCGCCGGGAACGCCACGTCCCGGCGGCCGTCCGCAGCCGCCCACCCGCGATCCACACACACCAGGCTACGTGACGGCCACCGAACTTCCCGACGGGACGAATCCTTCGCCAAAAGCGGACGGGAACTTCATCCTCGGCCCCACGCATCCCGCCGCGCCGGAAATGACCGCGCAGGAAAGCGTTCCCCACGGTCAGATTTTCAACTTCACGATGGAATCGACCGACAGCAAGATCTATCCTGGCATCGCGCGCGAACCTGGTACCATGGGCAAGGCCGACCCCAACGATCCGGCCAAAATGATCGTCACCACCAGCCATCCCGCCGCGTACACGCGCAAAGTGGGCGTATACGTCCCGAAGCAGTATGTGCCGGGAACCGCCGCGCCATTCATCGTCGGCGCGGACGGCGTCGACAACGGATTGTTCGTGGCTTTGGACAATCTGATCGCCCAGCATCGCGTGCCCGTAATGATCGCCATTTCGATCGGCAACGGCTCGGGCGACGCGCAAGGCAGCGAACGCGGCCTCGAATACGACACTATGTCCGGCCTCTATGCGGAATTCGTCGAGAAGGAAGTGTTGCCGCTGGTCGAGCAGCAGGCCAACGTCAAGCTGACCAAAGACCCGGAAGGCCGCGCGACCATGGGGGGTAGCTCCGGCGGTTCCTGTGCGCTGATTATGGCTTGGTATCACCCGGAGTGGTACCACCGCGTTCTCACGTATTCGGGCACGTACGTGAACCAGCAGTGGCCGTCGAACCCCGAAACGCCGCACGGCGCGTGGGAGTTCCACGAACACCTCATCCCCAACAGCCCCGTGAAACCGATACGCCTATGGATGGAAGTGGGCGACCGGGACAATTACAATCCGAACGTCATGACCGATAACATGCACGATTGGGTGGTCGCCAACGAAAATATGGCGAAAGTGCTGGCGGCGAAGGGCTACCACTACCAGTTTGTATTCGCTCGCAACGCAGGACACACGGATGGCGCGGTGAAGCGCCAGACGCTGGCTGAGGCCCTGGAATATCTATGGCAGGGCTACCCTATCGCGGGCGCAAGGTAACGCGACGGCATCACTTGCCGATGAAGACCGAGACGCCGACGGGAGAAACCGTGAACCGGTCCACGCGGAAACCAAGGTCGAACCATTCGTTGATTTTCACGTCCGGGAAAGTCGGCCGCAGCCAATTCTGAATCAGGAAGTCGAGCGCCGCACCCTCGATCGGCACGCCTGAGACTTCCACGCGGTCCACATCGACGCGGGCGTGGCGATTGCGGGATTCGAACCGCGCAGTCACGATCACGGGGCGCTCGCCAGAGAAAAGGTTGCGCACGATCCAGCCGGGGTCTTCGTGCGTAGCCGCCTGATGGAGCTTCACGAAGTCGATAAGCACCGATCCTTTCGCGCCGCCCGTGGTGAGCGCCAACCGGATGTTGCGCGTCGCGCCCGGTGCGTAAATCAGGGCTTCGTCTCCCGCCCATGCGTTGAGTTCGCGGGCCGAAAGGTCCACGCGCGTGCCCGCGGCGAGCTTACCCGTTTCGATCTGCGCGAACTTAAGGTGCGCAGTTTCGGCGAGCGGCGTCGCAGCGGGCAGCAGTAGAAATCCGGTCGTCAATGCCGTTAACGCAGCCGTTCGGAAGAAAATCATGGGCAATCACCATCACAGCACGGATGCCCAAGTGGCACCCCCTCGTGCTGGAATGGGTTTTTGCCCGACCAGCCAAACACTATTCTGATTCGGACCGCGACCGAGCGCGACTACCCGGCGATTGCCCGTATCCAGCAAACGTCCCCGGAAGCCGCGCAGTGGCCGGTCGGAGACTACTCCAACTATCGGGTCCTTCTGGCGGTTCTGGCGTCCGGCGGCAGCCAGGTCCCGGCTGGATTTTGCGCCTGGCGGCAATCGACGCCGGATGAGGCCGAACTGCTGAATCTGGCGGTGGAACCGGCCAACCGCCGCCACGGGGTCGCTTCGGCCCTCCTGTCGGCACTGGAGCGCGAGGCCACTGGCGAACTTTTCCTCGAAGTCGCCGAATCCAACCTCCCGGCGATTGCCCTGTACGAGCACCACGGCTGGGCGAAAACCGGCACGCGCATCGGGTACTACCACTCCGGAAAAATAAACGGTATTGTCATGCAAAAGAGACCGTGATAAAGTCCTGGTAGACGGCGGAACGCTCCGCCGCACTTCAAAAATGAAGTGAAGCTACCCACCGGGCCAGGTAGTTGGTAAGCGGCTCGGCGCGGCAACTCCACTCTAAGGAGAGATGCCAGGATGGATAAGGCGATTCAGGAAGAACTCAAAGCGCATCTGATGCAGACGAATGAAACTTATCGCAACCTCATGAACCAGCACCACGAATATGACTTGCTCGTGGAACAACTGGAAAGCAAACCGGCCCTGTCGGCCGATGAGGAGATAGAGGAGCATCGTCTGAAAAAACTCAAACTCCAGTTGAAAGACCAGATGGAGAGGCTCGTCAGCGAGTACAGGCTTCAGCAGGTCAGTTGAAGTTCGTTGGGTGCGCTGTCAGCATCGTGTGAACCCGGCCGGCGGGAACCCGGCCGGGTTTTTTATTGGACCGAACCGGCGAGCGATGGCGGCTTATCCGAACGCGTTCATTTGATCAGACCCAGTGCTCTGGCTCCGGTAGCGATGAACTGCACAGCCAGCGCGGTGATCAGCATTCCCATGATGCGGGTCAAAATGTGGATGCTGGTTTCGCTCATATGTTTCCGAATGCTTCCCGCGCCCGCCAGAAAAAAATAGCTCGCCAGCGCTGTCAGCGCAATCGCGGCGTAGACCGTAGCGGTCTCCCACCAGTGAGTCGCCTGCCCAACCAGCACAACCACGTTTGAGATAGCACCCGGCCCTGCCAGCATCGGCATGCCCAGCGGCACGATGCCCGCGTCGCTCTTCACCGTGGCCTCCTCCGCCTCGCCCGGCACTTCCTTTGTGCCCGACCTTCGCGCCTGGACCATGTCCAGACCGACCAACAGGAGAATGATGCCGCCGGCCGTCTGAAACGCGGGGAGCGTGATGCCGAGGAGGCGAAACAGCAGGCTGCCGCCGACCGAGAATCCAGCGAGCACGAAAAAGCACGTCAGCGCCGCGCTTCGCGCCATCCGCGCCCGCTCCTGGCGGTCCGCGTCGGTCGTCAGGTACAGGAAAACGGGGACCGTGGCGATCGGGTCAACCAGAAAGAAGATCGAGGTCAGCGCAAGCAGGCCCAAACGGAGCGAGGAAAGAACTTCGGCGACGGTCATGAAGCGTCTCCCGCGGAAGCGGCTGCTTCCCGAGGCTTCCTGTTCCGCAATGCCAGGCTTACTTCCGGGTGCCTCTCGAGGTGATCGAGTCCGGTCACAATCAACTGCCGGAAGAGGTCGCGAAACGGTTCCCCTACCGCCGCAATCTCGGCCTCTATTTGCTCCACGTCCGGTTCGCGGATGTGCCATGCCCAGCTCTGCCGGCCGGAATGCCCGTACTCCTGAATCGTCTGTTCAAACAGCGCAGTCGCCAGCTGCGTTGCTTCTTTATCCCGCAAACCGCAGGAACGCAAAAGGCCGGCGGCGCGGTTGATCAGCGGCGTGAGTGCGCCGGTCGCCAGCGTAAGCGCGGCCGCGAACACGTCGGCGGCGCCGGGCGCAATTTCAATCGCAGACAGCCGAAGTTCCCCGGCGATTCGGTGAGCGCAGGCCAGCGCCGGCTGGGTGCCCTCCAGCATGATTGTTCCCGCTACACCGAATTGCCTTGCCGTGGCGGTACTGGCGCCGAGCGCATGGAAATGCTGAATGACGGCAGCGGGAACTTCACAATCGCAGAGAATCAGAGGTTTGTCCTTCCATTCGATCCGCGCATTTTCGAGAAGGGCTGCAACCGCGCGGACCTGATCGGGCGGCGCGTGAAGCAGGATCACGGGCGCATCGTCGAGCTCGTCGGCGCATCGCGCGGCATACCCCGCGCGCAGCGAATTCGCCATTCGGCTCGCCACTCGAAATGAAACCCCCACAACCGCGCCTATCTGGCGGGGCTTGCGCGCGACCTGGCCGATCAGACTCTTGCTCAGAGTCCCCGCGCCGATCACGCCGTATTCAGCCTTCTGCATCAACCTGGAATTCCGATACCGGCCACGTCCTTTATTCTGAGTTGTTTGATTCTATCGCGGATTTGCGCCGCTTTTTCGAATTCGAATTTGCGCGCCGCCTCGCGCATGCCGCGCTCCAGCTCCTCTATCAGCTTTTCGCGCTCGGCCGGGGCAAGATCACCCTCGGTTTCCGTCTCGTCGGGGACCGTCACGTAATCGCCTTCGGCTATCGCGATCAACGCCATATCGATGGGCTTGATGATCGATTGCGGCGTGACGTCATTGTCTTCGTTGTATTGTTTTTGTGTCGCGCGGCGGCGGTTTGTCTCTTCGATCGCGCGTTTCATCGAGTCCGTCATCACATCTGCATAGAGAATCGCGCGGCCTTCCAGATGGCGCGCTGCCCGCCCCATGGTCTGGATCAGCGATCCCGTGGATCGCAGAAATCCTTCCTTATCGGCGTCGAGAATCGCCACCAGCGACACTTCGGGCAGATCCAGGCCTTCGCGCAGCAGGTTGATGCCGACCAGAACGTCGAACTCGCCCCGGCGCAGATCGCGCAGAATCTTGATGCGGTCGAGCGTGCTGACTTCCGAATGCAGGTAATTGCACTTGACCCCGGCTTCGGCGTAATACTCCGAGAGATCCTCCGCCATGCGTTTCGTCAGCGTAGTGACCAGCACCCGCTGGTTCCGGGCCGTGCGCAGGCGGATTTCATGAAGCAAGTCGTCAACCTGGCCGCGAATGGGGCGAATCTCGACTTCGGGATCGAGCAAACCGGTGGGCCGAATGATCTGCTCCACCACCACTCCGGCCGTTTTGGTCAGTTCGTACGGCCCGGGCGTCGCCGAAACGTAAACCACCTGATTCACCCGGTGTTCGAATTCCTCGAACGTCAGGGGGCGATTATCCAGCGCGCTGGGCATGCGGAATCCGTGCGCCACGAGAACTTCTTTGCGCGACCTGTCGCCGTGATACATGCCGTTCAGCTGCGGAATCGTCTGGTGGCTTTCGTCGATGAACATCAGGGAATCGTGCGGCAGATAATCGAGCAGCGTGGGCGGCGCTTCGCCCGGCAGGCGTCCGGAGAAGTGGCGCGAGTAGTTTTCGATTCCATGGCAATAGCCGATCTCTTTGATCATTTCGAGATCGAACATCGTGCGCTGGTGCAGGCGCTGCGCCTCCACTAGCTTGCCCTGCTTCTCCAGCTGCGGCCGCCAGGATTCCAGTTCGGCTTTGATCGATTCAATAGCCGCGTCTTTCGTCAGCCGCGACATGACGTAGTGGGTTTTAGGGTAGATGGGCAGGCGCTGGTAGGTCTGGAGCACTTCGCCCAGCAGCGGATCGATGCGCGACAGCGATTCTACTTCGTCCCCCCACATTTCGATGCGAAAGGCCGATTCCTCGTATGTGGGATAAATCTCGATGACATCGCCCCGTACGCGAAAAGCGCCGCGGCGGAAATCGAGATCGTTGCGGTCGTAGAGGATTTCGACCAGCTTGGACAGGATTTCCTTCCGCGTGATGTGCTGGCCCTTTTCGAGCATCAGCAGCATCCCGTAGTACGCTTCGGGCGAACCGAGGCCGTAAATGCAGCTCACGCTCGCGACGATGACGCAGTCGCGCCGCTCGAACAAAGAGCGTGTGGCGGAGAGCCGCAGCCGGTCCAGCTCTTCGTTAATGGTGGCTTCCTTTTCGATGTAAACGCCGCTTGACGGAATGAAAGCTTCCGGCTGATAGTAGTCGTAATAGCTGACGAAGTATTCGACTGCGTTGCCGGGGAAAAACGTCTTGAATTCCTGATAAAGCTGCGCGGCCAGGGTCTTGTTGTGCGCCAGAACGAGCGCCGGGCGACCCAATTGCTCGATAATTTTGGCCATGGTGAAGGTCTTGCCGGAGCCCGTGACGCCAAGCAGCACCTGGTGTTTTTCGCCGTCTTCGATCCCCTGCGAGAGTTCGGCGATGGCCGCCTTCTGATCGCCTTTCGGGCTATACGTGACGGCCAGTTGGAACATGAAATCAGTATAGGCGGGCGGGTGTTCCGCATGGTCCTGGTACTCACGCACTTCCCAGCCGGCGCGAAAGCCGATAGCATCGACACATGGAGGATTCAGACAGTAACGAATCCTTCGCGGCGGGCCTGATCGAGTTAACCGCGGGCCATTCGCGTTAATCCCAAACAATAGCGGTACCGCGTTTTTCAATTGCGGGATCCAGTGAACGAGAAAGCCGGCTTGCGGCCCGGAGGTAACCATCCGGAGGTGGTTCGGCCGCAAGCCGGCGTACACTGGCGTGATGCCCGTCGGACATACACTTGACAGTCCTTCGAAAGGTACAACGCTGTGCGAACAGAGGATGATTGTGCGATTGACTCGCCGACCCGGCTGGAATGAGAGAGTCAGGAGCAAGTCAGCCATAGGGTCCGGAATTCATGAACGGAACTCTGCTTGACGAACGCCTTCCGGTCGATATCCGGCACCATCTGCCTGGCCGCGAAAGACCTCTTGCCCGTCGCGGGAACCATTTTGGCGGGAATCCAACCGTGCCAGATAACATTCACATCCTGAGCCGGGACGGTGGCACGTGTTCGGATGGCGCTACTCCCGCGGCTCCAGCCTGCAATGGGACCGCAAAACCGGGTCCTGCTCCGACACGCAATCGTATCGCCCCTCATCTGCGGTAGACCGCTCACAACAACCCTCCCGCAGCGCCCGCACCGCAGACCGTTCCTCAACACTCCCCTCAGATTCCAGGTAATCGCCGCGTACCTTCTCCATCGCGCACTCTCCTTTTCGCCCGCCAGCAAGCCGGCGCCAGGGCAATCACCAGATCGTCATGTTCGCCATAACCATCCGCGCCCATCCTCCCGAGCGGGCGGCCCAATTGAGCCAACATGGAGAGCGAACCGCATGTCAAGCGACGTAGCTGACATCCTGAGCCCGCAGCGGATGTTGCGACGATCTTCTGGCGTATCTGCGCGAGCCTCTTCGCTACTCGCCCTTATCGCATTCTGCCTCTTGGTGCCCCACGCCAAAGCCGACATCTTCGTAAACGTCGGCGTCCTCTCCTAAGACACCTTCATCCCGTCCGCCAACGGTTCGCCCGGAATCGACGATCCTTCCCGCGAACATGACCGTCACCCCTCAAGCCCACCGCCGCCGGAACGCTCGCAAACGCGACAGTCACCACGCCCGCCACCGCAGTCACAACCGTCGTCGGCACAACCCGCAACGTGACCTTCACCGTCCCGGCGAGCGTGAAACCACCCGCTCCCGCCACTTACGCAGTCACCGGAGCCACGTCCACCGGAACGCGCTTCGATAGTTCGAATTCCGCAACCCTCACGATCAACCCCGCGGCCAGCCTCGTAACCGTTGCGCCCAACTCCGGGAACGCGGCGATCTGCGCCCACGGGATGTGCGGGTTTTCTCCGCGAAGCCTGTCGGATAGTCCGCGCGCGGCAATTATTATCCGCATCCACTAACGATCTGGAGATCCCGTCCAACCCAAAAACCGCCTCTCCCGAATTCCTGTATACTGACTGAGTAAATATGCAGCCCTCCCGATTCATCGCGCTGCTCTGCGCTTCCGTCGTCCCTCTCGCCGCCGCCACCGTCGATTTCCAGCGCGAAATCCGCCCGCTCCTCGCCGAAAACTGCTTCCAGTGCCACGGCCCGGATGCCGCCGCCCGTATGGCCGATCTGCGCCTCGATAACAAGGATTCCATCTTCGCCGCCCGCCCGGATGGCTCCCCTGTCGTCCCCGGCAAGCCGGCCGATAGCCTGATCTACAAGCGCATCAGTTCCCCGGACGCCGGCTTCCGCATGCCGCCCGAGTATTCGCATAAGAGCCTCACGCCGGAGCAGGTCGCCAAAATCAAACTCTGGATCGAAGAAGGCGCGGAGTGGAAGGAACACTGGGCCTATCGCGCGCCCGTTCTGTCGCCGCCGCCCGTCGTGAAGAATCCCCTCTGGGTGCGCAATCCGATCGACCGTTTCATCCTCGCAAAGCTCGAAGCCAAAGGCCTCGAACCCGCCCCTGCTGCCGACCGCCGCACTCTCATCCGCCGCGTCGCCCTCGATCTCACCGGGCTCCCGCCCACCCCCGCCGAAGTCGATCTCTACCTGAAAGACCTCACCCCGGCGGCCTACGAGCACATGGTCGATCGTTACCTCGCTTCGCCGCACTTCGGCGAACAGCGCGCCCGCTACTGGCTCGA
>PLEX01000043.1 GCA_003136575.1 Bryobacterales bacterium | reverse complement strand
TCCGCAGACGCGTGAACTGTTACCTCCGGCGGAAGGAAGGGCGGGGCGTGCGGATTGCCTCTTACATAAGCTGCAAATTGAACTAAGCCGCAAGCGGCATTTGTGAGATCTTCGGCTGCGAGTGGTTCTTGTCCGTATGGTATCGGCAAAGCTCTGCGAGTGACGAGCAGGCCGCTCCGGTTTAGTGATGTTTTCATCGGTGAAGGAGGTTTTTACCGATGACTGCACTCAGACAACGGATGCTGGAAGATCTCCGTATCCGTAACTATTCGGCGACAACCGTGGAATGCTATGTCCGCTCGGTCGCCGAATTCGCCAAACACTTCAACCAGTCGCCCGACCAACTCGGCCCGGAAGAGATCCGCTCGTGGCAACTGCACCTGCTCAATGAGAAGCACGTAAAGCAATCCACCTATATTCAGGCCGTCTGCGGGCTGCGCTTCTTCTATCGCCATACCCTGCATCGCCTCGTCGATATCGAACATCTTCCGCTGTCCCGGTACGAGAAGAAGCTCCCCGTCATTCTCAGCAAGAGCGAGGTCAAGGCCCTGCTCGAAGCGCCGCCGAACCTTGGGCATCGCGCGATTCTTGCCACCATGTATGGCGCCGGGCTGCGTGTCTCGGAAGCCACCCATCTGAAAGTCGCCGATCTCAATCGCGAACGCAAAATCATCCGCGTGAACGGCGGCAAGGGGAACAAGGACCGCGAAGTTATGTTCGCCGATTCGCTGCGCGATGTCCTGGTGGCCTACTGGCGGTGGAAACGCCCGACCAACGGGCTCTTTCCCGGGGGCAAGGCCGATTGTCCACTTACCACGAAAGCCGTTTTCTATACCTGCCGAAACGCGGCGAGACTGGCCGGCATCGGCAAACCCGTGCACCCGCATTCGCTGCGCCATGCCTTCGCCACGCATCTGCTCGACGATGGCACAAGCCTCCCCATGATTCAGGTTTTGCCGGGACACAACAATCTGAAAACAACGGCCCGCTATCTGCATGTGAGCGACGCCGCCATCCACGCGGCCAGAAGCCCGCTTGAGATGCTCGGCTCGCTCGATCTGGTCCGTGCCGCGGACGAGGTTCCAGCGAAGCAATGAACGAACATCGGCCCGAACTGGCCGATGTTTTCCGCACGTGCGAGCAAGAGTTTTTCGCGAAATGGGGGCATGTCCTCAGTCCCGAACAGCGCAAAGCTTTCGCAGCGATTCGCGACTGCCGCACCGCCGCTCTGGGCGGCCATGTGGAATACGTGGAACAGTGCGATACGTGCGGCCATCTGGCTATCTCGTATAACTCGTGCCGCAACAGGCATTGTCCGAGGTGTCAGGCGATGGCGCGTGCCAAGTGGCTGGCAGCACGAGAGGCTGAACTGTTGCCGGTACCGTATTTCCATGTCGTATTTACCCTGCCACAAGAGATCGGCGCGCCGGCGCTGCAGAATGCGCGGGAGATCTACAACATTCTGTTCCGCGCGGCATCGGAAACGTTGCTCAAAATTGCCGCCGATCCGAAGCGTCCGGGCGCGGCGATCGGCTTCCTCGCCGTCCTGCATACGTGGGGACAGAACCTTCACCTTCATCCTCATCTGCACTGTGTCGTGCCAGGCGGCGGCATCGGCGTGGAAGGCGAAAGCTGGATTGGCTGCCGGAAGCGATCGTTCTTTCTCCCCGGGAAAGTGTTGGGGGCGCGGTTCAGGAACGTGTTTCTGCGTTATCTGAGGGAGGCGTTTGCGGAGGGCAAACTGCGCCTCCACGGCGAGATGGCCGGTTTGGCGAATCAGGCCGCATTCGAAGCCTTGTGTCGCAGGGCGGGGAGTATCAAGTGGGTTGTTTACGCCAAGGCGCCATTCGGTGGGCCGGCGCAGGTCCTGAAGTACCTGGCCCGGTATACGCATCGGGTCGCCATCTCGAACAGCCGGCTGGTTTCCATGGAGGATGGCCGGGTTACTTTTCTGTGGAAAGACTACGCGGACGGCGGCAAGACGAAGGCTATGACGCTGGATGCGGTTGAGTTCATCCGGCGTTTTTTGCTTCATGTTCTGCCGGGTGGATTCGTGCGCATTCGGCAGTATGGTTTTCTGGCCAATCGGGCGCGCGCGGAGAAGCTGGCGCTTTGTCGTGAATTGCTGGGCGCGCCGGCAGTCCCGATTCCGGCCACTGCCCCTGAGCAGCCGTGCGAACGAGCCACGGAGCCTGTCCGCAAGCCATGTCCGGTCTCCAAAACCGGACACATGATTCCAATCGGTATCGTCCCGGCGGGTCAGTTCGCACCATCGTTGCCGCGACAGGATTCGTCATGACGACTGCACTGCGAGGTACCTGCGCTACGATGGCCTTCGCTGAGGCGTCGGGAGAACTGCGTCCGCTGAGCGAATTCATGCTCGAAAAAGCTGCCGCGATCCACGCCGCACTGCCGTTGCCAGTCGTTCTCCGGTCTCGCTCGTCGGGCTTCGGACCGCGGAGTTCACGGTTGCAGACCGACTATGGCAGCCAAGGGTTCATTCAATCCCCATAGGGCAAACCCCGGCTCAGTTCAATTCAATTCTATCGGCAGCGCTCCGGCCCGAAGGCTGGCGCCAATCCGAAGATCTGTGCGCCGGAGCGCCACCGATAGAATCTTTGGCATTATCGGAAGTGGAATCGTGGCTGGCCCGGTAGTCGCTGGACTGGTCCGGTTAGCCGCCAATCGGCGGCAAGCTCCGTCCGCGCATAGACCCGGCGCGAACTCCCGTGAGCATTGAAGACTCTGAGAGGTGTAAAATCTTGCCTAGTCGAATTTGAATCCACCCCTATCCGTTCTGAGACTCCACCACAAAAGGACAAAAAGATTAAGATGACCAAGATGATGAGGTTACTACCGGCAGTCGCCGCCGTCGTGTTCAGCGTAGCGGCTCAGGCGTCCACGATTTCGGAAACGCTGACTGGGACGATCACCAGTGGAAACGACACAGAGGGCAACTTCGGCGGCGGCGATCTCACAGGGGATTCTTTCACATTTTCATTCAGTTACGACGTGGGGCTCCTCACCAACGATACGTTCCTTGGCACCGACGGCAGCTTTCATTCTGCCGTTACAGGCTCTTACGACGTCTACAAAGACTTCACGGCGGACGGTGCCGTGTCCGAGAGCCTAACCATAAGCTCCCACACTTTTTCAATGACCAGTAATTTCGTCCCCAGCGAGGGGGACATAGCTGCGGTCTCGGCGGCTTTTGACGGCACGGCCGCGTACATTGAGGCTGCCGTGCAGAGCAATCTGACGCCGTTCGCGTACATGGACGCATTCTTGTACTCCCCCTCAGCTTTTTCCGTCGGGCAGATGCTCAGCCAGAATACGGTCGATGCCTCGCTAAGGCGCTGTCACAAAAT
>PLEX01000039.1 GCA_003136575.1 Bryobacterales bacterium | reverse complement strand
CCACCTACCGGGCTAATTTGGACAGCAGTGATTTCGTAGGCATCGTGCTGCGCAATGTTTTGAGCCACCGCCCGGTAGATTTCTTGAACCTTGGGTGTGTTCCAGTTTGCGAACAGATTCGCGTTTTCGCCTATGCCGCACCGGCGGCCTCCATACCCTTATGCTGATTGATTATGCGCACTCCGGTCAGTATTCTCCTGGTTTCGATTCTGGCGCTTGGCCCCGCGACGCCGCAGACCAAATTCCAGCTGACAATCGACAACATCATGCGCGGCCCGAATCTCGTCGGCACCGAACCGGCGCAGGTCCGCTGGTCGGGCGACAGCTCCAGGATCTACTTCCAGTGGAAGCAGGCCGCCGACCCCATCGCGGCGCCGCTCGATACCTGGGTCGTCAATCGCGATGGCAGCGGCTTGCGCAAGCTCTCAGACGACGAAGCGCGGCTCGCCCCGCCCGCCGCGGTTGACGTCAACAAAGACCGCTCGCTCAGCGTTTTCTCGGAGGACGGAGATATCTTTGTCATCGAAAATGCGACGGGAACGCGCCGCCAGGTCACGAAAACGTCGGATGCCGAGACGAACCCCAGGTTTCTTCCGGATGGCCACCGCATCACCTTCCAGCGCGGCGGTAACCTTTTCGCGATGTCGCTCGATCATGGCGATCTCGAACAACTGACCGACATCCGCCCAGCCGGCGCTGCGGGAGCGGCGGCTTCGAGTGGCGGCGGAGGAGGAGGAGGGCGCGGAAACGGCGGCGGAAGGGGCGCTGGCGCTTCGGGGAGCAGTGGCGACGAGCCGAAGGGAACCGACGCGCAGGAGCGCCTGAAGAAGGAACAGCGCGAATTGTTTGAAGTCGTGCGTGAGCGCGAGGAGTTGAAGGAGACCGCCGACGCGAAACAGAAAAAACTCAATCCGCGCAAGCCCTACACGCTCCAGGCGCGCCAATCCATCAACCAGATGCAGCTTTCGCCGGACGGCAAGTTCGTCCTGGCCGTAGTCACGCAGACGGCGGCGGGCTCGAAAAACTCGGCCGTTCCCGAATGGATTACCGATTCCAGCTTTCCGGAAGAGCTGCCGGGGCGCGCCCGGGTTGGCGACGCCCTCGGCGAGCGCCGTCTGGCAATCATTAACGTGGCGACGGGCGAAGTGAAGATGGCCGATCACGGTGAAACCGGCACACCCGCCGCGCAGATCTCGGACGCTTCCGGCTGCGGCGGTGGTGGCGGCGGACAAGCCAGACCACTCCTATGGTTCTCGGACGACGGAACGAAAGCCGTATTCGACGCGCGCTCGCGGGACAACAAGACCTGCTGGCTTTTCGCGCTCGATCCCACCACGGCGAAAGCGCGCGTGCTGTTTTCCGAACACGACCCGGCGTGGGTCGGCGGACCTGGCGAAGGCAAGGGCTGGCTCGGCGACAACCGGACTTTCTACTTCACCTCGGAGCGCGATGGCTTTAGCCACCTTTATGAAGTGCCGTTCGACGGCGGCGAGCCGAAACAACTCACCTCGGGCAAGTTTGAGATCGACCAGGTCGTACTTTCGCACGATAAGTCGACCTTCTATCTGACCTCCAGCGAAGGTAGCTTATTCGAACGGCATTTGTGGAGTATGCCCGTGAGCGGAGGGCCGCGTGTCCGCATCACGAAACCAGCGGGCAATCATCAGATCGTGATTTCGCCGGACGAAAAGTGGCTTGCCGACATCTACTCTTATACGGCGAAGCCGCCCGAACTCTATGTGCAACCGAACCAGCCCATGGCTCAGGCCGCGAAGATCACCGATTCTCCCGCGCCGGAGTTTGCGACTTACCCGTGGACCGAGCCGCCCATCGTAATAGTTCGCGCGCGGGATGGCGCCGAAGTACCCGGTCACCTCTTTAAACCAGCCGATTACAAGAGAGGAGGACCGGCCGTTATATTCGTGCACGGCGCCGGATATCTGCAGAATGTGCATCGTTGGTGGCCGTCGGGATACTACCATGAGTACCTTTTCCACCATTTCCTGATGGAACACGGCTACCTGGTGCTGGACATCGATTACCGGGGATCGAAAGGCTATGGCAGCGCGTGGCGAACGGCGATTTACCGGCACATGGGCGGCCCCGATCTCGACGACCAGATCGACGCGGCGAAATGGCTGGTTTCCGAGCAGGGTGTGGACGCGAAACGGATCGGCATTTATGGCGGAAGTTACGGCGGGTTTATTGCGCTGATGGCAATGTTCACGCAGCCGGGCGTTTTCGCGGCGGGCGCGGCGCTGCGTCCGGTCAGCGACTGGGCGAATTACAACCAGGGTTACAGCGGCAACATTCTCAATCAGCCGCAGGAGGATGGAGATGCGTACAGGCAGTCGTCGCCGATCTATTTCGCTAACGGGCTGACGGGGCATCTGCTGATCGCGCACGGGATGGTGGATACGAATGTCCATTTCGTGGATACGGTGCGTCTGGTGCAGAAACTGATCGAGCTGCGGAAAGAGAACTGGGAACTGGCCGTGTATCCGGCGGAAGATCACGGATTCAGGGAGCCATCGAGCTGGGCCGACGAGTACAAGCGAATCTTTCGGCTATTTGAGACCACGCTGAAAGGGCCGGCCGACGCGAAGTAACGGAGAGTGACAGCGCGGAGATCGGCCGGTACGACGAGGCGTGGACCGAGCTCGTCCGTCGTGAACGTGCCGGTGAACGAGAAAACGTCCGCCATAAGAACGAAGGCGGAGACCACCAAAAAACCGGCGACTCTGATTAGTATCCTCATAGGTCCTTGATTTCCACTGCGTCAAATTTCTTCGGGTTTCTCAGGCACCCAGGGGCGCGATTGCTCCCCGGGGACCCTGTGGTATGTTCGCTCGGAACATGAAAAATAGCCCTTTTGGAACGCTTGAAAATGACTTTGGGATTCCCTGGCGAGTTCTTTGCGAGTTCTTTGGGCATTTCAAGTGTCGGACAAGCGTAAAAACGAAGTGGATTCGGACGGAAATCCTTTAATAACAGCAGCTTAACGAAGCGATCGTTATTCGCTCGGGATTGCGCGATTTTGGCCCTGTCTTGATCCCGGTGCCACGTGTGGAACCGGTGGCGTCGTATACTTTATTACGGATTGGAAATAAATGGTATCGTCGGCTACGAATTTGGGCCATTCTATCTGGACCTGGATGGCCGTGTTTTGCTGCGCGAGGGGGAGATGGTGGCGCTGCCGCCCAAGGCGCTCGAAACCCTGGTCCTGCTGGTTGAAAACCACGGCAGCATAGTGTCGCGCGAGCGAATCCTCCAGCGCGTGTGGCCGGATACGTTCGTGGAGGAAGGTAACGTGTCCTGGCACGTCTGGGCGCTGCGCGCCGGACTGGAGCGGTCCGGCCAGCCGGACTTTATCAAGACAGTTCCCCGGCGGGGGTACATCTTTTCGGCCGAGGTTCGGCCCCGCTTTCGCGAAGTCAGCCCAGCTGGTGCGGCAGTACAGGGTCCATCGGCAGAGGCACCGTCCAGGACAGGCGAAGTGCCTGCGCCGGGACCGCCCGTCATCGCCGATTCGCCCGCTGCGTCGGTTCCGCAGATCGCGTCAATTCAACTGCCGCCGCATTTGTCTGCCCGGAGGCGCTTCAGCCTTTCGTGGATCAGCACAATTGTCCTGGCCGTCGCACTTGTCGCCGCGCTCGTTGCCCGGCGCAGTTCCGAGCCGGCAGTTCCGGGCACGGGATTTGCGGTTACCGAGTTTGTGCCGGGAGAATTCATTAAAGATGCCACGATATCGCGGGACGGGAAGATGCTCGCCTGGGCCGCCGACCTTGGACACACAGGCGCCACCAGTGTATTCTTGCGGCTAGCCTCGGGGGGCGCCACGGTGCGGGTCGGCAGCGGACGAAGCAACGACAGCGCCCCGGACTTGTCGCCCGATGGACGAGACGTCGTCTTTCGGTCGGAAGCCGGAGCTGGCGGAGTGTATATTGCGCCCGCTTCCGGAATCAGTGAACGGCTGATCGGTCCTCTTGGACTCGACCCGCGTTTTTCGCCGGACGGAAACCGCATCCTTTACTGGATCAGGTCGAAGGATACCGGCTGGGGAAGTNNATCTGGGCGCCGGACGGCCAACACATCCTGTTTTGCGGCAGCCGCAAAATACGGGAGAACAACGAGCGCGACTGGCACGATTGGTGGGTTAATCCGATCGCCGGCGGAGAGGCGGTCCGCACCGAAATGTTTGCGCGGCTGAAGAAGTTCGTGCCGAATCCAGATCTCAATCTGCCTGGCGACTGGCGCGGCGATCGGATTCTGTTCACACTAAACGAACACGATACACCCGTTCTGAAGCAGATTGGTGTGGATGCCTCCGGGCGTCCCACAGGCGACCCGGCGCCGATAGCCCCCAACACGAATGGGGCATCGAACCCGAGATACGCCAACGAAGGGAGGATAGTGTTCACCGGCCTGCAGGACACGGTCGCCGTCTGGGGCCTTAGTCTGGATCGTACGACCGGCCAGGGTGCGCAAAGCCCCTTTCGGCTGACTCCGGAGGACACATGGTGGCGCAGCTACTCCACCCTCTCGCGCGACGGTTCCGTGATGTCCTTCCTTTCCGCGGACCGCGTCACCATCCACAACTTCTCATCGGGGAACGATTTACCTTTGACCAGCGGCCCGGGGCGGGATTTCCAGCCCGTCCTCAGCCCCGACGGCTCCCAGGTGGCCTTCCGGTACCGCGACCAACCCGGTCAACCTGTGCATCTGTGGACAATCCCCGTCAAAGGAGGCGGCCGGCAACTGCTCTGCGACGCCTGCGACCAGCCGACGGACTGGTCGACGGACATGGCGTGGATGCTGGTCCAGACGACTCGGCCGCGCCGTATCGAATTGCTCGACGTGAAGACTCGCCGGCTGACCGAGTTGATCGGCCGGAAGCCATTCCAGCCGCAGGATGGCCGCTTTTCGCCCGATGGCCGCTGGATCGCCTTCCAGTCGCCGGATGCGGAGAATAACAACCGGCTCTTCGTCGTGGCTTTCGATCCGGCCCGCGGCAAAGCGGCCGATACCTGGGTACCGGTGGCCGCGGGAGGCGCCGATTCGGCTCAGTTCACAAACCCGGCGTGGGGGGCGGATGGCAGGAAGCTGTACTATGTCGCGTCACGCAACGGCGTCGGCTCGATTGAGGCTGTCCCGTTCAACGGCGATGCGCGCCCCGCCTTTGGCTCTCCTGAGACAATTCACGCTTTTCTGGATGTCGGCCAGGTGCTCAACGAGGAACCGCTGAGCGTAGCCCGCGATAAGCTCGTTTATACCTCCGACCACGTGATTTCCAAAGCATGGATGCTGACACCCACGCCACCGGCTCCCGGCCGAAACTGAGGCTTCGGCCGGCCACGATTTAAACTGAAATTCGGGTGGCCGGAAGCGCATCCGCCCGCATTCGACTGATGCACGCGAAAGTCGGGCACGAAGCCTTCATCCAGCTGAAAAGAGTGTTCATCTCCAATCGGCGCGATACCGGGAAAGGCTTGGAGATCGAATCCGGCAGACCGTACACGGCCTGACGGTATTAAAATCGCCAGGCCGGTACGCGGCAAGACTACGCGCCGCCGTTTGCGGCTACGTATGTTACCTGTGCCACAACGTAATTAATTGCGTTTGATTTAACAGTGGCTGTGGGATCGCTCGAATTCCAGTTGGCGGGTGCGGCTACTGTACCACCCAGTGGATCGACAAGCTGTACTTGCCCCTGGCCATTTCCGGAGTAGAGGAAATTAAACTGCCAGGTCTCCGGATTTTGACCTGGGGGCGTTCTTGTAAAGGTTATCCCGGCGGCGCTTGCGCCCACTCCCTTCGCTGGTGGAGGCACCGCGGATGCCGTCAACGTCCAAATCGGCTGACTCAGAGAGCCGGGCCCGGACGGCCCCGAGGTGGGGGACGTAGGGTTTGTCCAGCCCGTAGCACCCACGAAGGTGCCGTCCACAAAGGCCTCTATGACGACGGTGGCAAACCCGTTGACGGTTGGGTCGCTACAGCTTGAGATATTCTGGATCGCAATAAGCGCATCCTGGTAGGCGTAAGTAGCCTCAAAAGCCGTTAGAGCGGAGCCGGTTAAGGCTACGACGTCCACTGAGGTGTACTCCTGGAGCTGGCCCAGAAGCGGGCCGAACTGAGCCACGTAACTCTGGAGAATCCCCAGGTTCGCCGAACCGACGTAGTCGTTGAGGGCGATGGCGGCAGATGCGGAATTGAGCGTATACGCGATTCCCGTCAGGTATTGCTGGAAGACGGCCAGCGGGGTTCCCGGCCCCTGCGGGGGGACAAGCAGATCCGTATTGAAGGTCCCGTCGCCGGAGTAGGGCAAGTTGGAGACGGCGGCAATCATCCGCCAATCCATCAGCAACCATGCAAATTGCGTCGTGAAATCGGATGCGGGAGCGGCTATGAAATTCTTGATGTTTGCATCCAGCTGGGTCTCGGTCATCGTGCTTCCGCCCTGCATAGCCGGCGCGTGCGAGGGCCAACCCACGGTAACCTGATGGTAGCTGGTCTTGACGCTGCCGCCGGTCGCACTCACCGTCGACTGAACGGCGACGGCAATCCCGCCGCTCGCCAGGTACCCGTTGTAGTTCGCCTGCAGATTGAGGCTCAGGGCCTGGGCCGTGGCATAGGAGTCGCACTGCATGGTGATAACACCGTCATAGCTCCCGCCCGTGACGTACCCTGCCACAAAGAACGGACCATACGCCTTTACGAATTCCGCGTAAGTGGTGATAGTCGAAGGAACCGAGATGGTAATGGCGCCCAATTGGTCCATCGTCAGGGCGTAAACATCGCCCACCATACCCGCGTGTGCCACAACACAAAACGAATGCGTCGAGACATTCTCCGACTGGAGCACAGTGGCCCCCGCGCTGCCGGAAACGAATCCGTAGCTCCCGCTTATGCTCATCGTTGCGGCGAGCGAAGTGGCGTAATTGGAGGCGGTGTCCGTCGAGTCTCCGCTCGATGTGCCGGTGTTGATGGAATTCACCATTGTCGGGGCCGGCAAGGTCGAGGTTATCGGCGAGGGACTGACTACGTCGTTATTTACCGGGTCGAGGCCCAGTCCGAGCGCGATTCCCTCCAGTTGATTGGGAGCCAAAGCGACTGCTTGAAATTCAGCTAAAATCGGTGTTGCCATTGCTATATTCTCCTTTGGAAGTTTGGGTTAAATCCGAAGCCCCCGCCATTTTTCCGGCTTTCACGGACACCTGCGATTAACTGGCGATTGGGGCATCGAATGGCTGAGATTTTGCCGCTCCGTCAGAATACCTTCGCGATGCTGAGAAGGCCTTTCGTGACAAGGCTGACAGGATTGAGAGAAGTCGGCGCCGGTGCGCCCAGAGTGCCGAGGGCCGGGTTGAGATCGTCCCCCAGTAATTGCCATTGTCCGTTGACAAAGGCAATATGCAATGCTTTGAACGCAAAAGTGAGCGGGACGTTGCCGGTGTAAACCAGTGTGGACGTGCTGCCGGAGGACGGCTGCCCCGCCACGGGCCCGATGGTCAAGTTCCCGCCAACTGCCTGCGAAAGGGCCGCGCTATCGATGGACAGCGTCGCGTTGGGCGCAGCCGTGGTGGTCACGGTGATCGAGTTGGACTGGAGAATCTCATAGACCACCACAACGGTGGCACTGGAGTTCTGAAAGTACGGCGCGACGGCTGGGTTGGCCATGTTCACGTCGCCAGCCTCAAGATACGCGCCCAGGTCAGTCAGGGTAACCGAAGAGACCGTGACGTCGCCCAGGGTGAACTGCATGCTGGAGGCGCTGCCGTAGGACGCACTCAGGCCGGGGGTTTGTCCGCCCAGCGTCGTGACGATCCCGCTCAGCAGGCTGAGGCCGATAGACACCGAGAGATTGCTTGTCTGCCCTCCGCTGATGGAAGCCGCTTGCTGTGGCGCGGAGATCGCAGGCGGGGCTGCGGTAGTGGTCCAAATCGACGAAAGCGGACCCAGGTCCAGAACGCCGTCGGAATTCTGACCTAGAACCTCGAGTGGACTCAACGTCGCAGTGGGTTCTGCAACAACATTGTAACCAAGACTATTCAAGTAGCTGACTTCCGGATCTTGACAAAGCGCCACAGCCCGACTCCTGTTAAAAGATCACCGTCTCGCTCTGCGAGATGGTGAAAGTAAAAGGTTGCACCCGGTCGATTGTCCCCGGCAGCACCTTGTGGTATCTTCTCCCGAAACCGGAACTATAGTCCTTTGCAAACGCTTGAAAACGACCTGGAGATCCATTTGGGAGTTCTTTGGGAGTTCTTTGGGCTAATTCTGCCAGCCGTTTGGCGAGCCGGAAAACACGCGCGTTGTTTTCAAATTCCCGTAATTACAGCAACTTAACGAAAGAGTTACGGCTGGATTCAGCGGCTACGCTCGGTTCTGACACGGGCGCGCGGCGATACCAGCACGCTCCGGCGGGTCGATTGAAGCGCTCCCTTTAACGCCGGTACGTACCCTGCCGTTGGCGCTCCTGAGACAATTCACGTTTTTCCGGATGTCGGCCAGGTGCTCAACCAGGAACCGCCGGGCGTAGGCCGAGATAAGCTCGTTTATACCTCCGACCACGTGGTTTCGAAAGCATGGATGCTCACACCCATGCCACCGGCTTCCGGCGGCAACTGAGGTTTCGCCCGGCCACAATATAAACTGAAATTCCGGTGGCCGGAAGCGTGTCGGCCCGCATACGACAAATGCCCGCGAAAGTCATTGTCCGCGATCTTCGAAAACACTACGGCGGCGTTCATGCGGCCGACGGCGTCAGCTTTGAAGTGCAGGATGGCGAAATCTTCGGGCTGCTCGGACCGAACGGGGCGGGAAAGACGACCAGTGTCGAATGCGTCGTGGGCCTGCGCGAACCGGATACGGGCTACATCGAAGTCTCCGGCATCGACGCGCGGCAACGGCCTGGCGACGTCAAGCAGAAAATCGGCGCCGCGCTTCAGACGACCTCGCTTCAGGATAAGATCACGCCGCGCGAAGCGCTGCGCGTCTTCGGCGCTTTCTACCGCAACCGGGCCGAGCCACAAGCGCTGCTGGAACGTTTCTCGCTTGCCGAAAAAGCCGATGCGCCGTTCGACACGCTCTCCGGCGGCCAGCGGCAGCGGCTGGCGCTCGCGCTCGCGTTCGTTAACAATCCGGAGCTGATTTTTCTCGACGAGCCGACCACTGGACTGGACCCGCTGTCTCGCCGCGATCTGCATGGCGAGATCGCGCGGATGAAACAGGGCGGCCATACGGTAATGCTGACCACCCACAACATCGAAGAAGCCGAGCGCCTTTGCGATCGCATCGCGATTATCGATCATGGCCGAATCGTGGCATCCGGCGCGCCGCACGAACTGATCGCTTTATCGGCGGCCGCGCCAACCGTATTTCTCGCAACCACGCAGCCTCTCGATTCCGGCCTGTTGAACCGCCTTCCCGGCGTCCACGATGTGACGAGTGAAGGTCCGGGTTACCGATTCTCGACCGCCCACGTCACGCGAACGCTGGCCGAACTGATGAAACTGCTCGAAGCGCGCGGAATCGAAATCGGGGAATTGCGCGTGCAAAAAGCGACGCTCGAGGACGTTTTGATCGAGCTGACTCGCGAGGGGCGGGAATGACCGATTCCTCGTTCGACGGCATGCGGGAACAGTTCGGGATCGGCTTCCGGCTTTACTTCCGGAACAAGATGGGCATGTTCTACGGCTATCTGTTCCCGGCGATTTTTCTGCTCGCCTTCCGCGTTCTCTACCGCTACGAACCGATTCCGATGGCGCGGCACATGGGCCAACTGCTGACGGTTACCATCCTCGGCGGCACGTGCCTCGGGATGCCCACCACGATGGTCAGCGAGCGCGAACGCGGAGTCTGGCGCCGTTATCGCCTGACGCCCGCGTCAATGAGCAGCCTGGTGACGAGCGCCGTGGTTGTTCGTTATTTCATCGCCATCACGGCCGGGCTGTTACAACTGGCGCTGGCCCTGTGTATCGGGATGCCGCTGCCGAAGCATCCGCTGGAGTTGTGGCTCGCCTTCACGTTTGTGGCGTTCGCGTTTCTCGGTCTGGGGCTTGTGATCGCGGCGATGGCCGACAACGTGCCGACCGTGCAGGCTCTGGGGCAGTGCATTTTCCTGCCCATGCTGATCATTGGCGGCGTCGCGGTGCCGCTCGAAAGCCTGCCGGACTGGGCGCAGCACGTTTCCGCGTTTTTCCCTGGCCGGTACGCGGTGGCGTGCCTGCAGGCCTGCATCAACGGAATCGGCACTGGCGCTTCGGGCTTCGATTTTCTGGCGCTGGTGCTGATTGGCCTCGCGGGCTTCGTCTCGGGAGCGTGGATGTTCCGATGGGACGCGCAGCAGCGCTTCGCTTCCCGCGGCAAGGGCTGGCTTACGGTCGTGATCGCGTCGTGGGTCGCAGTCGGGGTGATGGCTGAGGTTCGCGGAGGGATCTCATCTTCGCCGCCAGCGCAACCCCGACCGGCTCGCATCGCCGCGCCTGCGAGCGTACCATTGATGGCCGCACCGGCGGCCGCTCCGGCGGAGACGGCAAAGTCCGAATCCGCGCCCGTCGTGCCCGCGCCGCACGGGACCGATCAGGATGCCCTGCATCAATCGAAGACATGGCAGGAGGTCACGATCGCGGAAATCAACCACAACGTGGACTTCCGCAAGCTGCCTCCGGACGGCGACGTTGTTACACCCATTGCGCGGCCGGGCCTCGACGCCCCGCCCGAAATGCAGGAGCAACTCAATGCGTTGGCGGTTGCGCTTCAGGATTGGCCACCGGGAACGGTGGAAGATCCGGTGCAACGCGTACGGAACCTTATGTATGTGGCGGCGGTGCCGGACGTTCTGGAGATGGAGATTCTGGAGAGCTACGTTCCGCTGTTGGTTTTCGACCGCGTGAAACAGGATATTCCGAAGGAGGACCTGATCCGGATTCTGTTTTGGATAGCCGCGCATCCATCGGACGGCGACGACAGCGCGGCGCGGCAGGTGGAGGATCTCGGCCTCGGTAAGGCCCCGGCAGACCTGGCGGACGTGCGTGAGAGAGTCACGCTCTACAGCCTGAAACTGCTGGGCCGGCTGATCGGCAAGATCCAGGAGAAATGAGCGCCGGGAGCGGTTCTTCTCAACAATTCCACGATTTCTGTTGCCAGGCGCGGGGCGCTTCGATACAATTGGCTGCTTCCCATGCTCGATAACCTCGTCATCATCGCCTACTTCCTGGTTGTGTTCGGCATCGGCATTTACCAGTCTCGCCGGCAAAAGGAAACCACCAGCGAATACTTCCTCGCGGGCCACAGCATTGGCTGGTTCGCGGTGGGCGCGTCGCTGTTCTCCACCAATATTTCGAGCGAGCACTTCATCGGCCTTGCGGGGTCGGGCGCGAGCAGCGGCTTGGCGGTGGGCTGCTATGAATGGTCGGCCAGCTTCTGCCTGTTCATTCTGGGCTGGCTCTTTGTTCCCTACTACCTCAAGTCGAAAGTCTTCACCATGCCGGAATTTCTGGAACGGCGCTTCGATTCCCGCTGCCGCTGGTACCTGACGGTCATCTCGATCGTCGCGTACATCTTCACCAAGATTTCGGTTCACTTGTTCGCGGGCGCGATTCTGATGCGCTCCGTGCTGGGTTGGGATTACCTCACGACGTCGATCCTGCTGGTAGTCGCGACCGGCATTTACACCATCACCGGCGGCCTGAAAGCGGTGATCTATACCGACCTGTTCCAATCCTTCGTGCTGATAACCGGCGCGGTGGTGCTGAGCGGCGTGGGGCTTTACCATATCGGCGGATTCGCCGGTCTTCGCGCCGCGCTGCCGCCGGACTTCTTCCATATGATCAAGCCGGCCAGCGACCCGACTTACCCCTGGGTCGGCACGATTTTCGGCACGATGATTCTCGGCATCTGGTACTGGTGCACGGATCAATCGATNNCTGCCGGTATTCATTCTGGTGCTGCCCGGGCTGATCGCGAAGGCGCTGTATCCGACGATCGTGAACGGCGACAACGCCTACCCGACGCTGGTGCTGCGGCTGCTGCCGAAAGGGCTGGTCGGGCTGATGGTGGCGGCGCTGCTGGCGGCGCTGATGTCCGCGATGAGTTCGGTGCTCAATTCATGCTCGACGCTGATTACGATGGATATTTTTCGCAAGACGCATCCGCATGCGAGCGAGAAGCGGCTGGTGAATGTGGGGAGGATCGCTACGGGCGTAATCGTGGCTATCAGCATTTTGTGGGTGCCGCTGATCAAGTACCTCAGCAACGAGATTTATCAGTATTTGCAGAGCGTGCAGGCGTATATCGGCGCGCCGATCACGGCGACCTTTCTGGTCGGCGTGCTGTGGAAGCGGGCGACTGCGCGGGCCGCGTTCACTACGCTAGTTACGGGAGGCCTCCTTGGCGCGGGTCGTTTCGTGATGGATGTGATGCATGACGCGTTCCAGGTGGATCTGGGCGTGGGGAATGCGCTGGTGAAGTTCAGCTTTCTCAACTACAGCGTGATCGTGTTCATTTTCTGCGTGCTGCTGATGTTCGTGATCAGCCTGATGGAACCACAGCGGAGCGCGGCGGCGGAAGAGCAGTTGACGGTGCAGTGGGGCGGGGGCGGAAAGCGCGTGTTCGACCGGGTGGATGTGGCGTGGACGGGGATGGTGGGGACGTTTATTGTGGGGTTGTGGGTGCACTTCAGCTAATTCGACAGATATTTCAGACGAAGAGCGAATACTCGCTTGCGATTGAGGGAGGCGACTCCGGTTTCAGCGCGCACATTCCGGAACTACCCGCAATCCTGATCACGGACGGGTCGCTGTAGGAGTTGACTCGTCCTGCCGACGAGGCCGTTCAGCATTGGCTGGAGGTTCAGTTCGGCAACCTACCAAAAATGGGCCCCGCAGCAAAATCCAGGTCGAGTTGGCCGCACGTAGCGGGTATAGCGGGGGAACTTAGTGCCAAAACTCCCGAAACTTCAGTACAATAGCGGATCTGGAGGGTTCTTGCCTGGACTACGTAACATCTTCGCATGGGTAGGGGCCTGGAAGTTCGACTTAGCCACCGCCGTCCTGACGATTGTGGTGGCTCCGATAATCACTTTATTGCTGAGGGCGGCCGCACGACACCTGAAGGCTTGGATTTCATATTTGTGGGACGGACTTCTTTATTGGCTCAGTCGCTTCGTCTTCCACTCGTTGGCCTCGCGGTTAAGCCTCCGCCAGTATTGCAGGGCGCTGCTTCAAGCAGACAATCGATACTTATATGTTCCGTCTCAGCGCGATATTAAGCTCCCCGTCGACGAAATCTTCGTGACGCTTCAGCTCGAACACTATGGCGGCGAAAGGGAGACATACACGCACCTCGATCTGGTTACTCTTGGCAACCGAATTCGGGTAATGGGGGATCCGGGATCGGGCAAGACGTCCCTAACGAAGAAGATATTCCGCGATCAGTGCCGCCTCGGCGTGGCGAAGCCCACAAAGGCCCGCCTGCCCTTGTACATGGAACTGAAAACCTTGGCAATACCTACCTCGATCAAGGATAAAGACCTCGGCGACTGGCTTTTCAGCCACATACGAAACGTGGCCCTATCGGTCAAGGTTTATCGGGTCGATCAGTGCTTTGAATCGTGCCTCACGGCCACCGGCCTGCTAATTCTTCTGGACGGGTTGGACGAGGTTTCCAGGATCCAGTATCCGCGGGTCAGTCGGGCGATCCAACTGCTGAGCAACAAGCTCGCTGCTGAAAGCCGCAATACAGTCGTGGTGCTAACGATGCGGACCCAGTTCTATCACCAGATAAAAGAGGACTTCCGAGACGCTGCCGGGCAGGCCGTTTTTGTCCGGCCATTTAAACCGACCGATATATTCGAATTCTTGACGCGCTGGCCTTTTTCAAAAGCCACACGTGACGACTTCCTCACGCAGATATATAAAGACTTAACGGATCGTCCAACTCTCAGGGAGATGTGCTCAAACCCGCTTGTACTGGCCATGTACGTTGCGGAATATGAATCGGCGCCCACGCCTGTAGCTCCGGAATCGCGGACGGAGTTTTATCGGAGAGTTACCGAAGAGCTGCTAATCAAGCGCCGCCTAAAGCAAACAGGAAAGGCACCCGCTCCAGGTAAGCTACGAGAGCAGCGGGAACGGATATTGGGACGGCTTGCCTATGAACACCTTATGGACCCCAGGCAGCCTAGCAACTCCCTCAGGTGGACTGACGCGATAAAGACAACGAAAGCCGTGATGAAATGCGAAAGCGACGAGGCCGAGGCAATCTTCAGGGAAGTTGCGAAGGAAACTGGACTCGTTAGCGAAGAACGACCGCGGGAGAGCCTTCGTTTCATTCATTTGACATTCTGCGAATTCCTGGCTGCATTCGAGGCAGCCCAAGGTCAGAAAGACGGATGGGGCGCCTTAATGAAGGCGAATGTTGAATTTCAGAGAGAACAGAGTCCACAAACCCATTCGCGCCTGTTGGAGGTAATTCCCTTCGCCGCGGGATTAATGCCGAGGGTGCGCCGGCAGGATATTATGGAAGACGTTTGTCGAATTGGCAGTTTTCGCCTCGCCGCGCGGTCTTTTTTGGAGACAAAAGCCTACGAGTACGACAGTTGGCAGTCTTTCGTCGTCAAAACGAGGCAAACCTTATTGGAAACGCCTGAGACTGACTGGAACGAGCAGTGGCTTCGGGACCTGCACCTCTTTAACGTGATTGTCAGGGACCAGCATCAGTGTGCGGAGCACAGCCCATCCGCAGGTGAGGCCATTGACCTCGGCGAATTCTACAAAACGCTGGTATCGAGACAGCAAAACAGCCTGTCCTCCTTGCTCACTGCCTATGCTGCACAGGACGCGGCGGCGGTTTTTCGATTGGCCGAGGTGTGTGAACTGGACCTGTTGGTCGACTACCCAAAGATCATAATCGATAACCTCGATCAGAACCCTTTCTTTGAACTTGTCTTGCACCATGCACTTCGCGATCACGCGCGCTTCGACTTGTGGGCCGTCCTGTTGGCCGAGGCTGCCCTCAGATCGGGCCCCGTTGCCCGCAAACTGATGGCGGTCGGTAGTACTGCAGCCCTCGCCGAACGGATTGCTCGAATCCCGCGACGCAAACGGTGGGTCGGCTTTGGACTCGACGGATTATACGGGCAAATCATCACCGTTGCCATGGAACAACCCGCCGCCGCCGACTCCGCACGATCCGTCCTCAAATTGGTGCGACCTTGCAGCAACCTCGTGAGAGCTTGCAGCGTCGTTTCCTGGATCCCCATATTTTGTTTCTCCTTCGCACCAGCCATAGTCTTATCGGCTCAATTTGGTCGGGGGTTGACTGACTTCAAGTTCCTCGTCTTTCTCTCTGCCCTTGGATTGGCGCTTTTAGAAATCACCAGTTGGCTGACGGCGTGGCCGCGGTTCTACAGAGAGGCCCTCAATATTCCCCGTGAAAAACAGGTAGCATTTGAGCTTAAAGTCGGATCGGTGGCGGCAACAACATTGTTGCTCTTGCTGAATCCGCAACTGACTATGCGCCGAATGACGACGAGGCAGCGGGCGGTAATTCGCCGGCTGAATACTCTGCGAGGGACCGACGGAGGGCACATAGAGAATGCAGATCACCTAGAATTTGTGGACTCAACTCGCAATTATCCCACCAGAAACACAGCCGTCTGCGGGCGTAAATTCGGAAACCACCCCGCCCTCTTCGACCCCGACAAAAAAATACCACCGCTTAATCGGAAAGCAGTTCTTCCGGCACAAGTCCTCGAGGTCGAAAGAAAGTGGATGTTCGGCGAATAGTACCAGTCGTACGGAAACAGGTTCGTTTTTGGAGCCGGAGGGAACTCGCTATTTCAGAGTGATGGTCGGCCGTTAGGACCGTCGTGTTCGCTCCCACGAGAGTCGCCCTTCTTTGCGGCAGGGAAGCGCCGCTCAACGAAACGCAGCCATGGCTGGGCGGCAACGCTACTCGGAAAATACCCGGGAATGCCGCGCTTCGACGTTGACGTAGTCGCCGACCCGAATCGCCAATTCCCGGTAACGCTCACGGCTGATCTCGGCCTTAATCTCCTCGTTCGTATCCTCTCGGCGCAGCTCGACGCGCACCAATCCCCCGGCGTCGCCGATGAAGCGAACGGTCGCGTACACGGCTCCGGGGCCGTGTACGGCGTTGCGCGATATCTCGATATCGTGCGGACGCACAAAGGTCCCGTTGAACAGCGTCATGTCGCCAAGGAATCCATAGACGAACGCATTCGCCGGGCTATCGTATACTTCCGCCGGAGCGCCGGTTTGTTCAATCCTTCCGAGCCGCATGATGGCTACCCGGTCGGCCACCTCAAGCGCCTCCTCCTGATCGTGCGTAACGAAGACGCTGGCAACGTGCAGTTCGTCGTGCAGATTGCGCAACCAGCGGCGAAGTTCCTTCCGTACCCTCGCGTCAAGCGCGCCAAATGGCTCGTCGAGCAGGAGCACCTTCGGTTCCACGGCAAGCGCGCGCGCCAATGCCACGCGCTGGCGCTGTCCGCCGGATAGTTGGCTCGGGTAGCGATCCGCCAGAGGCGTAAGCTGAATCAGCTTGAGCAGCTCGTTCACCTTTTCACGAATCGTATATTCGTTCGGCCGGGTCACGCGCGGGCGCACCCGCAGACCAAAGGCGATGTTTTCGAAGACCGTCATGTGGCGGAACAGCGCGTAGTGCTGAAATACGAACCCTACCTGACGCTCGCGCGCGGCCGCTTTGGTGGCATCCTCTTCGTTGAAATGGATGGTCCCGCTGTCGGGGTAGTCGAGACCGGCGATGATGCGCAGCAGCGAAGTCTTGCCCGATCCCGAAGGCCCCAGCAAAGCGAACAATTCGCCGTCTTCCACGCGCAGGCTCACGTCGCGAAGCACTTCAAAGGAGCCAAAGTGTTTGCGTATATTCCTGACCTCGATGCTCACACTCTGGCCTCCCGCGTCTTCCATTCCAGTACTTTCTTGAGCAGCAGCGTGACCACTGCGACGACGCTCAGTAGCGACGCCACAGCAAACGCGGCCGTGTAATTGTACTCGTTGTAGAGGATCTCCACATGCAATGGAATCGTGTTGGTAAGGCCGCGGATATGTCCCGAGACCACCGAAACCGCGCCAAACTCTCCCAGCGAACGCGCGGTGCACAGGACCACGCCGTAAAGCAGCCCCCACTTGATATTGGGAAGAGTGACGCGGCGGAACATCTGCCACGCCGTGGCGCCCAGTACGATCGCCGCTTCCTCTTCGTCGGAGCCCTGCGATTGCATCAGAGGAATCAGCTCGCGCGCTACGAACGGAAACGTGACAAAGACGGTGGCGAGCACGATGCCCGGTACGGCGAAAATGATCTGGATATCGTGATCGCCGAGCCAGGGTCCCAGCCATCCCTGTGCGCCGAATACCAGCACGAAGATCAGTCCGGACACCACGGGCGACACGCCGAACGGGATATCGATCAGGGTCAAAAGTACGTTGCGGCCTTTGAACTGGAACCGGGCGATAGTCCAGGCTGCGGCAAGTCCGAATACTACATTCAGTGGCACGGTAATGCCGGTGACCAGCAACGACAGAAGAATCGCCGACCGCGCGTTCTCCTCCGTGACGGCGGCCTGCCAGACGGCCCAGCCCTTGTCGAACGCCTGGATAAACACGGCGGCCAATGGCAGAACGATAAACAGGAACGTGAGCAGGAGGGCGAGTCCGATCAGGCCGCGGCGCAGCCACGTTGGTTCGGTTCGGAGAATCCGGCGGCGCGAGGTAGCACTCACGAGAGTTTCGTCTCCATGAATCGGCGCGATCGCCCCTGGATGAAGTTAATCAGGAACAACAGGAAAAAAGATGCCACCAACATCGCGACGGCGATTGCCGCGGCGCCTGCGTAATCGTACTGTTCGAGCTTGGCGATAATCAGAAGCGGCGCGATCTCGGTCTTCATCGGGAGATTTCCCGAAATGAAGACAACCGAACCGTACTCGCCAAGGCCGCGCGCGAAAGCAAGCGCAAAACCCGTCAGCAGCGCCGGACGAAACGCGGGAAAGAGAACGCGCCGGAACACTTGCCATCGGCTCGCGCCCAGACTCGAAGCCGCTTCCTCCACTTCATGGTCGGCGTCTTCCATCACGGGCTGAACGCTGCGAACCACAAAAGGCAGTCCGATGAATATCAGCGCGATCGTGATTCCCAGCGGAGTAAAGGCCACTTTGATGCCGAGCGGCGTCAGATAACGGCCCAGCCACCCGTTGGGCGCGTAGAGGCTGGTCAGCGAGATGCCCGCGACCGCCGTCGGAAGGGCGAACGGTATGTCGACCAGCGCATCGACGAACGACTTGCCGGGGAACTCGTAGCGCTCGAGCGCCCAGGCGATTACGAAGCCGATCACGACGCTGGCGATGGCCGCCGCAAGCGATGCGCCGAAGCTGACCTCGTAGGCCGCAACGACCCGCGGCGATGAAATCGTCTGCCAAATCTTCGGCCATCCCGCCGTTGCCGCCTTCAGAAAGACCGCGCTGAGCGGAATCAGAACGATCAGCGAGAGGTAGAGAACGCTGTAGCTATACGCGGGCCAGAACCCGGGCAGCACGCCGGGGCGTTTGAACATGAAGCCTTTTCCCGGGCCCGGCACACTACTTTGCCCCGTAGATCTGGTCGAAGACTCCGCCATCGGCAAAGTGCTTCGCCTGAGCCTTCTGCCAGCCGCCGAAGGTCTGATCGATGTTGAATAACGTCAGCTTCGGAAATTGCCCGGCGTACTTCGCCGCCATCTTCTCGTTGCGTGGACGATAGAAATTACGCGCCGCGATTTCCTGGCCTTCGTCGCTGTACAGGTAGTTGAGATACGCCTTGGCGACTTCCGTCGTCCCGTGTTTCGCCGCGATCTTGTCAACCAGGGCGACCGGCGGTTCGGCCAGAATGCTTTCGGACGGATACACGATCTCGAACTTATCGGCGCCGAATTCCTTCAGCGCCAGATGGGCTTCGTTCTCCCACGAAAGCAGAACGTCGCCAATGCCCCGCTGCGCGAAGGTCGTTGTCGATCCGCGCGCGCCGGAATCGAGCATCGGGACGTTCTTGTATAGCTTTGTTACGAAAGCCCTCGCCTTCGCATCGTCGTTATTATTGTGCCGTAGACCAAAGCCCCACGCGGCCAGATAGCTCCAGCGCGCGCCGCCCGACGTCTTCGGGTTCGGCGTGATCACGGCCACGCCGTCGCGCACCACGTCTGCCCACTCTTTAATGTGTTTGGGATTGCCTTTGCGAACCAGAAACACAATCGTGGAGGTATATGGCGTGCTGTTATTCGGCAGACGTGTCTGCCAGTTCGCAGGCAGGATCTTCGCCTTCTCCGCGATGGCATCGATGTCGTAGGCAAGCCCCAGCGTGACCACGTCGGCCTGCAGGCCGTCGATGACGGATCGGGATTGCGCACCCGATCCGCCATGCGATTGGTTGACCGTGACATCGACGCCCGTTTTTGCCTTCCAGTACTTTGCGAAGGCGGCGTTGAAGTCCTGGTAAAGCTCGCGCGTCGGGTCGTAGGAGACGTTGAGCAGTTTTACCGGCGTCGCGCCGAAAAGCACGGAGCTGAAAGCGGCTGCCAGAATGACCGATACGGTGAGTCTCATGGGCATAACCTCGTCTCGGACGTTCGTTTAGCTGCCCACGAAATTCAGCTGGAAGCGGATCGTCACCACTTTTTCTTCCGGCTTGTTCCCGCCAAGCGCAATGGTATTGCCACCGCCGAAATCGGTGTTGCCGTAATCCACCGCAATCTTGAAGAGCCTGTTGAGATACCAGTTCACGCCGCCCACCCGTTCATGAGCTTCACGCGGCGAGGTGGTGGGCGATGCGAATCCGTCGCCATAGATGGCGCGATCGGCGTTGAATCCTCCGACGCGGAACGCCAGTTCCCACGCGCCCCAGCCGCCGTTCTTCGGATTGAAGTTCCTTTTCGGAGTGGTAGCACCGAAACTCTTCTTTTCTCCGGTCAGGTTGTAGCTGACCTCCACCTGCCATGCACGGAACCCCATGTCGGTCCGGAAGGTTCCCTTTTGCAATCCCTCTTCGTTCTTCCCGTATTCTGACAGGAGACCAAAGCCTCCGAGGTAGTAATAGAGCTGTGGTTGCAGACGCGTTCTATGGCCCGCTTCCGTCACTCCGGAAGCGAAGGTAAAGAAGCTGTTCTGTCCGAAAGTCGTGTACGAAGGCAGCGCTTCGCCATCGACATTGCCTCCGGTGACACCAATACCGAAGCCGAGTCCATGCAGCGGATTATCGGCGTCTGGCTGAAAGGGAGTGGCGAAAATGCGTGCGGCGACATCTCTGTGGTCGCCGACGGCTGCGTCGGCTAAGGCGGTATCCGCAACGCCGTTGAAAACTCCGACTTGATAGCCGACCCTGCCTGTCACGATGTCGCCTGCCAGCTGAAAGCCGATGTCACGCTGGGGAACCAACAGCGACGGCAATCCGCGCTCGACGAACGTGGTGTCGTCGTCTGACTGCAGACGTTCCATTCCGATGGGCGTTTTAAACTTCCCGACGCGCAGCTTTGCCCGGCTGAAGTATTTGAGTTCCGCGTAAGCGTCGTAGATCAGGACGGATCCCTTGCCGAAGTCTGGCCGGAAGAAGTAGTCGACGTACTTGTAAATCGTGCCCTGAAAGACCGGCCGCGCGCGCCTCAGCAGGATCGTGTCCGGAAGAGACTGGCTACCGACGCCAAAGAAGGATCGGTTGTCGATCTGTATGTCGGCCCCGATGTTCAGAACGAAATCGCCGTCGTTGGATTTGATCGTGAACCCGTGATCGTCGGCGGTAACGGAGGCGTTGTTCGAAGTGCTGGCTGCGGCCGCGGTCGTCGCGGCAGCCTCGTCGGCTTTTTGCTTCTGCGCCAATTGGTCGAGCTGCTGACGAAGCTGGTCTATTTCCTGCTGGTTGGTCTGGGCAGGCGTCTGCGCGTGGACGAATCCGGCGGCAATTACAAGGCCGGTCAGGATTCGTGATGTCGTTTTATTGCGATACATTTCCTGGTGTCGCTCCATGTTGAAGATCTCCAGTCCGGTCGAGGGTGACGGACCCGGGGGGTTCCCGGAAGCTGCGGACAGTGTTACGAGGCGCTCGAACCCAGGATTGGGTTCGGTTTGCAAAAATCGATCAGCGAGTTCTTACGCCGGATACGCGCCGCCGAACTCGCTCCGTACACTCCTTGGAAGTACAGGCAAGGTGCTGGTGATCAGAAGCTTGTGCCCGGGTGCCGCGAGATTCCATCGTTAACATCCTAATGCCTATAGGAATTAGTGTATATAAAGCGCACGGTCCTGTCAAGGGGAAATACCCATTCCTGATAGACAATGGGACGTATAATTCCCTGGTACTCCCGTTTATCCGGCCCAGTGCACGGCGACGACCCGGAAATCGGAGACACCAGCTTCAGCGGTGCGGTGCGGCCAATTCGTCCGCGGTATCAGGAAAAACCGTTACGGTTGGGGCGTGAGTTGCCAGATGAATGGCCAGCGCCCATGTCAACGCCGGTTGAAAATCCCTCATTTCGCCGGTCGAGAATTTCCCAGCTCCCGTCGGGTGTTCGTTACAGATTCAACCGGTTGGTGGAACATAGAACCGGCTGGTAAAGCGGAGGCGGGCAATGCTGGAGAGCAACTCGCCAGGGAATAGCTGGCTGCAAGCTCATCGAAACGATGGGACCGGAGGGCGAAGCCGGAAACAGCTTCGCCTTCCGCCTGAAACCAGCCATACATCGGATTGACAGATTTGCCATGCCGTGAAAAACTCATAACGAATGCTTCCGCCATTGCGAACGTTCTGGGCGGTAGCCGGGGAATCCGGCTCTTGCCGCGCCGGTGACGGAATCAGCCCGGCCTTGCGGCGGTCCTTCAGCCAGTAGCTTTCGCCGCGAATGTTGACCGCGGTCGAATGATGGAGCAGACGGTCGAGAATCGCCGTTGCGATAATCGGGTCGCCGAAGATCGAAGCCCCCTTCGCCATATCTCTTGTTCGAGGTGAGAAGGATGCTGCCTCTTTCGTAGCGGGCGCTGAAGTGAGCGGTCATGAAGTACGCCGCCTGTCCCGACGGAATGGCGGCCTCCGCCAGCGCCACCGCAAGGTGAGTCTTCCCGACGCCCGGCGGACCCGGCGGGATGACGTTGGAAGCATCATGTGCGAAGCGCAACGTTCGCAGTTCCCGCATCTGCCTTTCGTCGATCGACGGCGGAACGCGAAATCGAATTGGTCGAACGTTTTCAGTTACGGCAGATGCGCCAGTTTGCAGCCGCGTCTTCAGATAGCGTTGCCGCCGCGCATCGACCTCCGTATTGATGACTGCGAGCAGGAAGTCGGCATAGGCGGCTTGGTTCTTTGAAGCGCTTTCCAGCAGCGTTTCCAGGCGGGCGTCGACAACCGTCAGGTTCAGCGTGGGGAGCAGGGTCCGCAACCGTTCCAGCCGTATCGTCGGGCACCTCCGCCTTCAGGCTGTCATTCGCCGCCAGTAGTCGCTGCTCCACTACCGGCGCACTCTGTTCCATATGGATCAGCGTCTTGCGGGAACGCGGAGTCACCCCGCGCGGAATCCCCTCGTGATGTTCGCCCGCGTGTGACGATCTGATGCAGCCTCGGTGCCTGGGCATGCACCGCGATCCGCTCGGCGCCATAGCGAGCTTCGACGTCGCGTTGGCCGCCTCGCACCCAAACCTCTTTTCCCGCGTATTCCCACGGCACCGCTGACCACTGGCGCAGACTCATCGTCAGCCTTATCGAGGATAAGGTCTGCATTCCGCTTCGCTTCTGGTCACGGCTTCCCTGTCAGGAAACGGAAGCGTTGCGCGCCACTTTGCGCCACTACTCCCCTTGTGAACAGATGTTTCCCCGCCTCCGTTTCCAGGTTCAGGGTCAACACCACCCCTCAGAGGGGCTGGCTTTTTTCAACCGGTGTTTTGGGTTTTTTTTGCTCCGGCGCTGACAGGATCAGCGAAATAGGGGTCCGTCATTTGGGCTGCACGCCGATCCCGCGCCGAATCGACAAGCTGTATCGGCAACTGGAGGGCTGGGCGAACTACTTTTCGCTGGGATACCCGCGAGAGGCGTACCGGAGTATCAACCGGCACACATCGTGGCAGCCGGCGCCCTTACCAGATATCGGAGGGGATGTCGCTGTACGAACTCTCAAACGGCTGGGCCTGAAGTTCCTGAGAGTGAAAACATGCGAAAGCCGCTGACGGGGTTTTCAGGAGAGCCGGATGCGGGAGCACGTCCGGTTCTACGATGTTACAGTGGGCTGCGGCAACCCGTCGCACACTCCTACTCCAGGGTGCATCTGTGGCCAAATTCCTCCCGCCAGACCTGGCACTTGGCTCAACCATTCCAAACCGAAATCCATTCACGGAATCTTCGCAAACCACTATATTTCCGCCAGTATTCTCAATATAATAGTGCTTCCCGTGGAGAGGGGACGCGATACCGGCATCCCCCGGCCCCGATCGCGCCGTTTTCGCCGCGAATCGGGCTGCAGTCATAGAATTTAAGTTCCCATAGAACTTAACTCAAACGAGAGAATCATATGAGCACTCAGAACCTGCACAAATACCCCGCGATACACAACGCAATGTGGCCCGGCCTCGTCGGCAAAGGCGGCGACGGTCCCGGCGCCGAACCACCCATCGATCTCGAAACCATGCTCGACCTTACGGCGAACGCCGAAGTCGACGGCATCAAATTCGACGGCGTCGATATCTTCCTCTCGCTGCCGCACACCGATATCGATTCTTCCGACGACGACCTGAAGAAGCTGGCCGATTCCGTGACGAAGCGCAAGCTTCTCATCGGCTCGGTCGTCGCGCCCGTCTGGCCGCCGACCGGTGGCGGATCCGCCATGGGCACCGAAGACGAACGCAAGGCGTTCATCGGCCAGGTGCGGAAGTCGTGTGCGATCGCGAAAAAGCTGAACGATCTCGGCGTGCGGAAATACGGCGTCGTCCGTGTCGATTCCGCCTGCGGCCCGGGCGAGTGGGCGGCCGATCCAGTCGGCAATACAAAGAAGATCGCCGCCACTTTCCGCGAAGCCGCCGACGTTGCCGAGAGCTACGGCGAGCGCCTGGCCGCCGAAGGCGAAATCTGCTGGGGCGGCATGCACAGCTGGAAGTACATCGCGGAACTGATGGAAGAGACCGGCCGGCCGAAGACCGTCGGCATTCAGGCCGACATGGCGCACCTTTCGCTCTACACTCTCGGCTACAACGCGCCGGAGCATCGCATCCTCCCCGAAGGTTACGACTGGAAAGATATCTCCGTATTCGAAGATGCCATCCGCACCATGGCGAAGGTGCTGCGCCCCTGGATCAAGGACTTCCACGTAGCGCAGAACGACGCCACCGTGAAAGGCCAGGGTTCCCACGATAAGACTGGCCGCCACTGTCTGCCGAACGACCCTAACGGCAAGATCGACGTGGTAAAAGTCGCAGGCATCTGGCTGCGCGATGACAACGGCGTGCTGACGAAATCGACCCGGCACATCTGCTGGGATGGCTGCATGTTCCCGAACGACGTGATGACCTCGCCTTCTACCTGGCACGATGTGCTCGCGACGATGATCTCAGTCCGCAACGCGCATGGCTGGGACTAGGCGAGCCGGCTCTTTATCAAGGAATCCAATATGGCAAAACAGAAACTGAATATCGGATTGGTCGGCTACGGCTTCATGGGCCGCACCCATTCCAACGCATACCGGCAGGCGCCGGTATTTTTCGACGTCCCTTACACACTCGGGCTGAAGGCCGTCTGCGCCCGCAATCCCGGGCGCGCGAAGGCATTCGCCGACAACTGGGGCTACGAGTTTATTGAATCGGACTGGCGCAAGCTGATCGAGCGCAAAGACATCGACATCATCGACATCGCCAGCCCGAACGACACACACCATGACATCGCCATCGCCGCCGCGAGAGCCGGCAAGATGGTGCTATGCGAAAAGCCGCTGGGCCGCAATGCGGCCGAAGCGAAGGCCATGGTTGAAGCGGTCGATCAGGCGAAAGTGGCGAACATGGTCTGGTACAACTACCGCCGCGTTCCCGCCGTTGTGCTGCTGAAGCACCTGATCGACGAAGGCCGGCTGGGGAGGATATTCCACTACCGCACAAAGTTCCTTCAGGACTGGACTATTTCGCAGGATCTGCCGCAGGGCGGCGAAGGCCTGTGGCGGCTTGACGCCTCGGTGGCCGGTTCCGGCGTGACGGGCGATCTGCTGGCGCACAACATCGACACCGCGCTCTGGCTGAATGGCGGTATCAATGAAGTGGTCGCGATGACGGAAACGTTCATCAAGGCCCGCAAACACAACCTCACGGGTGAAGTGGCGCCCGTGAATATCGATGACGCCAGCCTCTTCCTCTGCCGTTTCGCGAACGGTTCACTCGCATCGTTCGAAGCCACGCGATACGCGCGCGGCCACAAAGCGCTGTATACGCTCGAAATCAACGGTGAAAAGGCGTCGGCCGTCTGGGATCTGCACGATCTGCACCGCCTGCAGTGGTTCGATCATACCGACGAAGGCCGCCTGCGCGGCTGGCGCAGCATCCACATCACGGACGGGGACCATCCGTACATGAAGAACTGGTGGGTGCCTGGCCTGCAAATCGGCTACGAGCACACCTTCACGCATCAGGTGGCGGATTTCCTGAAGGCGATCGCGGAGGGTAAGGAAGCCGCCCCGACCTTCCGCGACGGGCTGGCTACGGATTACGTGACGGATGCCGTGCTGCAATCGGCCAAGTCGCGGCAGTGGGAAAAGGTTGCAGGTTAAGAATTGACAAGGGATGAAAATGACACTTCGAGCAATTAAAATACGGGCAGCGTTTGCCGCCACTTTATCTTTCGCCGGCATTATGGCGTTCTATGCATTGCCTGCTTCGTCCCAGCCGCCCGCGGGCGGACCGGGAGGCGCGTCCGGCCGCGGCCGTGGCGGCGGAGGCGGTGGTTTCACCCACGCCGCGAAAGAAGACTTCAACGACCACGATGGGTTTGTTTCGTTGTTCGACGGCAAGACGCTGGCGGGCTGGGATGGCGATCCGAACCTCTGGTCCGTCAGGGACGGTTCCATCTACATTAATCCGACCTGCGAACACCCGACCGGAACGGTCTACATCGTCTGGCAGGGCGGGGAAGTACGCGACTTCGACCTGAAGCTGGAGATGAAGGGCACGGGATCGATCAACAGTGGCATTCAGTATCGCAGCTGGATCACGGGCGAACCCGGCGCTCCGACGCCTCCCGGTCGTGGCGGTGGCGCGGGTGGTCCCGGTGGCGGCGGACGAGGCGGTAGCGGCGGACGTGGTCCGGGCGGAGGCTCCGGCGGATTTGCCAGCGGTGGCGGTGGCCGTGGCAACGCGGGTCCGTGCCCCAGTGGCCAGCCGCGCGGCACGGCTCCGGATCGCGCCAGCCAGGCGAAATGGGATATGGGCGGCTACCAGTACGATTTCGACAACAACGGCCAATACCCCGGCCAGTTATATGAGCAATCCACCGGGCGCGGAATCATCACATGGATGGGCGAGGTTGTGGAGACAAGGGAAGGGAAGCCGAAGCAGCTTCTCGCTTCGCTCGGAGATACCGCGACGGTCAAGTCCTGGTTCAATAAGGATGACTGGAACACCGAGGAAATCATCGCCTCCGGCAACACGCTTACTCACTTGTTGAACGGCCATCTGCTCTCGGTGACCATCGACAACGAAAAATCGCGCGCCCGCGACCATGGCAAAATCGGCATCGAAGTGGAAAGCACCGGCGAGGTTTTCGTCCGCAACATCTGGCTCAAGAAGGACTGAGCGCCGGCGCGGCATGGCGATAATCGCGGGGCGCTGTCGATCCGAGGCGCCCTCGGCGTGCAACTACCGCCGCATATCAGGCGAATCCGATGTGGGTGCGGGCTTCAGCCTGTACGGCCGGGCGCGGCCCGGCGGCACCTTTGCAATGCGCTCCCGAAACGGCGCACTTAGTCGCGATCATGCACAGGCTTGTCTCCCTGCCGAGTGCTGGCGGTGGCATTGGGAACGACAAGCTACATCCCGCCGCGCGTCACCAGACCAACTCCGCTTCGGACTCGTTGGTGAACTCGCCCATTACCAGCCAGTGGTCGCTCGCCTCGGCGATCTTCCGGGATGCCTCAGCCCAGCCTTTGCGGCGATCGACCTGCGCCAGCACCGGCTTTGGCATGACGGCGCCGCGCGAATTGCCGATCTGCGCGATGCTGTCCTGAAATTCCCTCATGTTAATAATGTATTCCACTCCCGAGGCAGATAACAGCGCGGTAACGCCGTCGTGGAGGAATCGAATCACGCTTGGCCTGAACGGCAAACGCAACTCTTCAACGACTCATGCTATCTTGGCACGTATGCCTTTGCAGCCCAATTGCGCCAGACGAGGCCCGATTGTGCCGGCGATGACGCGGTCCGCGGAACCCGTGGCACGGCGGTTGTTCTGGCGGTACAGGATGAACGCGCAACAGGCGGCGCGGGACGGAAACTGGAAGTATCTGAAGATCAACCAGAACAGCTTCTTGTTCAATGTGGCGGACGATCCGCTGGAGCGCGCGAACCTGAAGGCTCGCGAGCCGGAAGTTTTCGGGCGTATGGAGCAAGGCGCCACCGGATACGATGCCGAAGCCACCGTCAATGCGATAACGAACAAGATTATCTACACCTCCATGGCGTCCGGCGATCTGGATCTCTGGGAAATCTCGACGGCTCGGGCAAGAAACAGATCACACAATCCTACGGCTACGACGGCGGCCCCGTGTTTTCCCGCGACGGAAAGAAGATCGCCTGGCGCGCCAACCACCCGTCCACGCCGGAAACGAAACAGCTATACGCCGATCTTTTGCGCGAAAACCTGACCAGCCCGATGAAGATGGAACTTTTTGTCGCCGATGCCGACGGAAAGAATGCAAAACAGATCACCAACTTCGGATGCGCCTCCTTTGCGCCCACGTTTACGCCCGATGGCAAACAGCTCTTGTTCGCCTCCAACAATCAGGAGTGCGATTCCAGCAAGTTCGAGCTCTTCCTGATCGACATCGACGGAAAGGGTCTGCTCCAGGTGACGAACTACGGTGGTTTCACTTCCTTCCCGGAGTTCTCGCCCGACGGCTGTAAGCTGGCATTCGTGTCCGACTGGAAAGCCTCCGCGCGATACGAGTTCAATATCTTCACCGCCGACTGGAAACCTTAAGCGGCAGCCATGCCCGACCGCGCCGGCGTTTATCCGTTCGTTTCGACGGCTGAATTATCGGTCTTTCAGTATCCCGCCCAGTATTTCCGGTATCTCAAACACCGCGCGGTTCTTCTGCTCCGCCACTTGGTCGGTAAACATGGCATGCTGAACAGGATCCAGCATTCTGCGCGCGGCAGCCACAATCCCGCGCGAAAAGCTGCGCAACGAAATCCCCACGCCTTTTTCTTCCACCCAAACGGCGTTGAAGCGCTCCTGCGGCAGCGTCCATGCATTCGTTTCCACAATCACCGGCAGCCCCATCGCCACAGCCTCGCTGATGCTCCCAGGCCCCGGCTTGCCAATGAAAAAGTCCGCCAGTTGCATATACCGCGGAACTTCATTCGTGAATCCGACCACGTGCGTGCGCACCCTGCCGCTCAATCCGCGCAACGCCGATTCCAGCGTCTCGTTCTTCCCGCAAATCGCGATCATCTGCATGTCGAGTCCGCTCTCGTTCAGCCGCTTCGCGATATCGACCATCTTCACCGAACCCGCTCCGCCGAACATCATAACGGCCGTCGGCATGTTGGGGTCGAGTCCGAGCGCCGCCCGCTCTTTCGGCTTGTCCACCGGCGCAATATCGTAGTAACGCGGATTGAGGATCATACCCGAAACCAGGAACACCCGCTCGGGCGCATGGCCCAGTTCCAGCGCCTGATCGCGCGCCCGTTCGGTTCCGCAAATGACGTATTGCGGAGCCTGCCTCTCCAGCCAGAAATGCGGCGGATAATCGGCCATATCGGTCAGGATAGTCACGAACGGCACATGCGGAATCGCGGTCTGCACGGCCTCAAACAGCGCGCGATTAAAATTCGGCACCACCGACACGACCATGTCCGGCTTGTTGCCGCTCCAGTAGCGCACAAGCCCCCGCACCTGCTGCGGATGAAACATGCGAATTACAGAATGCATGGGGGCGAGCATCTGTTTCGAGCCGAGCGTCCAGCCGCGCCGCAGCATCATGTTGTAGATGTCCTGCATGCGAATGCCCGTGATCCTGCGGAAGATGTCCACCTCGTCCAGCAATTCCTGGAGGTTCATCATCCGCATGTCGAACGGGATCTGCTCGCGGCGCACTACTTCGCAGAGCGCATTGGCGGCGCTGCGGTGTCCTCCGCCCGCGTCGAAGAACACGAGTTCGATCGTCTGCATTATCTAAACGATTCTCACACGCCCGACCGACCCGTTGTGTGTGTTTTCGATGACAATTCGTTCTTTTGAACGCTGCATCCGAACGGCGCGCCTCGCCGCACGCTAACCTTTGTGAGACGGTACATGAGGATCATTTCAAGGCGCGACGCATTGCGGAAAGCAGCGGCGATCGGTGGCGCGTTGGCGGGCCATTCGATTTATTCCCAGGAACGGGCGCAGGACTTACCCATAGGCCAGGTCCAGGGCTCCGCGTCCCGAGGCGTGAGGGCGCAGCCACGCGGCAAGCCCTCCGGCATCCCGTTTCTGGCCCAATTTTCCGATGTCGCGGCTGCTGCCGGCCTCACCCACCCCGTCATCTACGGCGGCACGGACCGCGCCGATTACATCCTCGAAGCCACTGGTTGCGGCGTCGCTTTTTTCGACTACGACAACGACGGCTGGCTCGATATTTTCCTGCTGAACGGCAGCCATCTCGACCCTGCTGCTGTGCCTCCCGGTACCACCAATCGCCTCTACAAAAACAATCGCGACGGCACGTTTACCGACGTAACGGAAAAGGCCGGTCTGGTGCTGTCCGGTTGGGCCGCGGGCGTCACAATCGGCGATTACAACAACGACGGCCACGAGGACATCTTCATCACGTATTACGGCCAGAACGTGCTCTACCGCAATAACGGCGATGGCACGTTTTCCGACGTCACGAAAGCCGCCGGCCTCCTGCACGAAGGGACCCGATGGGGCTCCGGCTGCACCTTCATCGACTACAACAAGGACGGATTTCTCGATCTCTTCGTCGGCAACTACGTCGATTTCGATATTGCGAAAGTCGGCAAGCCCGGCGCGAATCGCGGCTGCACTTACCAGTCGTACCCCGTCTTCTGCGGGCCGCGCGGCTTGACGACTCCGCGCCAGTATATGTACCAGAACAACGGCGACGGCACGTTTCGCGAAGCGACCGAAGCCTTCGGTCTGCTCGAAGGCCGCAACAGTTTCGCCATGAGCGCCGTCGCGGCCGACCTCGATAACGACGGGTGGCCCGACATCTTTGTCGCCTGCGATTCCACTCCGAGCTTCTTCTTTCATAACCGCCACAACGGCACATTCCATGACGACGCACTTGAACGCGGCATCGCGCTCGCCGAAAACGGCCAGGTGCAGGCGGGCATGGGCGTTGCCATCGGCGATTTCAATCTCGATGGCAACCTCGATATATTCAAGACCCACTTTGCCGAAGACACGAACGAACTCTACGTCAACGACGGTACGGGCAATTTCGAAGTCGCGACGCTGCGCGCCGGCCTCGGCGTGGAAACAAGGTATGTCGGCTGGGGCACCGGCATAGTGGATCTGGATAACGACGGGTGGCCCGACATTTTCGTCGTTACAGGCAGCCCTTACCCGGGCATCGAAAAGAAATTGCCCGCTATGGCGGACCGCACGCCGCGCGTGATCTTCCGCAACTTAGGGGACGGCAAATTTGAAGAACTGCCGGATGGTGCAGGTCCCGGCATTTCGGCGGTGCATTCCAGCCGTGGCTGCGCTTTTGGCGACTTCGATAACGACGGGGATATGGACGTGCTCATCATGAACATGAACGAGCCGCCCTCGCTGCTGCGCAACGATCTGCAGAAGGGCGACAAGCCGCGCCACTGGATTAAGGTGAAGCTGATCGGCACGAAATCGAATCGCAGCGCCATCGGGTCGCGTGTTGTCGCCGCATACGGAGGCAGGAAACATGCGCAGGAAGTCAGCGCGCAATCGAGCTATTTCTCCGTGAACGATCCGCGGCTGCATTTTGGGCTGGGCGAATCGAAAACCGTCGATATCACGGTGCGCTGGATCGGCGGCCGCACCGACGAATTCCCTGACCTGGACGCCGACCGGCTGATCGTGATTCGGGAAGGCGAGGGTATTATCCGCATCGAGACGTTTCGGACAGGCGGCCAATAAACCGCGCAGCCCACGCTTTACCTTCCGCGCAGAATTCAAATTCCACGCGCCGGCGCTGGGGGGCTCTTGACTCCGTCTCGTGCCGCTCTGAAATTAAAGCTCCTTCCCAATTCTGCCGAAGAGCTGGTCGATAAGGTGATGAAGGAGAGAACACAAGAACAGTTCCTCGGTAACTGGCTGAACGCGCGAGTTACTACTGCAAATCAGTCAAGACGCCAAAATCGTGTAGGGTACCGCCTACAACCTGTAAGACGCGGGATGACACGTCCGCGACTAATTTGGCGAGCTGTGCGTAACTTAGTGGCAGATTGCGAACGCTGAGCCGCCGGCGCCGCTTTATTTCCTGCGAGAGTGAGAGGTGTTGGGGGCACATGCCACTATATCCGGGAGGTCTTGAATTGCGGCTCTGCCGGAGGATCGCCGGTTTGGTTGTGCCTGTCCGGCGGCGTAACATGATCCGGCGTCCGGCGTCGAGCATCGAGATAGGCGTAAGCGAGTGAAGCGTTCCGCAGAACATCCCGGCGATTCCCCGGCATCGACAAACGGCTGGCCGACTACCCCTGACGGCATCGGCGCCGATCTGGCGGCTTACGATGAAATCGCGGCCCGAGACACCTTCCGCCTCGTAACCGATACGATTCCGCATCTCATCTGGACCGCAAGTCCCGATGGCGATATCGACTACTGCAACCAGTGCTGGGAAGACTACACGGGAATGCCGGCTGGGCGCGCGAAGCGCCTGAGCTTGGCGGACGCCCTCCACCCGGACGATCGCGCCCTGTTTACCGGACGCTGGCCTGCGGCGATCGCCGACGGAAGCGATTTTGAAATCGAAATCCGAATCCGGCGCGCCTCCGACAGTAGTCACCGCTGGCATCTGGTGCGGGCGGTTCCACAGCGCAATCGACAGGGTCGAATCGTCCGGTGGGTCGGCACCGGTACCGACGTGGATGCCCGGAGGCAGGGCAGAGACGCGCTGGAACGCCGGATTAGAGAGCTTTCGGACTCGAACGAACGGCTGGGTGCGATCCTCCACAGTGCGACCAATGTTTCGATTGTTGCGACCGATACTAATGGGACGATTACCGACTTCAACGCCGGAGCCGAGAAGCTGTTGGGTTACGATGCCGCCGAAGTTGTCGGGAAGCACACGCCGGCGTTGTTCCACCTCGAAAGTGAGGTCGCTGCCCGCGCGCGGGAACTGTCGGTGCGGGCCGGGCGTTCGGTCGACGGCTTTGAGGTCTTCGTTCACAAGGCCCGCCGTCATGCACGCGAGGAACGAGAATGTACGTACGTGCGCAAGGACGGCATCCACCTGACTGTCGATCTGGTCGTCTCGACCCTCACCTGCGCCGACGGCTCCATCTGCGGGTTTATGGGTATCGCGACGGACATCACCTCCCGAAAGACGGCGGAAGCCGCCGCGCGCGCCGCCGAGGAACACTTCCGCCTGATCGTGGAAAGCGTGGAGGACTACGCGCTTCTGATGCTCGATCCGGCCGGTCGCGTCATGAGCTGGAACGTCGGCGCGCAGCGCGTGAAAGGGTACGCCGCGGACGAGGTTCTCGGTCGTCATTTTTCTCTCTTCGACACGCCCGAAGGCAGGGCGGATCACCACCCGGAGCGGGAGTTGCGCATCGCCGCCGAAAAGGGCCGGTATAAAGAAGAAGGCTGGCGCGTCAGGAAGGATGGTTCGCGTTACTGGGCGGCGGTCGTTCTCTCCGCCATATATGACGAAGCCGGCGGCCTGAAAGGATTCGCGAAGGTCGTTCATGACATTACCGAGCGGAAGTTGACCGAGGAGCGGCTTCAACTGGTGGTGGAAGCCGCGCCCGCCGCCATGATCATGGTGGGATCCAATGGGCGGATTGCGCTCGTCAACGGACAGACCGAGAAGCTGTTCGGCCATCGGCGCGATGAACTTCTGGGCCAGACCGTTGACATGCTGCTGCCCGAACGGTTTCGCGGCGGTCATGGCTCGCTGGTCCGGAAGTTCTTCGGCGATGCCTCCGCGCGGGCCATGGGAGCGGGCCGCCATTTGTTCGGACTGCACAGGAACGGGAACGAGGTGCCCATCGAAATCGGTCTCAATCCGATCGACACCTCGCAGGGCCGGTTCGTCCTCGCTTCGGTCGTGGACATCACGGAACGCAGGGACGCGGAGAAAAAGCTGCGCGACCAGGCGTCGATCATCGACCTCGCGAGCGACGCGATTTTCGTTCGCGACGCCGGCGACCGGATTACATACTGGAATCGAGGGGCGGAAACGCTCTACGGGTGGAGCAAACAGGAGGCGATCGGGCGCGTGTCCCATGAACTGCTGAACACACGATTGCCCCAACCGCTCGAAGAAATCCAAACCCGGATGTCCACCCACGGACACTGGAAAGGCGAACTGCTCCATACCCGCCGCGACGGCTCCGTCGTGACGGTGGCGAGCACATGGACATGGCAGCGGAGCGACCAGACCGGCTCGGTCAGGGTCCTCAAAATCAACCACGATCTGACCGAGCGCAAACAGGCCGAAGACCGGTTGCTGGCTCTGAGCCAGCGTCTCCGTCTCGCAACCTCCGCTTTTCGGCTGGGCATCTGGGATCGGGATCTACGCGCCAATACCGCCTACTGGGATGAAGGAATGCGCCGGATTTATGGTGTGGACGGGGACCAGCCGGTTTCTTATCAGGCGTGGGTGAGCGCGGTGCTGCCGGAGGACATGCCGGTGGCGGAGGCTGCCATACGAAGAGCGGTACAGTCGGGTTCGCAGGATCCCTTCGAGTTCCGCATCCGGCTGCCGGACGACCGGATTCGTCACATTCAGGCGGCCATTCACACAGTGGTTGACGCAGCCGGCGACGTCGTCCGCGCCGTCGGCGTGAATCTCGACGTCACGGAGCGGAAGCAAGCCGAGGCGGTCTTGCAGGAACAGGCCATCCTGCTCGATATGGCCAATGACTGCATTCTCGTTTGCGACGCCGATGGCCGGATTACGTATTGGAACCAGGGTGCTCAGAAACTCTACGGGTGGACGGCGAAAGAGGCTCTGGGCCAGGTCTCTTCCCGTTTGCTGAAGACCCGCTATCCCCTTCCGCGCCGGGAAATTGTCAAGGGGCTCGAATCCGACGGTCACTGGAGCGGCGAATTGACCAATTCCACGAAGCAAGGCGATGCGGTCGTCGTGGCCACGACCTGGACCGTTCGGCGCGATGCGCGGCATCGTATGATTTCGATTCTCTGCATCGACCGCGATATTTCCGAGCGTAAGCGCGCTGAGGCCGAGTTGGCGGAGGTGCGGCGATTACTGGAATTGCGCCTGCGGGAACTGGACCGGACCAACCGGGAGCTCGCCGCGAAGAATGAGGANNAATCTGCAGGGTTTCTGCAGGGAGCTGGAGATGAGTTGCCGGGAGCTTCGCGAACAGGCCGCGGCCATGGCGTCCGTCGCCCTGGCCGGCAACCGCATGCAGAGCATTCTCGAGGAGGATATCCCGGATTCCCTCCGGTTCATACATGCCGGCACCACAAAATTAAGCCGTCTCCTGAACGCTCTGCTGGAAGTTTCGCGCACCGGCAGACAGGTCTATAAGCTTGAGGAGGTCGATCTCCACGCCGTCGCCCGGTCTACCCTGGATACGTTGCGGCTGACGATCGACGCGGCCGGGGCGCGGATTTCCCTGCAACCGCTGCCGACGGTATCCGGCGATTCGACTGCCCTCGGTCAGGTATTCGCCAACCTGATCGGCAACGCCGTCAAATATCTGGACCCGGGCCGCCCCGGCCGCATCGAAATCGGCGGCGAATTACGCCCCGCGGGCGTGCATTGCTGGGTTCGTGACAACGGCGTAGGTTTGCCTGGCACCTCCAAAGATCGGTTGTTTCAGGTTTTTCAGCGGTTTCATCCGAAACTCGCCGAAGGCGACGGGATTGGCCTGGCTCTGGTCAGGAGAATCGTCGAGCGGCACGGCGGAAAAGTTTGGGCTGAGGGTGAGGAAGGCGTGGGAACCGCTTTTCACTTCACACTGCCTGATCGTGAGCGTCCGCCGGAAATCGGAAGCGAAGCGCGGGAAATATAGCCAATGGAGAATGCAATGAGCATCACGATTCTGATAGTGGACGACGACGCGGGGCATCGGGAGCTGGTCCGCCGGAACCTGAAGAGAAGCGGCCTCATCAATCCCATCCTGACCCTGTCGGAGGGCCAGGAGGCGCTCGACTTTGTTTTTCGGCGCGGCGTCCACGCTAATCGGGCCGAGGCCGAACTACTGATCCTGTTGGACATCAATATGCCCGGGATCAACGGAGTCGAAGTCCTGCGGCAGATAAAAGAGGATCCGGAGAAAAGGAAGATTCCGATCCTGATGCTTACGACTACCGACGATCCGCGGGAAGTGGCGCGATGCTACGAACTCGGCTGCAACGTCTATGTCACCAAGCCCGTGGATCCCGGTGAGTTTATGGAGGCCGTAAATCGCATTGGCTTGTTTCTTTCCATCGTGAAAGTGCCGGAGGAGTCTTGACCGAATCGATTCTGCTGCTTGAAGACGATGCGGGTGCCGTTGAGCTCGAGAAGCGGGCGCTGGCGCGTGCCGGGTGGTCGGTTCTCGCGGTCCCCCTCGTCGCAGACGCCGTGAAATGCCTGCGCGAGCATTCGTTCCGCGCGATCGTCGCGGACTATAACCTGCCGGATGGCGAGCCGTGGCCCCTCATGGAAGCCGCGCGCCTGAAGACTCCCGGCATTCCCGTGATTCTGGTGACGGCCATGGGAAGCGAGCGGGTGGCCGCTCAGGCCCTTCATTATGGCGTCAGCGAGTACGTGAAGAAGATCGATGGATTCTGGGAGGAACTCCCGCCCGCGGTGGAGCGGGCGGTCAGGGCGGCCGAGGTGCAGCAGGGGCTCCAGGTGAGCGACAAGCTCTTCCAGCTCATTGCCGCCAACCTCTCCGATCTGATTGTGACCGGCAACCTTCGCGGGGAGGTCCACTATGTATCGCCGGCGTGCCGGTTCGTTCTGGGATACCAGCCGAGGGAGTTCAAGGAAGCGTTCGGCATGGAACTGGTTCATCCCGACGATCGGGAGCGAATCGCCGCACTCCTCTCCGGAGCCGACCGGCTGAGCCAGAAGTCCGTCACGTTCCGTTTCCGCGCGAGGCATGGCGATTACCGCTGGCTCGAATCGAATATCAATCGTTTGCGCGACCCCGCCAACGGGACTCATGAGCTGGTTGCGATTTCCCGCGACATCACCGAACGAAAGAAGGCGGAGGAGGAAATTACCAGGCTGAACGCCATTCTGGAAGGCCGCGTGGCGGAATTGAACAAAGCGAGCGGCGACCTGATCGTCGCCCGCGAGCGCGCCGAGGTTGCCAATCGCGCCAAGAGCGACTTTCTGGCGGCCATGAGCCATGAGATGCGCACCCCGCTGAACGCCATTCTCGGAACGACCGAACTGCTCGGGGAAACCACGCTGGATGCCGTTCAGCGGAACTATCTGGAGTGGTGCAGGAGGACGGGCACGACTCTGCTCGCTCTGATCAACGACATTCTGGATTTGTCGAAGATCGAGTCCGGCCATTTCGAACTGGAGCACGTCCCGTTCGATCTGGACGATGTGATCGACAAGACCGCGGAGATCGTGGCGCTCAAGGCGAATTCGGACGCGGTTGGCTTCATTGTGCGCGTGGACCCGGAAACGCCCCTCAGGCTGATCGGCGACCCCGGCAGGCTGCAGCAAATCCTGCTCAATCTGCTGGGCAATGCCGTGAAGTTTACCAAGTCCGGAGAAATCCGGCTGACTGTGTCTCCCAAACCCGGCGGACAGGCTGGCCACGTTCAATTTGAGGTCAGCGATACCGGCATCGGCATTCCAGCCGGCAAGCTGGAGATGATCTTCGAAGACTTTACTCAGGCCGATTCTTCGACAACGCGCCGCTTCGGCGGCACCGGCTTAGGTTTGGGAATCGCTCGCCGGCTGGTCGAAGCGATGGGCGGCCGTCTCACTGTGAGCAGCGTCGTTGCGAAGGGCAGCACTTTTCGTTTCGCCGCGCCTTTTCCGATCGATCCCCTCCCGCCGGAAGCCGAGGCATCGTGGCCCGCAAGAGAACTGGCGGGCAAGCCGATTCTCATCCTCGACCACAGTCCGATCGGCCGGGCAATCCTCCACGAAATGTGCCTGGCGTGGGGGATGGCACCGGTCGCCGCCGCTTCGGCGGGCGAAGCCGGGGAGTTGGTCGTTGGATCGACCGAAGCCGGCCACCCCTTCCCGCTGGCCATTGTGGATAGCTTTGAAACTGTCGCGCAGATCCGGACTCTGAGTCCGGACACTCGCATCATCCTGGCCTCCGCCGGCGACCGGCCCGGGAATGGAGTGCGAACCCCGAATTCGGACGTGTCCGGTGCGGTCTTCAAACCGATCCGCCGGCGGGAGCTCCTGCGGATCGTCACGGCCACCCTGAACCCCGCCGTTCCGCCGCGCGCGGCTGCCGGCTCAGGCGAAGGGACGGCGCCGATCGCCATCGGCGCGGCGCCGGAAAGACCACCGCTCAGGGTTCTGGTGGCCGACGATTTGGAGGACAACCGTTTGCTGGTGAACGCTTTCCTGAAGGGGCCGGGCTACGCGCTGAAATTCGCCCAGGACGGCGCCGAAGCTTTAGGCCTCTTCAAAGATCAGAAGTTCGATGTGATTCTCATGGACGTCAACATGCCGCTGATAGATGGTCTCGCGGCTACGAGGTCGATTCGGGCTCTGGAAGAGCGCAACCATCTCTCGCACACACCCATCCTGGCGTTCACGGCGGACGCGTTGGTCACCGATGAGGAGGCAAGCCGCGCCGCGGGCTGCGACTCACACGTGGCAAAACCGATCTCCAAAGGGAAGCTGCTCGCGGCGATCGAAGATATCCTGCCGCGCGCGGCGAATTTTTAGCCCAAATCGGGGAAGCCCAAATCGGGGAAGCACCATTAAGCCGCGCAACCCACTATAATGCAAATCATGTTCCGAACCCCGAAGCTCCTCCTGATTATGACCCTCTGTTTCGTCCCCGCGTTCGCCGCCGGCATCGACGGCAAATGGACCGCGACACTCGACACTCCGATGGGTTCGGTGACAACCACCTGGGATCTCAAGGCGGAAGGAACGAAGCTGACAGGGAAGGCCACTTCCACAATCGGCACTCGTGAAGTAACCGAAGGAAAGATCGAAGGAAGGGACGTTTCCTGGGTCGAGTTGGTGGACATGGCCGGCATGTCGATCCGCATCGTCTGCAAGGGCACGCTGAACGGCGACGAATTGAAACTCACGCGCACGGCGGGCGACTTCGGGTCCGCGGAAACCGTGGCCAAACGCCAGAAGTAGACGGCGGTTTCCCCTGCACGCCACGGCTGGTCCGACATTTTGAAGAGGACTTGGGGCGACGATGACCGCTTCAACCAATGCGCGTTACGCGGTCCAACCTCACCGCTGTCGGCACCTATGAAGACGCGGGCAAACAAGTCGACGCCATAGAGCGCAAAGCGCGCCGCGAGGCCGNNCTCGAAGAAGCCCGCCTGCTCTTCCAACTGGCTGAAACGGAAGGCGTGGCCTACGATTCCGCGGGCGATGGCATTGTTTTTTCTCGCGAAGAAATCAAACGCTACACCAACCGTTTCCATCGCCTCAACATCTTAGCCCGCACAACACCTCGAAGACCGACGCGTGGCTTGGTCCGGCGCCACCACTGTAATCTCTTGACGGCGTCTTATCCGCGTGGATCAGTGTATCTGTGGCCATTTTTTGCCATTGAATTGTCTCAGTCACGACTATTTTCAGATTTATTTCTGCCCCCAACGGCCTTTTGCTTCAATCGTTTAGCCGTGCCAGACTGCGATTGGCGCGTTCCGGCCGTCCGCTCCGCATGATATTGCATAATTTGGGGCGCTACGAATTTCGTCGGACTGGATTTGGGGCAGAAACGGGATCATTCGGCTGTCGCCGTGGTCGAGCGGGTCGACGGGCGGCGGGCGTTCCAGGCAACCACGACCGACAGGCTGCTGGTGCGGTTTGCGGAACGAATGGCGCTCGGGACCCCGTATCCGAAAGTTGTGGAACGGGTGCGGCAGATCGTGCAGTCGGACGAACTGGCCGGGAATTGCGCGCTGGCGGTGGATGCGACCGGAGTGGGCGCTCCGGTGGTGGATATGCTGCGCGCGGCGCGGCTGGGATGCGAACTGACGGCGATCACGATTACCGGCGGAGAGCAGGGAACGCGAAGCTGGATGGCGACGAACGGGTCGGTGCCGAAAAGGTCGGGAGGGCGGGTGGCTGTTGCGGGAGCTTGGGGGAATGAAAATGTCGGTGAGCGGCGCGGGGCGCGCGAGGATGGGCGCGGACGCCTCCGGCGAGGCACGACGATTTGGCGATCGCGCTGGCGCGCGAAAAGGAGAGTTCCGAATGGAGAGGGTACGCGAAGATTACCTGGAATCTGAGTTGAGCAAGTTGAGCGTAGAAGAACGGCTGGCGGCGAGGGGGCGACGCGGGGCTTCTTTTAGCGAGAAGGCAGAGGCCGGGCGAGATACTACGGCGTTAAGGATTACGATGCGGTGCTGAGGCGGCACTGCCGGCTGGAACCTGCAGCAGAGGTAATTGCCGGCCCGAGATAGTGTGCGGCGGGACTCCGGTTTCACGCCGCGAACGGTTTATGCCGGCCAATCCAGCGATTCCGGCGGGGCGTCCGCTTGTTGCAGAACCGCCCAGTATTCGACTTGCAACTTCGCCCGCGCGGGGAGCCAGCGGAACGTGGGGACGCCCAGCATGCGTCCGCGGTCGACCGCCGCGCGGCGGGATTCCGCAAATGGCGATACGCCGAATTCCATGCCTCGGGTCAGCGCCTTGCCGTTCCATGGACTGGCGGTGCGGCTGTGGTTCTCTTCCCAGATTCCCATCCACGGGAAATCGGCGGCTTTCCAGACACACCCAAACGCCATTTTCGTCGTGGGACTCCAGGCTGTGAAGAACGCGTTCTCACCCGCTTCGTTCATCACGTGCGCCGTGTAGCCGCTCGATACCGGGGCGATATTCATGACTCGAAGGTCTTTGAACGTTCCGTCCTTACCCGGCCCGAGCGGCCATTCGAATTCGGCTCCGGCGTGCAGGTAGGCGTCGGCGCCAAATTCGGTCTCGGAAACCTTCGATTTCGTCGCGGAGGCGCGAAACTGCGTATTGCCGTTTTCGAGAAACGGAGGTCCGAGGGTGACGTGCTGGGTCCAGCAGATCGGACGGTCGAGCCAGGGGATGCGACTTTCAACGCCGGTGCGGGCGACTACCGAATGAGTCCGAGGCGACGCAGGTCTTCATCCGTCCACCTGGCTTGCTCGAACAGAATGCTTCGCAACGTTTTGGGAACAAATGTAGTGTTCGCGCCATGAAAAGGAACCGTCACGCGGCGACCATCCGTGTGTTGATATCGGCGATGACTGCTGCCGCCGTGAGATTTTCGCAGCAGGAAACCGTCTTCGCTAAGAGCTTTGATCACCTCGCCTGCGGTGAGCGCCCGCACCTTCGAGAAGTCCGTGGCCATGGCTCTCAGACCGTGACGGCGACCCGCGCTCCATCAAAGATGTCGACATCATCCGCGGAAGCACCGGGCAGGGCAATACCGTCTTCCCGAAGCTCGTCGACGATCATTTGTACGACTTCGTTTATATTCCTTAGCGCTTCCTCTTCGGTGGCGCCCTGCGTTACAGCGCCAAAGGTGCGTAACGCCGGACAATAGGCATGGTAGCCGCCCTCGTCCGGTTCCACGACTACTTTGAAAGAGTAGGTTCTCATGGTTACTGTTTGGATTCCGGTCCCATCTGTAGTGTACGCCGAACGCTTCCGGCGGTGCATATTGTGCGAATCGTCGGCGACCGTCCCTGCCGCACGACCTGCCGGCTGACCCTCACCTGCTGAGTTTGCGGCGAACGCGATCAGCGAAAGGCCCGTCCCTTGCGGCGACATACAGATCAAGGGCAGCAGCCCAAAGCGATCGCGCCGAGACAGTTTGGCCCCTTGCCATGCCAATATCCCCGAGTCGCTCAAGGCACCAGGCCTCGCCCCGCCGCTCGCCCGCCTCATGGAACAGCGGTTGCGCCCGTTGGTACAACCCCGCCGCGTCTTCGTACCGATTCTGCATGCCCGCGATATCGCCGAGGCCCCGGAGGCACGAGGCCTCGCCCCGCCGGTCGCCCGCCTGATGGAACAGCGGTTGCGCCTGTT
>PLEX01000162.1:3309-21065 GCA_003136575.1 Bryobacterales bacterium | reverse complement strand
CGCAGGGAGTGCCGGTGGGAGGGCTCAACCTCAACAACGCCTCGCTGATGGAAGTCATCAATTTGCTCGCCGGCGAACTGAAACTGAACTACGTCGTGGACGCGAGCGTCAAGGGCGGGAGCGTCACGATCAATACCTTCGGACCCGTACGCGACATCGACCTGCGGCCTCTGCTCGAAACGATTCTCCGCATGAACAACCTGGCCATGGTCGAGGTCGGTAACATCTTTCGCATCGTACCCGCCGCCAACGTGGCGCGCCAGCCGATCGAGCCCGTTTCCCAGGCCGATGCTTCGAAATTCGCGGACGATGAGCATCTGGTTCTCAATCTCGTATTCCTGCGATTCATGACCTCAGCCGAAATGAAGGGAATCCTCGCACCATTCGCCGGCGATGGCGCGCAAATCACCAGCTACGACCCGGCAAATCTGTTGATCATCCTCGATAACAGCCGCAACATGCGCCGAACGCTGGACCTGATCGCCATGTTCGACAGCGACTCGTTCGCAGGCCAACGCGTCCGCGCGTTCGACGTGAAGCACGGCCGGCCAACCGACGTTGCGAAAGAAATGGAGCAGGTCTTCAAAGCCTATTCCTTATCCTCCGGTACCAAGGGCGGCGGGGCGGTGCAGTTTCTGCCGCTGGACCGGATCAACACGATACTCGCCGTCGCGCCAAACCCCGGTGTATTCACCGAAGTGGAAACATGGCTGGCGAAGCTGGATGTTGCACCCAAAGTGACAGCCGGATCCACGGCCAATCACCGCTATCCACTCAAGTATGGCCGCGCCGAAGTGTTGGGTGCCGTCGTGGCGCAACTCTATGGCAGTCCCATCAGCAATGTTTTTGGAAGCTCCGGCTTATATGGCGGGATATCGGGAAACTCAGGCTACCCGGCTCAGGGCGGCATCGGAGTCAACGGCATCGGAGGCGGACTGGGCGGCGGGTTGGGCGGAAGCATCGGAGGCTATGGATCGTCCTCATACGGTTACGGCGCGCAACAGCAATATGGCGGTGGCCAGCAATACGGAATGGGAGTCCAGCAGCAGAGCGCCGCCGTGAATCCTTTTACGCAAACGGGGGCGACCGGGGCCACTCCCGTAACTGGTGCGGCGGGCGCGACCGGCGATCAGACCGGACAGTACCTCGGGGCGTCGGGTCTGGGCGCGGAAGTCGCCGGCAGGCCCAGAATCGTACCGAATCCATTCGATAACACGCTGCTTGTCCAGTGCACTCCTGAGCAGTGGGAACAAATCAAGAGCCTGCTCGACGATATGGACGTTTCTCCGCGCCAGGTGCTGATCGATGCCAAGATCTACGAAATCGATCTGACTGGCGAGATGACCGCCGGGGTCGAAGCCTTCCTCCAGAAGAGAGGCGCGGCCAATTCCGCTGGGCTGACGCAGCACCAGTTGACCGGATCCAGCAGCGGAACCCAGCTCGTTCTTTCCGCCGGCACCATGGTCGGCCAGGCGCGCGAATTGCTCGCCACCGTGCAGGCCAGCGATATGGTCTCGAAGACGAAGGTCCTCTCCGCTCCGAGCGTAATTGCGACCGACAGCATACCTGCTTCCATTACAGTGGGCGACTCCGTACCGACGCTGAGTTCGCAGGGCGTCAACCCCGGTGTGACGTCCGGCGGGAACTCGCTTTTCACCAACACGATTTCCAACGTCAGCACCGGCACGGGCCTCAACATTCTCGCCCGCGTGAATCCCAGCGGCGTTGTGACCATGATCATCAACCAGAGCGTCACGTCGCCCACGGCTACCACGAGCAGTTCCATCGATTCGCCATCTTTCTCTCAACGCAACGTGAGCACTCAGGTCACGGTTGACGATGGCGACATGATCGCGATCGGCGGCATTATCAACGAATCCACCACAGACAGCACCAACGGGATTCCATTCCTTGATCGCATTCCGGGGCTGGGTTTCCTGTTCGGCACGAAAACGACTTCGAAGACGCGCTCGGAGCTCATCATCTTCCTCACACCACATGTTATCTACGACACGCATCATATCTCAGACGCTACCGAAGAACTGAAGGAAAAAATGAAGGGTCTGTTGAAGGAAGTGGGGAAAACCCCGTAACGCTACCGTTTTGGTCTTGAGCGATCGCTAATTATTGACTCCGCGGCCCGCAAAAACAGCCAGGACAGCGACGAGGATTCCCGCGACAAGGCCGACAATCAGCCAGGCGGCGACCTTCTTCCAGCGACGCCGTTTTTCGTATAATTCCTTAGCCGATCGCCGCCGCCTGCGCCGCTTCCCGGGCTGCCTGTCTTCGCTTCTTTCCGCCGATTCGTTTCCGTCCATGGGGTTCGTTGCTGGCGTCGCGACTCGACGCGTAGAATCATAACAGAGCACCCGGATGCCCAAGCAGCCTGTCCGCGTACACATTTTCAACCAGACCTACACGCTGCTGGCCGACGGCGACCCCGCCGAGGTGGAAGCCGTCGCCCGCCAAATCGACGAATTGATGGCCAATATCGCTAATCGAGCAGGCACGGGCGACTCCACCCGCGTCGCCGTACTTGCCTGCCTTCATCTGGCGGATCAACTCCGGGCATCTCAGACTCAATTGCGTCTGCTCGAAGACAAGTCCGCGCGTATCGCCGGCATTCTCGAACAGGCCCTCGACAACGCTCAACTTGAAAACGCCTGACATGCCAGTACCTTACGACGCATTTCTCCTCGTCTCCTTCGGCGGCCCGGAAAAGCACGAAGATGTGATTCCCTTCCTCGAAAACGTACTGCGCGGAAGGAATGTCCCGCGCGAGCGCATGCTCGAAGTTGCCGAACATTACTACCACTTCGATGGTAGAAGCCCTATCAACCGCCAATGCGAAGAATTACTGGCCGCGCTGGGCACCGAGTTTTCGGCTCACGGCGTGAACCTGCCAATTTATTGGGGCAATCGCAACTGGCACCCGATGCTTGCGGCGACCGTGAAGCGGATGCAGGCCGATGGCGTCCGGCACGCGTTGGCGTTGGCTACGTCGGCGTATGGATCTTATTCCGGATGCAGGCAATATCGCGAAGATCTGGATCGGGCCTGCGCGGCGTTGCCCAAACCTCCGGTAATGGATAAAATCCGGCCCTTCTCCGACCACCCCGGTTTCATCGAAGCCGCCGCCGCGCGCGTCCGCGAAGCGCTGGAAAAACTTCCCGGCGCGGATGTGATCTACACCGCTCACAGCGTACCAGTCCCGATGTCGCAATCGAGTCCTTACGAACCGCAACTCCGGGCCGTCTGCGCGAAGGTACGTGAACTGGCAGGCGCCGGTAGTGGCGCGCCCACGTTGGTCTTCCAGAGCCGCAGCGGCCCGCGAGGACAGCCCTGGCTCGAACCAGACATTGGCGATTACATCCGCACGACCGACTCGAAACGCCTGGTCGTCGTCCCGATCGGTTTCCTGTCGGATCACATGGAAGTGCTGTACGATCTCGATACCGAAGCGGCCGATATCGCAAGGGAACGCGGCATTGAGTTCGTTCGCGCGGGGACGGTCGGGACACATCCGGCCTTCGTCGGCGCAATTCGACAGATAGTGCAGGCTGCGATCGAAAACGGCGGCGTTGCCACCTGCCCACCCGATTGCTGCAAGGCGCCGCAGAGACCGCCGGCGCGCCCGCAATGAGGATTCCACGCATGAAGGCCGTTCTCCCGGTCGCGGCTGTTGTCGCCGCGTGCTGCATTCTCGCGCAAACGCCCGCTGCACCTGTCAAAACGACGGCGAGGAAAACCGGGTCGGTTCCCGTCTACGGCTACCAGGTCGTGCACTCTTATCCTCACGACCGCACCGCGTTCACCGAGGGCCTCGAATACCACGACGGATATCTCTACGAAAGCACGGGCCTGAATCGCCGTTCGTCGTTGCGCAAAGTCAGACTTGAAACGGGCGAAGTGGTCCAGCGCATTCCGATTTCCGATCAGTACTTCGGCGAAGGCATCACGATCCTCGGCGACGAAATCGTGCAATTGACCTACAAGACCGAAGTGGGCTTCGTTTATTCGCTGAAGGATTTCCATATGTTGCGCCAGTTCACTTATAAAGGCGAGGGCTGGTCGTTGACGCACAACGCCACCAGCGTTTTCATGGACGATGGCAGCGACGAAATCCGCATATGGGACCCGAAGACGCTCACGGAGCGGAAGCGGATCAAGGTGCACGACGGTGCGAAACCGATCGACAACGTCAACGAACTCGAATACGTGGAAGGCGAGCTTTACGCGAACATCTGGCAGACAGATCGCATCGCGCGCATTTCACCAGTGACGGGAGCAATCATGGGCTGGATCGACCTGAGCGGCCTGCTCGGCCCCATGTATCGCAACGGCACCGAAGACGTTTTGAACGGGATCGCGTACGATGCGGTGAATAAGCGCCTGTTCGTGACGGGGAAGCTATGGCCGAAGTTGTTCGAGATCCGGGTGGTTCCGAAAACGGCCCGATAGAGCCTGATGCCGTCTGTCTGATCAGCGTCGACGATGGACGTCGTGCTTCGGCATCGGCCCGCTGCGAGATACTAAGAATACATGTCGGCCGCCAACATTTTTTCAGAAGAGTTCGCACGGGCTACGGCAGCGGCCGGTCTTCGCGCACGTCGTACAGCCCTCGCATCCGGCCATGGGGTCGTCTTCGTGGACGAATCGGGCCGGTATGTTGAGGAATTGCCGGACGGAACCATGCTTGAAGTCAGCCTGCAGCCGGGCGCTCCCCGCGAAACTCATCTCAGGATCATCGGAGAAATCTCCACACCGGTGAAGTAACATGCCCGCGTTAACGGTAGTGGCAGGCCCCAACGGCTCGGGCAAGTCAAGCCTTACGGCTTCCATTGCGTTTGAAGGCAACACCAATTTGATCGATCCCGACGCGATTGCGCGACGCCTCAATCCCGCGGAACCGGCCCGCCAGGCAATCCCGGCCGCCCGCGAAGCGATACTTCGGTGCAAGGTATTGCTGGCCCAACGTGCAAACTTCACGCTGGAAACGACGCTCTCCGGTCATGGCGCGATGGGCATCATGCGTCAGGCAAAGGACACTGGATACCACACGGTCCTGGTCTACGTCTCGCTGGGCAATCCCGAACTGCACATTGAGCGTGTGTGTCGCAAGGAGGTCACGATATTCCCGATACCGATATTCGCCGCAAACACTGGCGAAGCCTCGCGCGGGCCCCGGAGGCCATGAATGCACGATGCCGTGGTGCTCGATAATTCCGAGCTTCATCCGGTGCGCATGCTTCTGCTTAAGAACGGGCGGGTCGACTGGCGCGCGGAGGCGCTACCGCAGTGGGTTCAGCGGTTGGCTACCCAGCTCGAATGAATCGCCCGAACGCGTCAGACTCAGCAGTCTGGCGTCCGCTCGGCCAATCCCTACCCTCTTGTACGCTGAAATAGACCATGAAAATTACCCGAGTCCGCCCCCTCGTAATGGGCACACCCTGGCGCAACCTGACCTTTCTCCTCGTCGAAACTGACGAAGGCTTAACAGGCGTCGGCGAAGTCCGCATGATTAACAACACTGACGCGCTGCTCGGCTATCTTACCGAAGCCGCGCCGCGTCACGTCATCGGCCAGGATCCCTTCAATCGCGAAATCATCGTCGATAACATGCGCCGCAACGATTACAGCCGCGCGGGCGAGGTCGCGATGAGCGGCATCTCGCTGATCGAGATGGCCTGCTGGGATATCGTCGGGAAGGCGCTCAATCAGCCCGTCTATCGGCTCATGGGCGGCGCGGTTCGCCAGAAGATCAAAGCATACGCCAACGGCTGGTACACCGTCGAGCGCACCCCGGAGCAGTTTGCCAAAGCTGCAAAGGCAGTCGTGGCGCGCGGCTACGATGCCGCCAAGCTCGATCCATTTGGCGCGGGTTTTTACGAACTCGACCGCAAGGAGCGCATGCGATCCATCTCTCTCGTCGAAGCCGTACGGGACGCGGTTGGCCCGGACTTCGACATCTTCGTCGAGATGCATGGCCGCTTCAGTCCCGCCGTCGCCATCGGCATCGCAAAGGATCTCGAGCCGTTCCGCCCGGGCTGGTTCGAAGAGCCGGTCCCGCCCGAAAACCTGGCTGCGTTGAAGAAGGTTGCCAATGCCATCCATTCTCCCATCGCGACCGGCGAGCGCATCCACTCCCGCACCGAATGCCGCGAGCTATTCGAACTGCAGGTCTGCGATATCGTCCAGATCGATCTTTCGCATTTCGGCGGCATTTCCGAGGCCCGCAAGCTGGCGGCATGGGCCGAGTCGTACTACATGCTGATGGCCCCGCATAACGTCTGCGGACCCGTCGCGACAGCAGCCAATCTCCACCTCGCCGCCTGCACTCCGAATTTCAAGATCCAGGAGCATTTCAACGATTTCGCCGACGCCTGGGTCAAAGGTGCGGTCGTGCAATATCCTGAGGTGGTCGATGGCTATTTCAGTCTGCCTGAAACCCCAGGCCTTGGTGTGATCCTGAACGAAGATTTCGTCGCCGCTCACCCGCGAGAGAACATCCACTTCAATCTGTACGCGGAAGACTGGCAAATGCGCCAGGCAAAGAAGTAATCGCGGCGATCCGGACCGCTAAACCACGATGACGCGGTGATCTGGGCTGCTCAGGTCCACCTGCGCATAGAGATCCCCAATCAATCCGGGTCCGAACTTCGCGAGAAACGGCACAATGGAATAAAGCCGCTCCTGCAAATGCTTCTCGGGATAAACCAGCCCCGACAAAGACTTCGCATCGGCTGCCGCCTGCGCGTCCCGCGCCATAATCTGCGACGCAGTCTTACGGCCGATCTTGCCCAGCTGATACTCGATCTTTCTGCGGCTCGTGCTCAACGCGCCGTTCAGCGAGACATCGAACCGACCGAGTTCCGCGCTCAGCGAATCGAGCGCCTTCGCCACCGTCTGTTCCGCGCACGCCAGACTGTCGCGCAACTCCGCCGGCACAAGCCGCGCGGACATTGTCGCCTGCAGCGACTGATCGTTCGTCAACAGCCCGGTGAGAGTCAGCCCATAGCGCCGCATCCGCTTGGCCGCGCGTTCATCCACCAGCGTGAAACCCGCGCGGGGAAAAGCAACCGGCTGCCGGCCCAGCAGCCTTTCATAGAGCACGCGCGACTGCGCCAGATACGCCAGTTCGGCGGGCCCGCCCACGTACGCCGCTGTGGGCAGCAGATAATCCTGCAGCACCGGACGCAGCAGCGCATTCGGGGAGAGTTCGCCTGCGCGCGCCACAAGTTCCGCCCCGGTCCATTTTCGATGGTGCGCCACGAATTCGCCGCCCGAATGCTTCAGCCCGATCCGGTGCCCTTCTTCCAGCAGAAACACCAGCGATGTTTGCTTATCCACCAGCACCTGCGCATGATAGCCGCGCGACGTCAGTTCCCCGCTCCGCGCCCTCAGCGCTTCCACCAACTCCGGCATGATCTCCACAGCCGCGCTCATGAATGGAGCGGCAACAGCCCGCACTCCCGCATCCATCGGGTCGATCAGCAATAATCCATAGGGCGCGAATAGTTCGCGTATCGCGCTGGCAAATGACGAACCGATGCTTCGCCCAGGCTGATATGCGCGCTCCACCAGGCCCGCGGCCTCATCAGCGAACGGCAAACCGTCGAGGGCCAGCCGCAATTCGGCGAGCGGCGTGTTCTCCGGCACCACGCCTCCGACCGGCCGCGTTCCATTATTCGCCGGACCATCGGCATGCAGGCGCACCGGCCTGTGATCGGCGCCGAACACCCACGCGTGATCGACTTCGGCGAGGTCGTGATCCTCGGTCGCCAGCCAGAATACAGGCACGGCCGCGATGCCGCGTGCAGCCAGTTCGCTCGCGATCTTAATCGCCGTGAGAGCCTTATAGACGGTGTAGGCCGGACCGGAGAACAGGCCCACCTGCTGCCCCGTGACAATCGCCACGACGCCCGGTTGCGCCAGCTTCTCCAGCGATGGATTTCCCCGGTTCAGCGGTGTCAGCGCCCGCACGATAGCGGCGCGCCGGTCTTCGGGAAACGCGAACTTTGACGCCTCCGCTACCGCATCCAGATCGTTGGGCCGCCACGGGTACAGATCCCGCACCCGGTCGAAATCATAGACCAGATCGGCAAACAGCTTCGAGGTATTTGGAAGCTCCGTCTGGCGGACGCACGAACACTCCATTGGCTTTGTCAGATTACCAGATGATTGTTAAATCTGTGTGGGTTCAGGAAAAGAGGCCGAAGAACAGGCCGGGAGCGATGCGCCGGGCGATGTCGTTGTAGATCACGAAAACCATCAGCATCATCAGGAAGACGAATCCCACCTTGAGCATGCTTTCCTTGACGTTGAGGCTGATGTCGCGGCCCATCACCATTTCAATGATGAGCGTCAGGATATGCGCACCATCCAGAATCGGAATGGGGAGCAGATTCAAGATCGCCAGGTTCATGCTCACCATGCTCATCAGCGCGAGGAATGTCCCCGGCCCTTCCTTCGCGGCCTCTGTAGCCTGGCTGGCAATGCCGATCGGACCGGACAGGTTCTTCGCGGAAACCCGCCGTTCCACGATTCCACGCAGCATTTCCACAATCATGGTGGCGAACTTCGCATTCCGCTTCACCGATTCCGAGAAAGCCGCGGGCAGCGAAAGGCTCGTCTTCTGGATGTTCCACTTGGTCTCCTGGCTGACCCCGATTACCCAGCGCGCGCCGTGGCTATCCACAGCCTTGAACTGCGGAGTCATGGTAACCGTTCGCGTGACGCCGGGGCCGAATGCGGCGCGCGCGTATTCCACCGTCACGGGCTTGCCGTCGCTACGACGAACGATCTCAGGCAGGGTGTAACCGGAATGGATCTCCGTGCCATTCACTTTCAGCAGAATGTCGCCCTTCTGGAGACCGGCGGCCGCGGCAGGCATCCCTTCACTCACGCTGCCGACCTGAATCGTGTTCTGGCCCTCCCAGCCGGCATCGCCCAGTCCGGACTTTTCGTCGAGCACGGGAGTGACTGTGGTANNCCCAGGCCGGATTGGAATCACCGTCGATCCGGAGAATCTTGTCCCCGGCGAGAATTCCCGCTTTCGCGGCCGGAGAATCGGCGATCACGTGTCCCACGACAGCGCCGTTGTCGTCGATAATCTTCTCGAACGAGACCATATACAGTCCCGTGAGAACGGCAACCGCCAGCACCACGTTCATGAACGGGCCGGCTGCCAGCACAATCAGACGCTGCCAGCGGGGCTTGGTAAGAAAGCCGTCCGGGTCGCTGGCATGTGCATCGCCCGGTTGATCGCCGACCATCCTGACATAGCCGCCAAAAAGGAACAAAGAGAACCGGTAGTCGGTGTCCCCGCGCCGGAAGCCGAATAGCCGGGGCCCGAAGCCGAAACTGAAAACCTCTACCTTTACTTTGAAAAAGCGCGCGGCCCAAAAATGCCCCAGTTCGTGCACCAGGATCATGACGCCGATCAGCACCATCAGCCACCACAGGTTCGAAAGAAGCGTCATCACTGTGTCTCACCACGACTGACGTCCACCGTCCGCTCTGCCACCACCGCGGAATGCGGCGGACCGAACGCAACCGCATCTGCGTCAATCACTTCCTGCGCCGTTCGGCGCGCGTCTCTATCGATTTCCAGTATCTCAGTTATGCACGAAGGCTCGCGGAATGGCATCCTGTTCAGGGTCTCTTCCACAACCCGGGAGATTGCGGGAAAGCTGATCTTGCCCCTCAAAAACGCGGCCACGGCAATTTCGTCGGACGCATTCAGAACACAGGAAGATGCACCACCACGCTCTAAAGACTCGTATGCCAGACCCAGCAACCGGAACTTGTCGAAATCCGGCGCGTGGAACTCCCAATGGCGGGACTGCGACCAGTCAATTCGTGGCACGGGCGCCGGCGCGCGGTCCGGCCAGGTGAGCGCGTACTGGATTGGCATGCGCATGTCGGTCGCAGATATCTGCGCAATCACGCTTCCGTCCTCGTATTCAACCATCGCATGCACGGAAGATTGCGGGTGGACAACCACTTCAATCGCATCGGGAGGAAAATCGAATAGCCAGTGTGCCTCGATTACCTCAAATCCCTTGTTCATCAAAGTGGCTGAATCGATGGTGATACGGTCTCCCATCTTCCATGTTGGATGTTTGAGGGCGTCCGCAGGCGTGACGTAGTCCAGAGCTTCCTTCATTGTCGTCCGAAACGGACCGCCCGAAGCGGTCAGGATTAGTTTCTTCGCTTCGGACCGCAGCCCTGCTCTGAGGCACTGATGCGCACCATTGTGCTCAGAATCGACCGGAATCAGTTCGGAACCGTGCCTGCGAACCGCTGACATCACCACTTTACCGGCGGACACCAGAACTTCCTTGTTCGCCAAACCCACACGTTTGCCACAGCAAACCGCCTGATACGTCGCTTCCAGCCCGGCTACTCCTACGATGGAAGACATGACAGTGTCAACTTCGGGTGCGACCGATACCTGAACCCTGGCATCCGCCCCGCTCAGCAGAACCGGAATTCCGGATTTTGGAAGCAATGCGCGTAGCCGGTCGACGTCGGCTTCGGCTTCGACAACCGCAACCTCTGGCCTAAATTCCTGAATTTGTTTGGCGAGTAGTTCGATGCTGCGCCCGGCAACAAGGGCAAAAACCCTGAACCGGCCCGGATTCTGCCGAACCACGTCCAGTGTGTTGGTGCCGATCGAGCCAGTACAGCCCAGAATCGTCAGCGTGCGATTCGACATGACCTGATCGATCATACCATGTTGCACATAATTCAGATGTTACAGCGGATTTGCGAGACCCAAACCCTTGCGGGCGCCGGAGAGGATGCTTCAGGGGTCTTTCAGTTTAGAGGTTAGTCTCGCTTTGGTGGGAGTACTCAAAAACCTCCCCGGCTTACTTCCAATAATAGAATAGATTGAATTTGGAATCAACTAAATTCTGTATATTGTTTTTGGTATTCCGTGCTCTTCATGACACTACCCCTTGACCTGTACGTGAGCATACTCCTCTAATACATTGATAGTAGAGCAGATATCCTCTTCGCCGTGCCCTTTTGAAATTGCCGCCTGAAACATCTGCCGCGTCAAAGCCGTCAGAGGAAGCGGCACCGAAAGCTCTTCTCCCGAATCCAACATCAGCCCGATGTCCTTGTGCATCCATTTTACGGAAAAATTGGTCGTGAAGTCACGCCGAAACACGAAAGGCGCCTTGTACTCGATCAGCCCGCACTTCGCCGCACTGTTCGAGAGAATGTCCAGCATGAGCGCCGGTGGAACGCCGGCTTTGGTGCTCAGAACGATCCCCTCATTGAATGCCTGAAGGATATTCGACAAAACAAGGTTCTGGCTCAGTTTGGCGTGCAGGCCCATGGCCGGCCCACCACAATAGTAGAGCTTCTTCCCCATGACTTCGAGGAGTGGCAGCACAGCTTTGAAGACGTTTTCGTCACCGCCCACCATGAAGGTGAGGGTGGCATTGATCGCGCCGGGCGTAGATCCCGTAACGGGAGCGCCCAGGAAATCGATCCCGGTCGCCGTCAGTGTTTCTCCGATCCGGCAACTCGCCGACGGGCTGATTGTGCTGGCGTCGACGACAACCATTCCCTTGCGCCCGCCCTCCACAACGCCGTCCTTCCCCAAGAGGACCCGCTCCACCATAGCTGTGTCCCCGACGCAAAGAAAAACGACGTCAGCCAGGCGGGCGACCTCGGCGGGCGTAGCACAAGCCACTCCCCCGGATTCGGCGGCCAATTCCACCGCTTTGGCGGCCGTGTTCGACCAGAGCGCGACGCTGTGACCCGCCCGCAGAAGATTGCGGGCCATGGGATAGCCCATCAGTCCAAGACCAAGAAATCCGAGTTTTGCCATAGATTTCTATTGTCGCTCAACCCATTCCATCCGAGATGCCAGGAAGTTGACGATTCGGCAAAAAATTGCCGACGAAGATTGTGGCTAACGGGCCCTTGTGGCTTAGTTGAAAATTAAAAGGGCCCGGCAAATTGCCAGGCCCGGTGCGGCGAAAAGGAGAAACAAAGAGGTAATTGGCGGATTTTCAGCGGTAAACAAACGATGCGGGGTTTCGATGGTGGGATGGTGTCGCCGCGGACCGGACCTGTTTTTGGTGTTGCACGCCACTCTATGTGCAAGCCACTGGCCAGAGCGAGGTGAGCGCGGAAAGCCTGCTGGGAATCTACTTCTCGGAAGGTGCCGCACGATCTTTTTGCGCCGTGGCCCAGGCGAGATTCTGCTTCACTACGTCGGACTCAGGCTCGATTCGAAGTGCCTCGATAGCCCCTGCGACCGCAGCGTCCCAATTCCCCAATTCCCCATTGCAGAGCGCGATATTGTTCCATGCCGACGGCATGCCTGGCCGCAGTTTGAGCGATTGGGTGGCATCGTAAACGCATTGTCCGAAGTCGCCGCGGTTGTAATCTTCAAGCGAAGCGTCGACAGACTCTTCCGGCGTTCGCGCATTCAACCTCGCCGGTTGCAATCGGGCGAGTTCCGCGGACATTCGCTGGCCACTGGCAGCCATCCGGATCGATTGATTTTGCACCGCATCGGCCTCGGTTCGTCGACCGTGATCCGCCAGTTCGGTGGCCAGGTTGTGGTACTCGTCCGCCTGTTCATAGAGAACGTCGTCGCCGGCGTAGGTTGGAGTAACGGGAAACGCGTCGCGTCTCATGTGCAGCACGGCGGGATAAATGATGAACCCGCCGATCGCCACGGCAACCGCGCCAAAGCGGATCGGCGCGGAGATTCGGCTAAAGGCGGCTGTCCGCAGAGGCTCTCGTCCGCTCATGCGCCTCCAGGCCGCGTACGCGAGAATCAGAACTGAAATCCAGCAAAGCAGCTGAAAATACTGGTGCGAACCCCACGGATAAGCGATCGCGAGATACCAGGGCATCCCGAGGTTCCAGTAGTTGTAAACCACCAGCAGGAACACCGAACCGGTGAAAACATACCACGCCACCGGAAGGACGCCAAGTTCGGCTACCCACGGCGTGAGCCACGCCAGGTATTGCACGGCGAAGCCGCTGGTCCCGGCAAAAAACGTCAGAAAAACCACTCCCGCTTGTGCGTAAAGCGAGGGCCTCTTCGCCATGTCGTTCATCTTCACAGAAATCCACAGGATCGACGCCATCACGATCGACGACCCCAGGCGGCTGAATCCGCTGTTGATCCAACCGGATGCCGGCCAGGCGTTAACCAGTTCACGAAGGATCCAGGAAACGCCCCATAGCCCGTAGCTGCTCTTATAGCCGAATACCTGATGGATCACGGCGGCTGGTTCCTGGTAAAGATAAGGCGCCCAGGCGACCAGGACGACCACTGCGGCAGCCGCGAAAAATGCCATGCGTTTCCTCAAACCGGATAGCGAAAAAAACAAGACCGGCGCAAGCACAATCGGCGTGATTTTGATGCAAATCGCCAGTCCCCAGGCGGCGCCTCCGGCTGCGGTCTTCCCCCGATAACCCGCCAGCCAGACCGCGGCAGTCACAAAAAAGATCATGAGTGGGTCCGTGTTACCGTGGAAACCCGAGATCATGATTTCCGTCGGGGCAATTGCGATCAGCAAAACCGCGAAGTAAACGGACCGCTCGGCAAGGCGCGGACCCACTATCCGGCAAATGAGCCACAGAGTCCCCACGTCGGCCAGGATGCCGATGAATCTGAGCCAGAATTCAAATGGCAGGGGAGTGGCGCCGGAAAGCCAAATGAGGGCGCGCAGGAAGTGAAGCATCGACGGCGGATGGTTAAGGTCCGGCGCGATCTTATATAGTTCCGCGCCGAAGTAGCCCGACCACACACCGAACCGCTCGTAAGTATAGACGTCGTTGGTGCCGTACGTCCTGAGGGCGAGCAACAACTTGGCGACAAACGCAATCGAGGCAGCCAGAACAATTCCGGCGCGGTGTTTTCCCGAAAATGCGACGGCGGCTTCAGTGCGCTCTGCGTTTCCGTTCCACAATGTTCCATCTTAGAGCAGCTTGCCGGGCATTGATGTAAGCACAGGTAAATCTGGGGTCTTGCCGGTGCCGCAGGGCATACTACCACTACGCCCGCGGGCTGAGCCGAACCCGACCGGCCCCACCCGCGCCCGGCGCGGGCAGCGCGGTACTGCCCGTTCAGGTACTACCGGCGGCGCCAAACACACGTTTGCGTGTATTCTGAAGTTGCATGTCCGCTCTATCCGCCGAGACGGCCCCAGGCCTCTCGCCGGCCACACTTCGGCGTCTGGAGACCGCGATTGAAGCCAGCCTTCGCGGCAAGGCGGAAGTCATCCGCATGGCCCTCGTGTGCCTTTTGGCGCGAGGCCATCTGCTGATAGAAGACGTTCCCGGCGTCGGCAAGACAACCCTCGCCCAGGCCCTCGCGCGCGCGGTCGATGGCAGCTTCCACCGCCTTCAGTTCACCAGCGACATGTTGCCCTCCGACGTTCTGGGCGTCACCGTCTGGAACGCGCGAACGGAAGAATTTGAATTCAAGCCCGGTCCGGTCTTCACAAATTTCCTGCTGGCCGATGAAATCAACCGCACCACCCCGAAGACGCAGTCGGCGCTCCTCGAAGCGATGAACGAGCAGCAGGTGACGGTGGAAGGCCGCACGCTGCCATTGCCGGAACCGTTCATGGTGATTGCCACGCAAAACCCGTCCGACCACCATGGCGCATACCCTCTGCCCGAGTCCCAACTCGACCGGTTCCTGATGCGACTGCGAATCGGCTACCCGGATGCGGAAAATGAGCGCGAAATCGTCTCCCAGACCGGCGGACACCACGGCGAAACCACCCCGTGCGTGCTGAGCCATCATGATCTCGCTCAGGCACAGCAAGCGGTCACGCGGGTTACGGTGGATCGGGTCATTGTCGATTACCTGCTGGCCATCGTCGAATTGACGCGAAATCACGAAAGCCTCGTGCTCGGCGTCAGCCCGCGCGGTTCGCAGGCGCTCTATCGGGCGGCGCAGGCTCACGCATTGATCAACGGAAGAGGCTACGCGTTGCCGGACGACGTCAAGATACTGGCTCCGAAAGTGCTCGCCCACCGCGTCGTCGCCGCCTCGCGCACTCCGATGGCCCGCCGCGGCACATCCGGCGTGGCGTCAAATGAACGCATCATCGAGGAAATACTTTCCCGGATCGACGTCCCTCTCTAAGACCGCAATTTTTGGTTCCCGCCGTGTACGTGGTAAGCTTCCCGAACGGTGTCGGCGTCACAAATCAGCGGCCTGTTAGGCGGCACCCGGGGGAAACCTCCGACTGGTTGTTTTTTGAATTAATCTCTACACATTCTTGCGCCCGCCGCCGATACGTTATTCAATGCGTTGTATAAGTAGCAAACCGGAAATCAAAATCCGGGATGCCGTCTGAGCATGGAAATGACGTGTGAGGGTGTGTTCCTCCCGCTCACGATCATTCAGGCCGTGTTGGCTGCGTGTGTGTCCGCAGTCGGCAAGTATTCAGAGGCGGCATTTGGAGAACAATTTGTACTGATCCACGGTCAGGGTGTGCCGGCACTGCTGCGTCGCGGTGTCGGCATGCCTGGTAACCTGAGGGCACTGTGGAACTTCGCCCTTTTCGAGACTCATGGCCTGCCGACGACCCTCACGCGAATTTCAAGGCGGAAGTGGCTGCTTACACGTCGGCCGATCCGCTGCCAACCCTCCAAAACCTGAGCCTTAGCACCGGAATACCAGTAGAGTGCCTCATCCGCTACGTTCTCGTCAAATATGCGGCCTCGGGCGCGGACGCTCTTCTCTCTATGACGCCAATCGTGCTGCGTCAGATGCAGCAACACGTGGCAACTGCCGAGCTTGAAGCAACCGACGCCGCTCGCCTTCGGGCTTATGCGGCGCTCGAGGGGATGATTGGCTGGCTGGCGCTGGGCGAGCGAGAAATCGAACCAGAGTCTCACAACTGACACTTCACTACTGCCCGTCCTGCGCCCGGCCTTTCCACATCCCACCCCGGCCAGTCCAGTAGCGAATAGCCGATTCCACGGTCGCCACCAGATAGAACGCCGCAGTAGCAGGCAAACACAAGGCAGTCCAGAGCGGAGAGCGGTACAAACGAACTGTCGGCAAGTAAAGCCGCGCGCCCAGCAACCAGGCGAAGATCCCGAATCCCGCCGCGACGTGATCATGAACAAACAGCAGAGCCGGCGGAGCAAGGTACGTAAGCAGCATCCCGGCAACCGTGCCGAACAACAGAACCGTCGAATGACGAAGCTGCGCAAATGCGGAACGCGCGATCATCGCGCGGATTCCGGCGATCCCTCCGTACGGGCGGATACTGCGAATCGGCAGGTCGGAAATCCCCATCCATACGCGTCCGCCGCATCGTTTGACCCGCGCCGCGAGCGAACAATCGTCAATCAGCGCGTCGCGAATACTGGCAATCCCTCCGATGCGGGCAAGCATTTCTCGCCGAATCAGCATGCAACCGCCAGCCGCCGCGGCGCTTCCCTTCCCTTCCGAGACCCAGCGAGGCGGATACAGCTTGAAAAAGAAGAACACGAATGCCGGAATCAACAATTGCTCGGCGACGGACTCGCAGCGCAACTGAACCATGCAGCTGACCAGATCGAAGCCGCGTTCGGCGTGCGCCAGAAGGCTTGCGAGCAGATCGGGCGAGACGTGCTCGATATCCGCGTCTGTAAGTAGGAAGAATTCAGGTCTCGTGGTGTCGGCTTCGATGCCCGACGATACCGCCCAGAGCTTACCCTTCCAGCCGGCCGGGCGCGGGGGAACGCGCACGACGAGGTCGGCGCGCGAGGCGGCGCCTGTGCCATCGGAACTCTCGTCGTCGGCCACAATGACGAACAGGCGATGAGCGGCTCGCTGCGCATGCAGCGACGCCACGGCGCGGCCGATGAATTCCGCCTCATCGCGCGCGGGTACGACTGCTGTGACCGAATGATCCCCCGCAGGCCTCGCGGACTTCAGCCGTTCGCGCAATTTCCAGAATCCGCCGCGAAACAAGGCGAGGTACACCCAGATACCGGACGTGCAACAGCCGATTGCGCGCCAGGCGCTGAAATGCATAGATCCATAATGCAACGACCGGCGCTAAAAATCAGGAGCCCAGGAGCCTAACGGCGACTATCCTTCGCTGGCACATCAGCGTTAGATTCTTAAATCAGAGATTGTAAACAAGAATACTTCAACATTGCTGAAGGTAACATCACGCGGCGGCAAGCAGGGCAACGATATTGTCGATGGCCTTGTCGGCCTTGTGATAGGCGGCCTCCAGTTTGCTGTTTGGACGAAGGGCTGAATCGGGCTGGTGATGGAATCGGCTGTTGGCCAGGGGACCACACAGCCGTTTGTGAAAGAACAGAAACAGGAGGGCCACCTGGATGCCCTTGGCGGTGAGTTGGTAGGCGTAGCGGCGGCCATCGCGCTCCAGCAGTCCGTGGCCTTTGAGTTTACGCAGGTCGTAACGAAGCTGGTTCAGTGCGTAAGTTTTGGCGGAAAGCTGAAATGTGGTCAGAACGGCCTCATGGATCTGCCTGGCAGTCCAGCCGCCAACGGTATTGCCTCCATGCAGCAGAACCTCCGTTAGCCGGATGATCCTGGCATCGTGGAGCTTGATGCCGGGATAGCGGACCGAGCCAACTGTGATGGGAAGGGCGATCCGCTGGAGAAGCGGAAAATCGACGTGGACATTGAGGCACTGAGCCTGGAAGCCCGCGAAACGATCGGTAATGGCCTGGAATCTTTCGCGAACGGCCCCCAGGTGATCGAGTCCCTTCTTCAGACCGAAGTCGCGCAG
>PLEX01000162.1:296-3256 GCA_003136575.1 Bryobacterales bacterium | reverse complement strand
GTCAGGCGCCACAGACCGAGTTCACAGCTTCGTTCGAAGACTTTGTGGATGGGAAAATGGCGTTTGAAAATGAAGTTCCGGCAGTACTCGACCTGAGCGATGGAGTAGAAGCGAGACAGGCCCATCTCGNNGCGTTCCTTCTTTGAGAACTTCGGTCCGAGGATAAGCGTCCAGTAATCGAGCTGTTTGCGGATAATGGCCGGGCTGAGCCGGTCGGCGGCGGCCTGCAGGGCGGCCACATCATCCGTGGCGAGGAAAGCGTTGTCGTCTTTTTTGAAGCCGACATTGCCACGCGCCAGTTCGCGCTCCATGAACGAGTGACCGTTCAGCCAGTACGTGGCATGGAACGGAAAGAAGCTCGCCATGCGAACAATGATCGGCCCGAGCGCTTCGTCCCGGATGTAGAAGTAGTAATGCGTAAAGCGGCTGCGCTGCTGCGCCAGAATGCGGTGGTTGGGGTCTTTTGTGGGGAACTTCGGCAGGCTGATGCGGAAGGTCTGACCCTGTTCCATGCTCCGGAAGATGAAGTAGACGCCAAAGGCCTTGTTCTTCTCCATGCGCCGCAGCGCGGGCAGCACGTGTTCTTCTTTGCGCACTCCTTTTTCCGCCCATTCGATGGGTAGGCTATGATTGCGGGCGAACGCTTCCACCCAGTTCCTGTAATCGTTGGTTCGCTGGCTCAGCACTTCCTTGCTCACCACCGGAATGCCCAGAACCTGGCGAAAGAAGTAGACCACCTGTTCCGGCCGTGAGAGATTACTCAGATAGCCGTTGATGACGATACGGTCGAAGCAGTGGTATACAAAAACGAGAAGATCGCCGAACAGCCGGGTGAAAATGTCCATGAAAATATTTCACACCGAAAGGAGAAGCAGCGGTGAGCCGTAGAACCATCAAACGCAGTGCCGGGAAAAGGCGCATCCACGGGAAGGATTTCCTTCTGGCCGAGGAGATCGAATACATCCGAAGCCGAGCCGCCGAACACGATGGCCGTCTTGTGACCGTTGGTCCGCTGGTGCTGTTCTCGACCGAAACCGGCGACGCATGGCTGCTCGATCCCGCCGATTCCCTCGCCGCACGCGTGGCCCGGGATGGCGATCCTGAGGATGTCCACTTCGAGGAAACCGACACCAACTTCGCCATCGGCTGGAAGGGAAACTATCAGATCCACGGCGATGCCTTCGTCTTCATCGACCGCGACACCGCCCGTGTCACTACTATCCTCGGCTATCCCACCCGCAAGCTCGCTCAGGTGGCCTGATCGGAAAATTTCAAATATGTTTGGGTAGTATTTGGCTCACAGAAGCGGATGAGATTGCCAAAGGTGTCGATTCCAGACCAAGCCGCATATAGCGGTAACGCTTCGAACTGATTTCGCGGTGAAATTCCTCAACGCCTTGCATCATCACGCGAATCCAGGCGCCAGGGCTGCCGTCGCCGGAATGCTCGCTCAAATGCAGGATGAGATTTCCACGGGAAATCTACCGATACAGTGGAGCGCCGGGATCGAACCGGTCGTGATGGCATTTAATATAAACACGGCACTGTCGCGCCAGCGGCCGTCCTGACTATTCAGATGCGCGCTCAGGAAATAGCGCACGACTTGGTCGCGGCGCCCTGCCGGGCGGGTTGAGAAGTCGGAGGCACCATGCGTTCAAATAGTGCGTGGACGTAACGTAGGCGAGTTCCTCAGAGGCGCAAGCGCCGCCGGCTGCGGCGCCAGGTAATTGAGGAACAGACGGAGAGCCGAGTGGTGCGGCCAGGTCGTGCGCGCGTTGCGCAGAAGCGCGGGCCGCCGGGTCCGACGTCGGACTCCGGGAAGCGCCGCCCGGCCGCGCCGCGTCGTATGACTGGCGGGTACTCACGAATTGTTCTGCGCCACGCGGGACGACCACCGGGTCTGCTATCGTGACGGTAATGCCCGTCGATTCGCCGCTGCAGGATCCCCTTCGGTTTCACCGCAAGACGCCACCGTGCGTGGTTGTGATTTTCGGCGCCAATGGCGATCTCACGAAGCGCAAACTCATGCCCGCCTTGTATCGGCTGGCCTACGAAGGTCGCCTTGCCCCCGGCTTCGCCGTGATCGGAATCTCGCGCACTCCGATGACCGACGACGATTTTCGCGCCCGCATGCACGATTCCGTCGCGAAGTTTCTCGAAGACTCTCCGTTCGACGAAGACCTCTGGCGGTCCTTCGCGCAGGGCTTGTTCTATCTGCCCGGCGATGTCGGCGACCTCGTGCTCTACCACCAGATCGGAAAGTCGCTCGAAGAAATCGAAAAGGAGCACGGTACTGCGGGCAACGTCCTGTTTTACTTGTCGACGCAGCCAAGTCAGTATGCGGAAATCGCGGAGGGCCTGGGTACGGCGGGGCTTGCGAAGGGTGCGGGCTGGCGGCGCATCATTATCGAGAAGCCCTTCGGCCACGACCTGACCAGCGCTCAGGATCTGAACACCCGCATCCAGGCGCATTTCCACGAAGAACAGATTTACAGGATCGACCACTACCTCGGCAAAGAAACCGTGCAGAACATCATGGCCTTCCGGTTCGGCAACGGCATCTTCGAGCCGCTCTGGAACCGCCGATATATCGATCATGTGCAGATCACGGCGGCGGAATCGATCGGCGTGGAAGGCCGGGGCGCGTACTACCAGGAAGCGGGGGCGCTGCGCGACATGATCCAGAATCACCTGTTGCAGGTAATGGCAACAATTGCAATGGAGCCAAGCGCGACTTTTTCAAGCGACGCCGTACGGGACGAGAGGGCGAAATTGCTGCGGTCCGTGCGCGTGATGAAACCGGAAGAAGTGGCTGATAACGCCGTTGCCGGGCAGTACGGTCCGGGGCGGGTCGGCGGCCAGCAAGTGGTGGGGTTCCGTCAGGAGCAGGGAGTAAAGGCCGATTCGTCGACCAACACCTACGCCGCCGCCACGTTTCTCATCGACAACTGGCGCTGGGC
>PLEX01000162.1:0-257 GCA_003136575.1 Bryobacterales bacterium | reverse complement strand
GTGTCGATGGACTTCAACTACGGGTCCAGCTTCGGCGAGCGCTCTCCGTCGGCTTATGAGACGCTTCTGCTCGACGCGATTATCGGAGACGCGACGCTTTACACTCGCCAGGATATGGTGGAAGCGAGTTGGCGCGCCGTGCAGCCGATTCTCGATTACTGGAGCGCACAGAGCTTCAATTTCCCCAATTACGCGGCGGGAACCTGGGGGCCGGTGGCTGCTGACGCAATGCTCGCCAGGCGCGGCCATACCTGGAG
>PLEX01000135.1 GCA_003136575.1 Bryobacterales bacterium | reverse complement strand
AAACAACCGGGCCTGCATGCAGCGCGCGCCGAACTCCGTCGCCTGTAGCGTGCCCTTCCACTTCGATTCAGGCTGGGGCGGTTCCCAACGCAGATTGCCCACCGGAGGCGCGGCGTAAGGAATGCCCTTGAACGCATAAATCTTCGCCGTTTCGCTATAGCTGCCCTTCAGCTTCCCGTCATGAATCTTCACTTGCGGCTTATCCGCCGCCCATACGAGCCCGACGTTCACCAACGATAAAGCCGCAACCAAGTCAGCTCGTTCAACTCGGAACATATATTTCCTCCTAAAGCACTGCGCCCAGTATCGCGCCCAGCAGCAGCGGACCGATATGCGCGAACGCCAGCACCAGTCCTCCGGCCGCCGCCACGAATCCAAGCACCGGTATCAGCGTTAATATCGAGCCAAAGAAGAATAGCGCAATGCTAAGCAGAATGCCCGGCAAAATGCACGCGATCAACGCATTCCCCAGTCCGCCGGCTCTTCGTCCGCCCACAAAGCCCGCAATCAAAGGCCCAATGACAGGCAGCCAGAACAGCAAAATCGAGATCACGAAAATCCACACAACCGCACTGCCAATACTGCCCTCTCTCTGCGCCATGCCAAGAGTCTCTCATATAATCCAAGCTTGACCTTTTCTTCACGTATCCAGACTTGCCTGCTCTTCCTTCTCGCGCTGCCCGCACTATCGCAAACGCCCTTCGACCTTGTCATCCTAAACGGCCACATCATCGACGGGACCGGCTCTCCCTGGTACTCCGGCGACATCGGTATCCGCAACGGCCGCATTGCCGCCATCGGAGTTCTCAGCGGCGCCAAAACCACGCGCACTATTGATGCCCACGGCCTGACTGTCGCTCCCGGTTTCATCGACATGCTGGGCCAGTCCGAACTTTCCATCCTGGTCAATCCGCATCTGCCCTCTAAAATCTTTCAAGGCATCACAACCGAGATAACCGGCGAAGGCGGTTCCGCCGCGCCCTTGAACGCCGCTATTCTAGCCGCCGACCGCTCTTCTTACACGCACTACGGCATCACGCCCGATTGGACCACCTTCGCCGGATTCTTCGCGCGCCTTGAAAAGCAAGGCATCGGCATCAATATGGCTAGCTATGTAGACGCGACGCAAGTCCGCCGCATGCTTATCGGTGACGATAATCGCGCTCCCTCCGCCGCTGAGCTCGAGCAGATGCGAGCACTTGTCCGCTCTGCCATGCAAGACGGCGCAGTAGGCCTTTCTACCGCGCTGCAATACGCGCCCGCGCCCTACGCCACGGCTGAAGAACTGATCGCTCTGGCCGCGGAAGGCGCAAAGCTGGGCGGAATCTACGCCACGCACATGCGCAGTGAAGGCGATGCGATCGTTCCCGCACTCGACGAGGCCATTCGAATCGGCCGCGAAGCGCACGTGCCCGTCGAGATCTGGCACCTGAAAGCGGCAGGTTTGCGGAATTGGGGCCGCATGGCGGAGATCGTTGCGCACATCGATGAGGCTCGTCGCTCCGGCGTCGAAATCGGCGCCGACACTTATGCCTATCCCGCCTGGTACAACACCTTCTCCGCATTCATTCCGCCGTGGGCGCACGATGGCGGCGACGCAAAACTGATCGAGCGTCTGAAAGATCCCGCCACCCGCGCCCGCATTCGCAAAGACATGGAAACTCGGGGCGCAACATGGGACAACGAATGGTCCGAGATCCCTGGCCCGGAAGCGATCCTCGTGGGCGTCGTTCAGAATCCAAAGCTACTGCCGCTGCAGGGTAAGACCATCGCGGAAATCTCGAAGCTCTGGAACAAAGATCCGCTGGACACCGTCTTCGATTTCCTGATCGACGACAACGCCGGGACCGAAGTCGCCGTCTTCGGCATGTCCGAACCGGACGTGCGGTTGGCGCTGCAACAGCCATGGGTCAGCGTTTGTAACGACTCGCAGGGCACGGCGCTCGATGGCGTTCTTGGCCAGAACCATCCGCACCCGCGCGCTTATGGAACGTTCCCGCGCATCCTGCGCAAATACGTGCGCGAAGACGGTGCGCTCACGCTGCCCGATGCCATCCGCAAATTCACGGCGCTGCCGGCATCGCGACTCAGGCTGGCCGACCGCGGCGTAATCAAGTCGGGAATGTGGGCCGATATCGTAGTGTTCGATCCGGATACGATTACGGACCTTGCCACGTTCGATAAGCCCAACCAGCTTTCCGAAGGAATGCAGTACGTGCTCGTGAACGGCGTTGCGGTGATCGAACGGGGACGCATGACCAATGCACTGCCGGGCAAAGTAGTGCGGGGTCCGGCGTGGAAGCCCTGACCGCCTACATCTTGTAGCGGCCGAGGTCTTCTTCGTTCAGGTTTTCGAGCCAGCGCTTCAGTTCCTGATTCGCGTTCACTTTGTCGGCAACGGCGCTGGTGGCTTTCGATGATTTCAGAACCGAATCGTCCACGTAAATCGGGCAATCGTGACGCAGCGCCAGGGCCAGAGCGTCCGATGGGCGCGAATCCACAGAGATCATCTCGCCGTTGCGTTCCACCCAGATGATGGCGTAAAACGTGTCCTCGCGCAGTTCGCTCACGACAACTTTGCGAATGCCCGCGTCGAGTCCGGTCAACAGCGTCTTGATCAGGTCGTGCGTCATCGGCCTGGGCGTCGAAACTTTTTCGATCTCAAGGGCGATGGCGTTCGCTTCGTAGATGCCGACCCAGATCGGCAGCACGCTGCTACTGCCGGAATCCTTCAGAATGACGATCGGCATATTCGTGATCGGGTCCATCATCAACCCGCGGATCTTCATTTCGACTTCCATGGCTTTATTACAACACAATGCCGCGAAGCCGGGAGTGAAGCCCGATAGACGCCGACCATGTTCAGGGGCGCGTTGGCGGCTGATGCCCCGCGCGCATGGCACCGGCACCGCGGCTCCGTCTAGTTGACGAGTTCGCCCATCAGTGCATTCGGACCCGAGCGGGTCACGCGCACATTCACGTAAGTTCCCAACAGATCGCTCGCGGAAGACGAAAACGTCAGGTTCCGGTTGCGCGTGGTTCGCCCGACCCATTGCCCGGTCGATTCGTAGCGGCCCTCCACTAGCAGTTCCTCAACCTCGCCGAGCAACTCCGCATTTTGCCGCATCTGGATCGCGCGCTGGCGCTCCTGCACGATCACGATCCGTCGCGTCTTCTCTTCCTCGGAAATCTGATCTCCCAGCGCCAAAGCCGCCGTGTTGGGCCGGCGCGAGTACTTGAAGCTGAAGATCGAATCGTACTTCACTTCGTCCAGCAGATCGAGCGTCGCTTCAAGATCCTTTTCCGTTTCGCCGGGAAATCCCACAATGATGTCCGACGTGATCGCGATCGGCCGCCGCGCGCCGCGCATCCACTCGATCCTATCCATGTATTCCTCGCGCGTGTACAGGCGCTGCATTGCTTCGAGCACGCGCGACGATCCGGATTGCACAGGAAGATGCACGTGATTGCACAAATTCGGATTGGCCTCGATCGCGTCGACGATGGGCTTCACGAAATCCCGGGGATGCGATGTCGTGAAGCGCACGCGCCGAATTCCCGCCACGCGGCCGACCTGATCGAGAAGCGTGGCGAAATCCCATCCGGCGGGCGAAGGGTCGCGGTAGCTGTTCACGTTCTGGCCGAGCAACTGAATTTCGCTGTAGCCCAGGCCCGCGAGGCGGCTGGCTTCTTCGATCACGCTGGCGCTCGTGCGGCTGCGCTCCGGGCCCCGCGTGAACGGCACCACGCAGTACGCGCAACTCTTGTCGCAGCCTTCGATGATTGTGATCCAGCCGCGGTATGGATTGTCGCGGCTCGTGAAAGGCGTATCGAACGTCTGGTCCGTTTCGAGGCTCAGACCCGTCACCCGGCGATTGCCCGCTTCCAGTTGCACCAGCATCTCCGGCAGCTTGGTGTAGCTCGCCGATCCGGCGACCAGACTCACGTGCGGCGCCCGGTCGAAGATCTTCTCTCCCTCCTGCTGCGCGACGCACCCGATCACCGCGAGGATTTTCCCCTTCCCGCTGTTCTTGAAATGCTGCAGCCGGTTGAATACCTTCTGCTCGGCCTTATCCCGAATGGAACAGGTGTTGAAGAAAATGTAGTTCGCCTGGTCGGGTGCCTCCACTTGAGCGAACCCTTCATGCAACAGCGTGCCCACGACCTTCTCGGAGTCGTGCGCGTTCATCTGGCAGCCGAAGGTTTCAATGTAGAACGTTTTTTCCACTTCATCTTATTGTAACGGCTCGATAGAAAAAATTATCTTTTCAGATGCTGCGGTCGGTCCGCACCAATGGTATTTTTGAATTACCTTGCAGAACAGGCCTTTTGTAACGGAACTCGCCGACCTCCAGACCCGAATCCTCGAAATGGGAGGTCTGGTGGAATCGGCGATCACCACCAGCCTGTTGTGGCTGGTCGAAGGCAAGGAACCGTCCACCCAGGAAACCTGGCGAGTCGAGAACCGCATCAACGAGCTGAATATCGAGATCGACGAGGTTGCCGTCCGCTTAACCGCGCTGCACCAACCGGTGGCGAAAGATCTTCGTTTTCTCACCGCGGCCATTAAAATCAACAGCGACCTGGAGCGGATGGGCGATCTCGTCATCAACGTGGCCGAACGGGCTTCCTCGCTGCTTCACAGTTCCCCGCCGAAACCGGGAATCGACATCCCGCGGATGTCGAAATTGGTTCAGTCGATGGTCCGCCGCAGCCTGGACGCCTTCGTGCAGCGCGACGAAGAACTGGCCCGCTCCGTACTGTTAGCCGACGACGAAGTGGATGAGCTCAAGGACTCGGTCTATCGCGAACTTCTGGAGAAGGCCGACCGCGGAGAATACCCCGTTCGAGCGGCATTCGACCTGATTTTTGTCGCCCATAATCTGGAGCGAATCGCCGATCATGCGACGAACATCGCCGAGGATGTTCTGTTCCTTATCAAGGGCGTCGACGTCCGTCACCACCACCTCGGCTGACGCCTCATCTTGTAACCATCAATTCATCGTTTCGTCATCGTTTCTCCCTGAAGTAACTCCTATACTTGGCTTGAAGCCTTGGTTTCCGGCGCGGGAATATGGCGCTGCGACTCGCGTAGTTTGCGTTCTATCGGAGTTGCATGAAGTCCCTTTCGCACGAGGGTCTATTCTCACTGCGACTCCCCAACGGCATCGAAGCTTTGTCGACCCTCTGAGAGGGAGGGTCAGATTACTCGGGAGAGAAAGAATGTCTTCAGGAAAAAGATGGTTGTGCCGCGCCCTTCTGGCTTTCGTCAGCACCGGAGCACTGGTGATGGCGCAGGATAAGGGTACTGAAAATACCAGCGGTACCAGTCAGACACAGGATATTGCCTCGTTGAAAGCCATGATCGCCGCTCAGCAGAAGCAACTGGATGCCCTCAAACAGGCGCTGGATAACCAGCAAAAGCTGCTTGATCAGGCGGCGGCGAGCACGACCTCGGCCGCGAGCACGGTAGCCGCGAGCGCAACACCAACCGACAAGATCACGCCTCCGAACGTTGGCCAGGTAGCCAGTATCGCTCCGATCTTCCCCGCCGTTGCGCCAGCCACCCTGGCTGCGCTTCCCGCGATCCCGGTTCCGCAGGCGGCACCCGCGGCTTCCAGCGGCGGCAATCCCTGCGAAGCCCCGACAGACACCAAAGTTCCGGCTTATATCCGCATCGGCAGCACCTGCGTGGTTCCGGTCGGCTTCATGGATCTGACGAGCGTCTGGCGCAGCAAGGACGTTGGCTCCAGTATCGGAACGACCTTCGCCAACATCCCCTTCAACAACGTCGCAGCCGGAAGGCTGAGCGAGTTCCACTTAAGCCCGCAGAACTCCCGGCTCGGTTTTCGCGTGGATGGCGACTGGAAGGGCGCTCACTTCATCGGCTATAACGAGATCGACTTCAACGGCACCAGCGGCGGTAACAACCTGACCACCACCAACGGATCCTTTGTGCCGCGCATTCGTCTTTTCTGGGTCGACGTCCGCAAGGGCGACATCGAGTTTCTGGCCGGCCAGAGCTGGAGCTTCCTCACACCGAACCGTAAGGGCCTCTCGGCTCTGCCCGGCGACCTCTTCTATGGACAAGAAGTAGACCTCAACTACCTCACGGGACTTACCTGGGACCGCCAGCCTGGTGCCCGCGTGATTTATCATCCGAACGATAAGGTCGCTATCGGCGTCGCGGTGGAAAACCCCGACGCTTACATCGGCGGTTCCTCCGGCGGCCCGTCGATCACTCTGCCCTCGGCTTTAGCGGCAATCACCCCCACGGACGTTTCTTCCGCCAGCAACAACAACGGGAACCAGACGACGGCCGATTTCATGCCGGATTTCATCGCCAAGATTGCGTTCGACCCCACCAGCCGTATCCACTTTGAGGTTGCCGGCCTGCAAAGCACTTTCAGGACCTGGAATCCGAACACCAACCTGTACTACAAGGCAATCGGCGCCGGCGGCTCGGCCAACCTGATGCTGGGCCTCACGGATAACTTCCGTCTGACCTCCACCAATTTCTGGAGCGATGGCGGCGGCCGTTATCTGTTCGGACAGGCTCCGGACATAATCATCCGCGCCGATGGCAGCATCAGCCCGGTGCACGCCGGCGGTTTCACCGAAGGCTTTGAAGCCAACGTGAAGAACACGCTCCTCTACGGCTACTGGGGCGGCACATACGTGGGCCGGGACGTCGCTCTCGACGCCAATGGCACCACGTTAATCGGTTATGGCTTCCGTGGATCGGCCAACACCAACAACCGCATGATCCAGGAAGTCACCTTCGGCTTCAACCAGACGATCTGGAAGAACCCGGCCTACGGCGCCATCAATTTCATGGGCCAGTATATGTATGAAGTGCGCGCGCCCTGGTACTACTCGCTCAACGAAGCGGGCGGCAAGGGTACGCAGGCCAGCACCATCTACTTCAACGTCCGCTACACGCTGCCGGGGAGCATGCCGAAGTTCTAGGCGCCAGGCAACGGAACGTAAAACTGATTGTAACGCAATTGAAACACTGGGGTGGCACACTCAACAAGGGTGCCACCCCTTTTCAGAACCATCCGAAAGGGGATAATCATAAATGAAACGTATATATTGCGCGGCCTCGCTGGTCTCTCTTCTGTTTGCGGGCCTCGCGTCAGCGGCGGAAACCATCAACGCGGCTGGCGCCAGCTTCCCGGCGCCGATTTACCAAAAATGGTTTGAAGAATACAAGGCGAAGACGGGAGTTGCTATCAACTACCAGGGTAACGGCTCCAGCGCGGGAATCAAGCTGTTGACCGACGGAACCGTCGACTTCGCCGCATCCGACGTGCCAATGACCGACGATCAGATCAAGGCCGTCAAGATAAAGCCGCTTCATTTTCCGACGGTCCTGGGTGCCGTCGTTCTGACCTACAATATCCCGGGCGTCACCGCCGATGTTCAACTGAGCGGTCCGACAATTGCGGACATTTATCTGGGTGCCATCACGAAGTGGAATGACCCACGGATTGCCGCCGACAATAAGGGCATTAAGCTCCCGGCCACCGACATCGTCGTGGTTCATCGCTCCGACGGCAGCGGCACTACCGGCATTTTCACCGATTATCTTGCGAAAGTAAGCCCGGCCTGGGAGAAGAAAGTTGGCCGCGGCAATTCCGTGCAGTGGCCGACCGGACTCGGTGGCGCGCAGAATGCCGGCGTTGCGGGTCTGGTGAAACAGACCCCCGGATCCATCGGTTACGTGGAGTTGATTTACGCCGTGCAGAACAAAATGGGCTACGCCAGCGTGAAGAACGCAGCGGGCAAGTTCGTCAAACCGAGCTTTGAGGGCGTGACCGCCGCCGCCGCGGGTATGAAGGAAATGCCGGAAGATTTCCGCGTTTCAATCGCCAACGGCCCCGGCGACAAGACCTATCCGATCTCCAGCTTTACCTGGATGCTGATTCCCAGCCAGATCTCCGATCCCGCGAAGAAAAAGGCTATCACCGGGTTCCTGACCTGGATGCTGACCGAAGGCCAGAAGGACGCCCAGGCCCTGAGCTATGCGCCGCTGCCTCCCGCGGTCGTAGCGAAAGAAAAGAAGCAAATCGCGTTGATTAAATAGTCGTTATTCCCATGGCCTCCACCGCTGCCGCGCAACCGCAACTAAAGAAAACCGGGTCAACCGGTTTCCTGAGCCGCTTGCGCGGCGGCGACGAGGTCGCCAGGCTCATTACCCTTCTGTTCGCAACGTCAGTCCTGATCGTAACCGCTCTTCTGATCACGGAGTTGTGGGTCAGCAGCGGGCCATCCCGCGAGAAGTTTGGTTTTTCGTTTCTTACTTCAACTACCTGGAACCCGGTCACCGACGAATTTGGCGCCTGGCCATTTCTTTATGGCACTATCGTCACTTCGGTGGTCGCACTGCTGATTTCGGTTCCCATCGGCGTCGGCGCAGCCATTTATCTCGCCGAACTGGCCGGGGGCGCGTGGTCGGATGCGCTCACCTTTCTGGTGGAGTTACTGGCCTCCGTGCCGAGCGTGATCTACGGCCTTCTGGCGATATTCACGATCGTCCCTATGATGCGGGAATTCATCGGACCCGCGCTCAAGACCGTGTTTGGATCTGTTCCGCTCGTCCAGGATCTGGTCGCGGGGCCAGTCTATGGAGTCGGCTATCTCACTGCCAGCATAGTTCTGGCAATCATGATTTTCCCCTATATCATTTCCGTGTCGCGCGAGGCCCTGATGGCGGTGCCGCGCGAGCAGCGTGAAGCGGCGCTGGCGCTCGGCGCGACCAAATGGGAATCCACATGGCAAATCGTCGTGCCTTTCGCACGACTCGGCATCATCGGGTCCGTCTTCCTGGGCTTCGCCCGGGCACTGGGCGAGACGATGGCCGTCACAATGGTAATCGGGAACGACAACAATATTCACGCTTCACTTCTGTCTCCGGGTAACACCATTCCGGCGATTCTGGCCAGTGAGTTTAATGAAGCATCCGGTAAACTACATCCTTCGGCGTTGATCGAGTTGGGTTTGGTGCTTTTCCTGCTCACTCTGATTCTCAACGGACTGGCTCGGCTCCTGATTCTCGTGACGACCCGGAAGGGATCGGCCCGCGCATGACCTTCCGCAACGCATACCGCAAGGCCGTAAATAACGTGATGCTGACGCTGACGGGTGTCTGCGCGGTCATTACCGTGTCTACGCTCTTTATCATTCTGGCGTATCTGGTTTATAACGGCGGAAAATCCGTCAATCTCGATTTCTTCATCAAACTTCCTCTGGGAACCGGCGAGACCGGCGGCGGAATGGCGAATGCGATCGTGGGCAGCGGCGAAATCATCCTGTTCGCATCCCTGATCGGCATTCCGATCGGCTTTTTCACCGGGGTCTATCTCTCCGAATGGGGTGGCCAGGGCTCGGTTTACTCGTTTGTCGTGCGCTACATGAACGATCTGCTGAACGGCGTGCCTTCCATTGTGATCGGCATTTTTGCCGCAACGGTGCTCGTGAAACCGCTCCACCACTTCTCTGCGATCGCCGGCGGATTCGCGCTCAGCCTGATGCTGATCCCGATCACGGCCAAGAACACGGAACAGTTTCTTTCCGAAGTTCCCCGGGCGCTGCGGGAAGGTTCTTACGCTCTCGGCGCGACCAAGTGGCGAACCATCGCCTCCGTTGTCGTGCCTGCCGCGCGTAAAGGGATCATGACCGGGATCATTCTCGGCGTCGCGCGGATATCCGGCGAGAGTGCCCCGCTGCTCTTTACCAGCTTTAACAACCAGGTCTGGAGTAACGGAATTCAGGACCCCGTGGCATCTCTGCCAGTCATGATTTACAGCCACGCCATTTCCCCCTATGACGACTGGCACAGGCAAGCCTGGGCGGCGGGTTTGGTACTGCTCGTGCTCGTGCTCATCGCGAACATTGCGGCCAGACTTATCCTGACCAGAGGAAGTTCGCCCGGCAGAGGATGAATATGACACCAATGAGGGCGAAGTCCGCTCCGCCATCCACCGACATGAACGACACCAGTGAGGCAATCGTGCCAGATCAGACGCCATCCGCCAAATCGCATCCAGCCCCGCAGTCGGGTCCCGTGCCGCAGGCGGCCGCGCGCCCCGCGGAAGCGAAAATGCAAGCGAAGAACGTGAATTTTCACTACGGCACTTTTAAGGCTCTGCACGATATTTCACTGGAATTTCCCGCCAACAAAGTTACCGCTCTGATCGGCCCCTCGGGTTGCGGCAAGTCGACCTTTCTCCGCAGCCTCAACCGCATCAACGACACGATACGCGGCGCCCGCATCGATGGCGAAATTACCCTGGATGGCGAGGACATTCTGAAGATGGACGTTACGAGCCTGCGCCGCCGCGTCGGTATGGTGTTTCAGCGCCCGAATCCGTTCCCGAAGTCGATTTTTGAAAATGTGGCGTACGGAATTCGCGTGAACGGACTCGCCAGCCGTTCGGAGTTGCCGGGAATCGTCGAAAAAAGTCTTCGGCGCGCCGCCCTGTGGGAAGAGGTAAAAGACAAGCTGCAGGAATCCGCCAACGCGCTTTCCGGCGGCCAGCAGCAACGTCTGTGCATCGCCCGCGGTCTGGCTGTCGACCCGGAAGTTTTATTGCTCGACGAGCCGTGCTCCGCGCTCGACCCGATCGCGACGGCCAAAATCGAGGATTTGCTGGTCGCAATCAAGGATCAGTGCACGATCGTGATCGTAACCCACAACATGCAGCAGGCGGCGCGCGTGGCCGACAGCACGGGCTTCTTCCTGCTGGGAAAGCTGATCGAGCACGACCGCACCGATGTGATCTTCAAGAACCCATCGAAAAAAGAGACCGAAGACTACATCACCGGCCGGTTCGGTTAGGAGGCTGGTTTTGCGCAAGTTTGAAGAACAATTTCTGGTCCTGAACAACGCGCTCCTCGAAATGGGGACCATGGTGGCGCAATCGGTTCACCGGGGCGTTGTCGCGCTGGTGGATCGGTCTCCATCCCCGGCGCGCCACGTAATGGACGACGAGATCGGTATCGACGAGTTCGATATCCGCATCGATTCCATGGCGGCCACGCTTATCGCTCTCGAGCAACCCGTGGCGAGCGATATGCGCCTGATTGTGGCGGCCATTAAAATCAGCACGGATCTTGAGCGAATGGGCGATCTCGCTGTGAGCATTGCGGGTCGCGCTTTGTCGTTGATGGAAAAGCCTTCCCTCAGCGAACCGATCGACATCACCCCGATCGCCGCCCTGGTGGAATCGATGGTGCTGCGCAGCCTGGACGCCTTTGTGCGGCGCGACGCCCGGATTGCAATGGAAGTGCTGACGTCGGACAATGGCGTGGACGCGATGCGCGCCGCCATTCAGCGTCAGGTGGTGGAGATGATGCGTCGCGATCCGGACTCGATCGAGCGGGCGCTCGATCACCTGATCGCGGCGCGCAGCCTGGAACGTATCGGCGACCATGCGCGGAATATCGCGGAGGGCGTTATTTTCCTCGTGCGCGGCGTCGACGTCCGTCATCAGCCGTTGCCTGTCGGGTAGTCGGGGGCGGCTGACGCCGTGACTTGGCTGTTGCTACCTCATCATGCTGCGGATAAAGTCCATCAGCGCGCCGCGTTCGGCGTCGTCGAGCTTCCCGTCGCCGTTCTTATCGAACATGCGCAGGATCTGTCCGCCGCGGCCGTTCATGCCGGGGAGGCGCTGGAGCGCGGTCATGTCGCCCGACGCCAGCATGGAATCGATCAGCGCGAGCCGCATGTCCCGCTGAAACGGCGCAACGTCGGCGGGCGTGGGCAAAATCACCGTGAAGAAGGCGACCGCCATCTCGTCGGTAGTCTGCTCCCCAAATTGCACGCGGGCCGGCGGTTTCGACGGATTCCGGATATTCTTATCGGAATTATCGAAGGTGTACTCCATATCGATACGCGTGCCTTTCGGAAGCGCCAGCGGTTTTTCGTACTTGTAAGAGCCCTGCCAGTTGAAGTCCCAGTCTTTGATCCGGATCAGATGAGCGATGTCGCCGTTCGGAAGATGAGCGTCCACCTTCATGTCTTTGCAGAGCCAGTGAGCGTGGGGAAAGATAGCGGAAAGTTCCACGTCGCGCGGCAGAGTGAGAGACGATTTCGACACGTAGGCGGCGTCTCCGGGAGCGATATCGATGTTCGTGTTCACCATGATGAGCGCCGTCCGCCCGTGCGCCGGCGGCGCGCTCGAGAAAGTAATGCCAACCGAGGAAATATCCGTTTCCGCCTTGCCGGAAGGGTGGTAGTGGATCTGGAGGACGAGGTCCGTCCCCTTCTTCACCGGCACGGCAAGCTGCGGATCTCCGGCGGTTGCAATCGTGCCTGGCGCCCATCCGGCGAGCAGTCCCGTAGCCGCAACGCCCGGGCCGCCGAAACAGGGATAACTGCCATCCGGCGAATTCGCCGCGCGTCGTCGCGCAGCGCCGGTTTCATCCACGTAAATCACGCCGTGATGGACCACGCTGCGGTTGCCGGGCCGGAACTCGGCCGTTTGGATATAGGAATCCTGCTCGAGGTTCAGAGGCAACACGAAACACTGGAAGCGATCCGGGCCTTCGGCGGGAACGCTGAATCCGTTGCCGGCCTTGACGACGAGACTGGGTTCGCCTCCCTGCCAGCCATCGGCAAAGGTCGGGACCGCGGGCTTGTCTTTCGGGTTCCCTTCGGGCGCGCCTGCTTTGGTCCAATCGTCGATCAGCGAGATCTGCTCGGCAGTGAGGCGCCGTTCATGCTGGAATGCGCCGAAACCGGGTTCCGCTTTCCATGGCGGCATGATGCGTGCCTTTGTGACGGTTGCGATCAGCGGCGCGCGTTTGGCCGCGTCCAGATAGGTAAGCAGGGAAAATGGCGCGACTTCGCCAGGGCGATGGCACAACGCGCATTGGCTGTACAGGATGGGCGCGATGTCCTTGTTGTAAGTCGGCGGGGCCGCCGACAACACGGAAACGCCAAACGCTATGGCGAAAAAGAATGTGAGTCTGAACAATTTGACCTTCTTTGACGCTCGAAGCCCGAGCCGATGCGTCGTCGGCCGCCAGCGTCTTTTTGCATTATAGTCGGCGCGGCGCAGCCGGAAGCCGGCGAAAGCCCGTCGGGCCGTGCCCCAGTGGCAAGGCTCCCACTCGCTATGCCTGGTCGCCCAGGCTCGCCAACTCGTCTGTCACCACATCGGCCAGGCGCAATCAGGTCGGCCGCAAAGTCGGGATCCATTCCGGCGACGAACGACGTTCTCCAGCACGTCCCGCAGGCGTCATCTTCAGCCCCGAGTCTACCAATAAACCGCGGGAGCCCTTAGAAACAAACCCCCGGTAAACGCTGAATCTGCGGGATTTACGCANNGTGCGAGCGGCTATTTTTCATCCAACTCGGTGGGCGCAGCGCAGCGGAAATTGGCGGATCCTTAGAAAACAGCCTTACCTATCCAACTGACGGCAAAAGAGTTTCCCGTCCGACCCCAGCGCGAGCGAATGCGCCAACGAGGTCGGATTTTCATACCCGTCTGTGGCCGAGCGTAGTGAGCGCCGCATACCGTACTGTCGATCTTCGGCCTATATCTCCCTTGTTTTCAATAAAACCCCCGGGGGTCGGGCGAAAACCCTTGACACATCGTTCTATAGTCGGGTTTGGAAGAGCCTCGCCGCGCTCCCGGCGCGGAAATTCAAACGAAAG
>PLEX01000139.1:869-10420 GCA_003136575.1 Bryobacterales bacterium | reverse complement strand
GCGGATCAGCGATATTATGCGTCGATGTATGGCCGGTTTACTACGGCGGACCCTTATTCACAGAGTGCAAACCCGAAGAGCCCCACCACCTGGAACAAGTATGTGTATACGATGGGCGACCCGGTCAATCATCGTGACCATAGAGGACTGATTGTCGATTGCGCGGACGGCGACGATGACGAGCCGTGCGGCTTTAGCTGCGACGATTTCCTGGGAGATGGTTTGTTTGACGCCTCGTGTGCGTATTCGGGCGACGTTGGCGGCTCCACAGACAACGACAATTCGGGCGGTTCGGCTCCACAGCCCGACTGCAACGCGATAACGCAGGCGGTCGGCTTCCAGGGCTTGACGTACAAGAATGCTTTGGAGATCTGGAATGACGGAAGCCTCTCGTCGTACTCGACCGATTCAACGGCCCGCTACGGTCGCGGCTATGGCCGCAGTGACGTGGCAAGGCGAGTCCAGCTTTTCGCTCAATCCGATTAATAGTCCCAACTATAACAAAAGCGGGCAGTTGTGGTCTGTCGACTACGGACCCTTCCAGATCAACAATATCTTACAGCCGACGGCGGCTGGTTCGGTCTTGGGCACTAACGGCGTGAATCAGGCCTTCAACGGAAATCCGGACGCGAACATTACGTTCGGGATTACGCTTCTCAAGAATTTGAATACGCAGTTCGGCAATAATGCTCCCGGTTATTACGTAGGCAGCTTGAAGAACAACGCCGCGGGGAACCCCATCAACGCAAACGCGCAGAAGCGGGAGGCCACGTGGAACTCCTAGAAGGCGGCCCTCGTTGGTCTTTTTAGCGATACTGACTGCTTTGGCCAGCAATGAAAACGGCGCACATCGTTTTTCAGCTCGCCGCAGCCTCCGTGATCGTGCCGGGCCAAATCGACCACGAATGTAGAACGTTTTGCACGATGTTGGCCGTTCAGGATGGTGCCGTGAAGTTCATCGATCAGACGCCCCCGGGCTCTAGTCTGAATGTCGGGGACTACGTTAGTGCCGACCAGCCCCTGATTCCCCTGACAGAGGCACCCATTCGGGATCTGCATTCCCGCCGGGGGTGGCGGGTGGTTGTGAGCGCTTCTCTGGATCACGATGAACTCGTGGTCCGGCTAAGACTGCGTTTTTTTTCTCCGGGAGGTGAGCTTGCCCAAGAGGGTGAGCTTCTTTCGGCGCTCGTGTCCGCTCAGATCGGCGCTCCGTTCGGTGGTAAGCGTACGACGAAACCCTGTTGAAGCCTTTGGCGAAAGCTGCTGAAATGGCGGCATGGAGAGTGGCGGCAGGCGAAGCGGTATTGAAGTGGAGCGGATCGTATCGGACTTCGAGCGCAGCGGGCTGAGTCGCCGCGCGTATTGCGAACGGCACGGCATCGCCGTCCAAACGCTGGACTGGTACAGGCGCAGAGTGCGGGCCAGTGGCGATTCTGTGAAGCTGGTGCCGGTCAGAGTGGAGAATCGGTCGACACCGATTGTCCCGGCCAGCGCCCCTCGGCAGGGCTTCGCTCTCGTGCTCGGCAACGGGAGGCGCATCGAGAGCGACTGGAGTTTCGACGACAACCAGCTCACGCGACTCATTCGCATCGCCGGTGTCGCATAATGTTCGGCCTCGGCCCGGCGACGAAAGTCTACATCGCGCTCGAAGCGGTGGACATGCGAAAAGGCTTCGAAGGACTGCATGGCCTGGTGCGCGACCATTTGGGCGAAGATCCGCTGAGCGGCCATTTGTTCCTGTTCGCCAATCGCGCGCACACGCGCCTGAAAGCTCTGGTCTGGGATGGCAGCGGCCTGTGGGTCTGCGCCAAGCGACTGGAGCGCGGCAGCTTCCACTGGCCGAAACCACAGGAAGCAACACGCAGCGTGACGATGCGACCGGAGGAACTGGCGATGCTGCTCAACGGCATGGATCTCACGGCGGCGCGGCCACGCGCGAACTGGTACCGGCGCCAGGCTCCGCAGCACAACGCGGCGTAAAAAAAACATCAAAAACAATCGCAAAAAAAAACACGCGGAAACAGTAGAACATTTTCGCCGGTTTTTGTACTCTATGATTACCGCCTGTGGCCGTTATCGATCCCCATCTCCGCATCGCAACGCTGGAGCGCGAACTCAACTGGGCGCAGCTGAAAATCCAGGTTCTCGAAGAGCGTTTGCGGCGTCATCGCATCGGCATTCTGGGACCGCACAGCGAGACGCTGAGCGATCTGCAACTGGAACTGCTGATGGATTTCGAGCCCGGCGTCACCGGCGAGGAAGTGGAAGCCGAAGCGAAGCGCGGCACGGTGCCGCAGCCGGAGGAGCGAAAGCGCAAAGCGCATCCCGGACGACAGAAGCTTCCGGACGACCTGAAGCGAGTGGAACAAGTGATCGCAGCTCCCGCCTGCCCGTGCGCGGCATGTGGCGGCGAGACGGCGGTGATCGGCTACGACGAGAGCGAACGGCTGGATGTGGAACCGGCGCAGTACTTTGTGCGGGTGACGAAGCGCGAAAAGCGCGCCTGCCGAAACTGCGAAGGCGGCACGGTGGTAACGGCGCCGCTGCCGGAACGCATCGTGGAAAAGGGTTTGGCTTCCGACCGCGTGGTGATCGAAACGGTGGTTGCGAAGTATTGCGATCATCTGCCGCTGTATCGTCAGGCGGCGATTCTGGAACGGGAGACGGGCATCGAAATCGGTCGCGCGACGCTGGATGGCTGGGTGATGCGGGTGGGCGAACTACTGATGCCGGTGGCAGATGCGATGCGGCGGGATCTTCTGAAAGCCACGTATCTGCAGGCGGATGAGACGACGGTTCCTGTGCAAATGCGGGATGGGCGCGGCAGCGACCATCAGGCATATTTATGGCAATACGGGAAGCCGGGGGGAGAAACGGTCTTCGAGTTTCAGATGGGACGGGGACGGGAAGGCCCGCAGAAGTTTTTGGGACAGTGGGAAGGGATACTGCAGACCGACGGATATCGGGCTTACAAAGGCATTGGCGGAGCGAAGCTGGTGCACGTGGGCTGCTGGGCGCATGCGAGGCGGAAGTTCGTGGATGCGGTGAAGGTGAATCCGAAAGACGAGCGCGCGATCAAAATGGTGCTGCGCATGGATGCGCTGTTCGCGATAGACAGAGATGCGCAGGAACGGGGCCTGAGCGCGGAACAACGTCTGGCGTCGCGGCGGGAGCATGCGCCTTCGTGGGTTGCGGATATCCACGAGGCGTGTCGGGAGATATTGCGGGACGTGCTGCCCAAAAGTACGCTCGGGCAGGCGGCGCAGTACACGCTGAATGAATGGGTGAAGCTGAAGCGCTGTCTGGATTATGCCGAAGTGGAGCTGTCGAACAATCTGGCAGAGAATTCGATGAGACCGGTCGCGCTGGGAAGGAAGAACTGGCTGCACGTGGGCAGCGAGAAGTCGGGGCCGAAGGTGGCGGCGATACTTTCGGTGGTGGAATCGTGTCGGCGGATCGGCGTGTCAGTCAAGCAGTATCTGGCCGATGTGTTGCCCGGCATGGATGACCGCAAGATGGCCGAGGTGGCTTCGCTTACGCCTGCCCGCTGGGCCAGAGTCCGCGGCTGACTCCCCGGGGTTGGTCATACGCTTACGTTCGGTGGCTCTGACGAGATCTTTGCTGTGACGTCGATCGAGAAGCACTCCTACAATGACCAGTCCGAAATTTGGTTGTTGCCTGAGCACGGGAAACCAAGGCTTCTGCTGGGACTGGATGGATCATTCCGAACGATGAATGGTACAACTCCGGGTGCGTTGCCCGGAGTGCAGGAGCGTCAGCGACGGAGTGGCCGGGTGCCCACTGATCGGAGGAGTGACCTGGCCTTGGGCGATTTAATATAACGTCATCCCACGAACCTTATAGCGCCCCCCCGCGCCGATATTGCGTCCCTACAGAAGCCCGCCGATGTATACCGTACGAAATGCCCCACGTGCAGGTTATATGTAGCGCTTGTCGGAAGCTTTCGATCAGCGCGGACAAACGCGTCCCACAGAGGAAGTGACGGGCGGGAGAGACATATCGGTTTTGGGCACTTGGGAGCGTTCGGCACCGAGATCGGCCCTATTGCCGCAATTGGCTCTCACTGCCCAATCCCTTCTTACGCCTCCGAACTGCCGTGACGATACTAAAGTTCAGGTCGGCGTCGGCTTGAAAGCCAATGCTCAACGCTGCGGCTCGAACATCAAGGCTCGCGCGCCGGATCTTTTCCCAGCGCGCAGGGCTTTCTTCGGCCATGGCGATTCCGTTCGTTTCAAACTCGCGCTCGATCCCCTCGATGTACTGGTCGATCTCAGCCTCGTGATCCAGGTATTACCGATCGCGCCGTACACTTCGAAAGCCTGCCGATGGCGGGCAATTCTTCAAGGATTCGTTCGGGCAATTCGCCCCGACTAAAGACGTACACGATCGCGTCGAGAAATGCGCACACCGGCTATGTAATACGCGCCGTCACGGTGTTCGATGTACTCACTTGCATGATTCCCTTGCCTGGCTCAATTGTAAACGAATCGAACGGCACCAGGGTCCGGCGCCATCCACGTCTGTCCGCGTCTGCCGCCAACCCCCGGGTACCATCCGAGCAACAGTCCGTCTCCGATCCGGATGGTTCCTTCAGAAAATCCGTTCCTGCTTCTTCAGCGTCCCGAGCGACGCCACGTTCGCGATCGAGAACGATGCCAGGTACTGGTTTTCGACAACCGTGCCGAAATCGAGTCGCCTTACCTGTATGCTGAAGCCGCAGCAACTCGTGTTATAAGTCACCTGCGCGACGCCATACTCCAGCAGCGAAAGCCGGTAATCGTAGACCATCGAAAACGCCGCATTCAGCCCCTTGCGGTTCGCGTCGCCGTACCCGAACGTGGCACGAAACTGGTTGGCCGGAGGTGCGAGGTCCGCATTCGGACGAATCTGATCGCTGCCGGCATTCACGAAGTAGCGGCGAATCCGCACGTTCGCCGAAACCGAACTGTTCACGACGCGGCGGGTGGTCGGGTCGTAATCGCCCTGCCACGTGAATTTCAGGCCCGTGAGCGGCGAGATGCGCAACGTGGAATCGATGGGCGACTCGCGCCGCACCCCGTCGAGAAAACTGTAGCCTGTCAGATCCAGTTCGGAGGCGAACACATTGCGCTGTCCCGGTATCAAAGCGCCGCCGAACGCGGGGTCGAAGTAGTATTTTTCAGCCAGGTCCCACGAAAGGATTTCGGTTACGGTATCGCCCCGTTTGGAGTAAATCCGGTTGGTGATTCCTATTTCCGCTTCGCGGGTGTTGGTCAACAGATCAGTTGGGTCGAACAGCAGCGTGTTGTTGAAATTGGAAATGCCGGTAATGTAGTCGTAGCGCAGGCGCGGCTCAATGACGTGCTTCAGTTTGTCGCCGAAGATCGTCTTGCGGTCGAATACCTTTGCGATCGATGGAAGGATCAGATCCGCTCTCGCCTCGGGCGCCGAGCGCATGATGGTCGCGCCGGATACCGTGTCGTTGATCAGGCTCTGCCCGTAGAAGGTCTCATGCTGCGTGATCGTCGGCACGAAAGTGAAGCTGCCCAGGTGAATCGCGGACGTTAGCGAAGGCTCGAAATCCGCCCGTTCGCTGAACTGGCTGGTCTCGTAGAAATCGGTTACCGTCTCGCCCGCCGGCTTCGGCTCCACGCGGTGAAATAATCCATAGCTTGCCTCAAGGGAAAACCACAGCGGGATCGGACCATCGGCGATCTGCTGAAAGCTGTCGTTCACCTCCAGTTCCGGCGATTTGCGTATCAGCACCGAATTCCCCGCCGTCGTATCGAGAAAATTCTGCGTCCGCGAGGCGCCGATGTCGAAGGTGAAGGACCCGAAGTGCTTCTCGACATATGCGGCGGAATGAGTTTCGGAAAAGATGGCCTGGGTGTAGGAATCCGTGAACTGCTGATGGAACAGATAGGAACTGAGATAGTCGAGAGTGCCGCGCGCTACCCAGCCATCGCCGAATTCGATTTTGCCGTTGCCCGTAATGCTGTAGCCCGGCGCTTTCAGCAAGGCGCCGTTCTGATTAATGCCGCGATCCTGCACGCCGAAGAAGATCAGATCGAAATCCGATTTCTGCGTGGGCTTGCCGCGGAAATCGACGTGATGAGCGTAGCCGCGGGCGGTGAAGTCCTGAATCACATAAGTGAGATCCATGGAGCGTCCGAGCGTCTGGTAGTAGCCAAGGCCGAACAGGAAGCCGCGCGTCGAACTATGCCCGATATTGGGTGTGAGGAAACCGCTCTGCCGCGGTTCGGTCCTGAGCGATTTAAGGAAGTACGGAAAGTAGAAGACCGGAACGCCGAGGAAGCGATAGACGGCGTCGTGAGCGAGCGCGTGGTCGTGCGGATAGTATTCGATCAGATTGCTGTGCAGAGTCCACCAGGGGTTCGGCATTTCGCAATCGGTGATGAAGGCGGTATGAAGGATATATTTGTCGGGCTGTTTCTCCACCCGGTCGGCCTCGAAGTAAAAGGGGTCCTTTGACGTGAGCAGACCGGGGCGCGCCACGATCTTGGCTTTCAAATAGCCGCGTACATGATGAAATTCGCCGAATTCGCTGTCGGTGTTGTATTCGGCGGTGTCGGCGTACATGACTTCGTCGTGATCGTAATCGCGGTAGTAAACATTGCCGGTGGCTTTGGCGATGCCGCTGTCTTTGTCGTAGTCGACGGAATCGGCTTTGAGCGTCGCGTTCGGGAATTCGAACACCACTTTGCCGCCTGCGATTCCCTTCAGGTGTTCGACGCCGTTATCGTCCACGGCTTGTTTGAGGCAGTCGCTGGCGTCGGCGGCCAGGCATTCAGCAGACCAGGGAATGTACTTCTTGTCTTTGGGCGCGTTGGGACGGACAACGTGGACGCTGAAATCCGGACGCTCGATGGGAAGCTCGTGTTCCTGATCCGTCGCACTCGAAGAAATGGGACTGGGCGTTGGAGCGGGAGGAGGAGCCGATGTCGCCGTCGTCGGCGCGGCCGCGGCTTGCGGGGAGTCCGATCCATCCGGCGCAGTGACGGCCCTGCAAAATTGCGGTGACAGCGCAAATAACACACAGACAAAAAGTATGGCGAATTTTCCGTGACAAGCGGCGCGGATTGTGTTACTCAGAGAAGTAGGGAGGCACGCGCGCAACTTCGCTGAACGGCGGCCGTAAACCGGCATTAATTGCGTGGCTGAAACGTGCGATCGCGAATGCCCGAGCCGTATCGTGAAACGGTTGAGGCGGTTGAGTACACAAGAGATTAGAAGATGCATTGCCAGTATTGTGGTTCCATCAACGGAGAAGACGACCATCGGTGCCTGCGCTGCGGGCGGCGATTAGCCGCCGTTGCGAATAACGCCCGAGATCCCACTTCCTATATTGGCGCAACGGCTCTGGCGGTCTCGGCGACGCCGGATCGGGAACCCGGCTTTTTTCCGCCGACTCCGCGCACGCCGGAACAGACTCCGTTATTTCAAGCCTTGCAGACAACGCACACTCCGCGAGTGGCGGCTCAAAAAGTAATACCTTTCGAGCAGATCCAGCGACAGGCCGCCGGCCGTTTAGCGGCTGCGGAACCCCGGCCCGCATCCTCCGCGATGCCGCTTGCGGCGTCCACGGCCCCCGCGTTCGGCGCCGCTCCGGCCGCACAAAGGACGGCTCAGCGATCGCAGTCGAGAAGACAGCAGACTTCCTCCGGTTCCTCCCCGAACCAGGGAAATCTCGATTTTCGTTCCAATGTTTCACAAGAGCGCATTCTGGCTACGGGCATTCCGGCGCAGCTATATGGCGACGGGCGAGTCGCGCCGCCCATGCGCCGCGCAACCGCTGGAGCGATGGACGTCTCGATGGTGCTGCTCGGTTTCGGCTTGTTTGTCGGCGCGGCGCGGTTCGGGGCTCCCGCCATCGGTATTGGATCGGGGCTGAGTTTTGGATCGGGCAAGGCCCTGTGGATCACTTTGGGGATCGCGCTGTTTCTGTTGTCCGTGTTCTACGGGCTGTTGTGGGTGATGGCGCGCCGCGAAACCGCGGGCATGAACTGGACCCAGTTGCACCTGGTGACTTTCGACGGACAGCCCCTTGAAGGGCGTAACCGCGCAATCCGGTTCGTTGCCGCGTGGCTCAGCTACTGTTCCGGAGGCCTCGGACTGCTGTGGGCTCTTGCGGACGAGGAAAACCTGGCGTTCCACGACCATATCTCGAAAACCTACCCTGCCGAAAATGGCCCGGCTGGTGCGTTTGTGCGCCAACGGGGTTAGGTTGCGGGTAACGGTTCATGGAAGCCGGGTTTTACCGCACGCCGGTGAATGCGCGGCTTCCTGAGTGAAAAGTACCATACGCGGGCGGCAAGCCCGGTTTGCGCGGACCGGGCATTCTGGCATTGATGCGTCCTATGCGACGTGATATCAGCAGGATAGGGACAAGGGAAATATTTTCCACTTTGTTGTGACTGGCAACCTGGTCACTGGCTGTCGTCAAGCCAATATTCGGTGCGAGACCGCAGCGATAGATCCGGCCGATCCCGCAGCTCAAGATGCAGCACGTGCAGCCCCGGCGTCAGAAAGGTCGGGCGGAAACTCAGGACATAGTAATTCAGCACGTCGTGCGTCACCGAGATCAGGCCGTCGCGCAGTTCCTTAGCGTTGCCGAAATGAAAGAACTCGCCCCCGGTGAGCTGCGCGAGCGACGCGGCGCTGTTGGTGCGCAGCGCGTTGCGCGCGGTCAGATAGGTCATCGTGATCAGGCGAAGCGGGGGCGCGAGTTGGCTGAGGCAGTCGAGCACCTGACGGCTGTAATGGCCGTCATACTCGGCATCAGCTCCCTCGCGGCTGAAACATCCGTGCGGCGGTCCCGGTTCGGTCGGACCGTAACCGAACTTCGACGCCTCATGGGAAATCGCCGCGTGAGTGCTCGAAAAACCGAATGTGTACATGCTGGTGTTCGTATCGCTGATGAGGCGCAGGGTCTCGCCGAGCGACGTTTGGCTGCTCTGATCGATGGTTTCGCCGATCAGCAGGATGGCACGGCGAAAACGCGCGGGCTGGGTTCGAAGTTGCGCGACGGCGAAGGCCACGCCATCGAGAATGGCTGCGCCGGAATCGCCAGGGCGCAGGCTGGATAATTTGCCCGCGGCCTCGTCCGCATCGGGAGCGAATGGCAGCAGCAGATGAGGTGAACTGTCGAAACCGATTACGGCGACGCGGTGTTCGACGTTACCGATCAGAGAACCGAGGATGGCATCCAGATGCTCGTAGTCCTCCAGATGGCGCGCGCCTGCGCCGCCGGTTTCGACGCAGATGGCTAGGGCGAGGGGCTGGGAGTCGGTGTCGGGATCGAGCGTGAGGGTTTGTGAAACGCCGTCGTCGGTCAGTGCGAAGTCGCTGGTGGAAAGGTCCAGAACGATCGCTCCTCGTTTGTTTTTGACGAGAGCCGGGACGAGGACTACGGTGGAACCGGCTCGCAGGGTCAGGGGAGGAGGCTCGGATTGTTGCGCTCGCGAGTCGCCGAGGGCAAGAAAGAGCAGGATGCCGATGGCGGAGAGAGATCTCATGGAGCGATCGCGAAG
>PLEX01000139.1:0-861 GCA_003136575.1 Bryobacterales bacterium | reverse complement strand
GCTCCCTTACGGTTACGGCTCGGTAAGATTCTGCGCAGACCGCGAAGGAATCATGGCTGGTTGACTATGTAACCAGGACGCGGAAGAGGTCGCGGGGTTCACCGTGTCTTGTGATTGTCGCACCGGGGAAGTATTTNNTCCAGTTCGGGTTTCAGCGCGTGCCAGGTTTCGTTTGTGTTCGGGGCGAGGAGGCGATCGTTGATGAAAACTTCGAGCGATGACCGGTCGAACTTCAGCTTGCCGCCGAATGCGGGGTCCTGTTCGAGGCGGTCGCAGGCGGCGAGCGCGGATTGGTGAGCCTGGGCGAGGCGCGACTGAAACGACCCTTCGAGCGCGGCCTTGCAGTTGTAAAGCAGCCCCAGACGGTTCTCGCGCTCATCGAAGCTGTAGTTGGCCTCGTGTCCGATCAGCAGCACGCCCGGGCCGGCGGGGACGTGGCGGTACTCGGCGACGTCGATGAGCAGCTCGGGACAAACGCCGTCCTTGATCCATTGGTGGAAGACCGCGACCGCGTGCTCGACGATAGAGCTATCGGGATCGGCGACGAAGATCTTGACGTTGATATGTTGTACGGAATCGGGATTGATCACGCGGTAACCTTCGCCGGCGTGGCTGTCATCCTTGCGTGACAGCTGTAACATGCCTCAATAAACAACTGCGCCTCTTCTATCAGTTGGTGGGCCTTCTCGGCCGTGCGGGCGAGGCCCGCTTCTTCATGCGCCCGGAAGAAATCCTGAGCGAATTTGCCGCGAACGAACGGGTCGAAGAAAATCTCCGTGTCGTAGAAACTCACGCGGAAATCTTCGACGATCTTCGCCGGGTCTTCCGGCGCGATGAGGAAGCGGAATTTCAGCAGAGCCT
>PLEX01000157.1 GCA_003136575.1 Bryobacterales bacterium | reverse complement strand
TTTTGCTATCACTTCGATCCGCAATCGGCGAAGTATACGCCGTTTGCGCTGGGGCTGTTGAGGATAGCCGGCGGCGCTACCGTGCTGACAATGGGGGGATTTGTGTTCATTATGTTACGGCGGGAGAGCCGGCAGAAAGGGAATCGAGCCGCCTGATGACAATGGAGCCGAAGAGTTTCCAGCTATTTCCGGAGTCGGCGTCGAACTTCGCCCCGACCGTCGACGGTCTCTACACGTACATGGTTGTGGTCAGCGCGTTCTTTTCGCTGCTGGTCGCGTTCCTGATTATTTTTTTCGCCATCAAGTATCGTGCCCGGCCGGGGCAAGGGGTTCCCAAGCCTGTCGACGAGCACAGCATCGGCGGCATGATCCTCGAAATCGCCTGGAGCGTGATTCCTCTGGGTCTGTCGCTTGTGATGTTCGCGTGGGGAGCGAGCATTATGTTCAGCGAATCGCGCCCCCCGAAGGACGCCATCAATATCTACGTGACCGGTAAGCGCTGGATGTGGAAGATCCAGCATATGGAAGGCGCCCGCGAGATCAACGAACTCCACGTTCCGGTGGGCCGCAACGTTCGTCTGACCATGACGTCGGAAGACGTCATTCACGATTTCTTCGTGCCCGCATTCCGTACCAAGGCCGACGTCCTTCCCGGCCGGTACACAACCGAGTGGTTCCGGCCGACGCAGGTCGGCACCTACCACATCTTCTGCGCCGAATACTGCGGCACGAAGCATTCCGGAATGATCGGCTGGGTCCACGTTCTCAGTGCGGAAGACTACGACAAATGGCTCGCTCAGGGCAGCGGCGAAGGCTCGATGGCGGAGGGGGGCGAGAGCCTTTTTAATCAGCTGGGCTGCGCCAACTGCCACGTTAAAGGAGGGCACGGGCGCGCGCCGAATCTATACGGCGCGTTCGGAACGAAGGTCGATCTTTCCGACGGTACGAGCGTACGTTTCGATGAGTCCTATACCCGCGAATCGATTCTCTATCCGCAGGCGAAGATCGTGGCCGGCTATGACAAGATCATGCCGACATTCAAAGGGTTGATCAGCGACGAAGGCATGCTCAAGCTGATCGAGTACATCAAGTCGCTGGGCGACCCGAACGGAGTCGTACCGGGACGGAATTTGCCGAGCGAGCCGTCCGATATCCAGAAAACCGGACCGATGGCCGCGCCGATGTCCGAGACCAAAGCGCCCGCGACCGTTAGCAAGACATCCGCGGCTACAGGTAAACAACAATGATTACGGCCCCCGCACCAGTAAAAGAAACAAAGAACTATCTCAACGCTCAGACCGGGCTGAAGAGCTGGCTTCTGACTGGCGATCACAAGCGCATCGCGGTCATGTATCTGATCGTGGTTACGGCGTTTTTCGCTCTCGGCGGTGTGTTCGCGAGTCTGATCCGGCTGGAACTGGCGACGCCGGCGGGCGATCTGATGGAGTCCAACCAGTACAACAAAGTATTCACCATGCACGGTGTGCTGATGGTGTTTTTCTTCCTGATTCCGTCGATTCCCGCGACGCTCGGAAATTTCCTCATTCCGCTGATGATTGGCGCGAAGGATCTCGCGTTCCCGAAGATCAATCTCCTGAGCTGGTACATCTACATGCTGGGCGGCGTGTTCACGCTGTACGTTCTGCTCACGGGCGGCGTCGATACGGGGTGGACTTTCTACACCCCATTCAGTACTTCGTATTCGAACGGGTATGTTGTCGCGGCGGGGCTGGGCATTTTCATTAACGGCTTTTCCGCTATTCTGACCGGCCTGAATTTCATCGTCACGATCCACCGGATGCGCGCTCCAGGTCTGACGTGGTTCCGTCTGCCTTTGTTCGTCTGGGCGCATTATGCAACCAGCGCGATCATGATTCTGGGAACCCCGGTCGTTGCCGTGACTTTGTTCCTCCTGGTTCTGGAGCGCGGCCTTCACATCGGTTTCTTCGATCCGGCCTACGGAGGCGATCCGGTTCTATTCCAGCATTTATTCTGGTTTTATTCCCATCCGGCCGTCTACATCATGATTTTGCCGTCGATGGGAGTGATCTCCGAGGTGATCTCCACGTTTTCCTCGAAAAAGCCCTTCGGCTACACTTTCATTGCTTTCTCGAGCGTGGCCATCGCCGTTTTCGGGTTCCTCGTCTGGGGCCACCACCTCTTCGTCGCGGGACAGTCGATCTATGCCGGCCTTGTGTTTTCGATTTTGAGCTACGTGGTCGCTATTCCATCGGCGATCAAGGTTTTCAACTGGGCCGCCACCATGTACAAAGGCCGCGTGCGTCTGGAGACGCCGATGCTTTATGCGCTCGGCTTCATCGGGTTGTTTACGGTGGGCGGGCTGACTGGAATTTTCCTGTCTTCGCTGGGCATGGACGTTCATCTCACCGATACCTACTTCGTCGTGGCGCACTTTCACTATGTGATGGTTGGCGGCGCGCTGCTCGGATATCTGGCCGGCCTTCATTTCTGGTGGCCGAAGATTTTCGGTCGCATGTATTCGCAGGTCTGGTCGAAGGTTTCGGCTGCGCTGGTTTTCGTGGGTTTCAACCTCACGTTCTTTCCGCAGTTTCTGCTGGGCTACATGGGAATGCCGAGGCGCTACCATGTGTACCCCCCGGAATTCCAGGTGTTTAACGTGCTGTCGTCCGCCGGCGCCTCCGTGCTGGCTTTGGGCCTGATCCTGCCCGCCATTTACCTGACTTGGTCATTGAAGCACGGTGCCATCGCTTCGGCCAACCCGTGGGGCGCGACTGGCCTCGAATGGCAGACGTCTTCACCGCCGATTTCGGAGAATTTCGAAGTGACGCCCGTGGTGACTACCGAGGCCTACGATTATTCCACCGTTCCGCAGGAGGTAGTGCACGTTGGCTAGCCAAGTTGTTCCGCACGAAGAAGTTGTCACCCTGAAGCATCATTTCGCGAACGACGAGCAGCAACTGGACGCTTCGACGATCGGAATGTGGGTATTTCTCGTCACCGAAATCATGTTCTTCGGTGGCCTGTTCCTGGCCTACTTCGCGTACCGCCAGGCCTATCCGGCCGCTTTTGCCTCGGCGAGTAATAAGACGAACTTATGGCTGGGCGCGGCGAACACGACCGTGCTGATTTGCAGTTCGCTGACCATGGCGATGGCCGTGCATTCAGCCTCGCTCGGAAAGCGCACGCTGCTGGTGTTGTTTCTGATTCTCACGCTTATTCTGGGTGGCGTGTTTCTCGGCGTAAAGGCGTACGAATACCACGATAAATGGGTTCACCACGAAGTTCCCGGAGCGCATTTCGACTGCGAAGGCTGCGACGACGCCGGACACGCGCCGTTATTTTTCTCGCTGTACTTCGGGATGACCGGCCTCCACGCGACGCATATGCTCGTGGGATTCGTCATTCTGTCGATTATTATCGTCCAGGCATCCCGCGGGAAGTTTACGGCGAAATGGTACACGCCGGTTGAAATGTTCGGCCTGTACTGGCACTTCGTCGATATTGTCTGGATATTCCTTTTCCCGCTGCTTTATCTGATCGATCGTTCTCATACGGGGTTGAAGTAGGATGTCGGACCATAACGAACAGCACCATATTGTACCGATTCGGGTCTATATCGCGGTCTTCCTCACGCTCATTGCGATGACGTGGGTGACGGCCTACGTCTCAACGGTCGATCTGGGGCGGCTGAACATTTTCGTCGCATTGTCGATAGCGATCTTTAAAGCGTCGCTGGTCATCCTGTTCTTCATGCACGTGAAGTACGGGACGAAGCTGACGAAGATGATAGTTCTGGCGGGCCTTTACTGGCTGCTGCTGCTGCTTTTCATTGCGATGGCGGATTTGTGGACGCGCGGCTGGATGGGTGTCCCCGGCCGCTGAGCGCGAGTCTTCGGGAAGTTGACGCCGAAGCTGCAAGACCCCGGGATGGGTCGGGAGTACTTCGAGGTTGGGTCGGCTCCGCCGCAGAGCGCGGCCCGGCGCGATCCACACCGCGGCCCGGCGGCGAGGTAAACCAAACGGTCGACCGTGCGGTTGCCTGGTCGAGCAGACCCTCCGCCGAAGACCGTATCGCCGCACCACAGGCCGTACAAAAACTCTAAAAGCGCCCGGGCTGTGACGATAAGTCCTCTGAGGCCGAAGTTATGGGTCAGGTAACTGTAACGGCGCTCCGGGCCGTCAGTCTCCCGGAGTCGCAGAACGGAATTGCAGCGCAGCAACAACGGGCCGCCAAGCAGGCGGTAGCTTCCGCTGTGCATGTGCTCAACGAGTCAGGAATTGCAGGTTCTGGCCGGGAAGTGACGTATTCCACGGATTCCGCGACCAAGAAACTGATTATTCAGATTGTCGACAAGCAAAGTGGTGATGTGATCGTCCAGTGGCCGTCCGAGTACGGACTACAAGTGGCGCAGGAATATCAAAAGGATTACCCCGTTAAATGAACCCCTACTTCGAACAAATGATCCTGTCCGCCAGCCCGATCGAACTCGTCAGGGTGCTCTATCAACGTGCCATTGCGTCGGTCGCCGACGCCCGCGAACATCTGCGGGCGGGCAGAGTCCGGGAGCGCTCCCGGGCTATCAAAAGGGCCTACGCGATCCTCGCCGAACTCCTGGTCTCGCTTGACGCCGAGAAGGCGCCGGAGATAGCGCTCAATCTGAGAAGGCTCTATTGCTATATGCAGGAACGTCTCATTGAGGCCAACTTCCGCCAGACGGATGGCCCGCTCGAAGAAACCGGGCGATTGCTCACTACGCTCGCCGACGCGTGGCGGGACGTGCCTGATACTTTCGGGGATACCACCGCGGTTCGCGCGAGCGCGAATCGCGCCGACAAGGGCCACAGCGAGCTCGACGAAGAACGCGAGCGTTACGCGGCGTCAATGGCCTGATCTCTTGATTTGCTTCGTCGCTCCGGCACGGCCCGGGATCTCCGCGGAAACGGAGTCATCCGAAGCCGCATCCACGGCGGCTTGTTCGCTGCGGACGCCCGACTCGACGATTTTGGATAGTCCCAGCCCTCCGCTTGCGGCCATCACCCTCGCCAGTTGTTCCTCGCCGAAACCGACTGCGGCCTCTGAGGCGTCGTCATCGTCGGTCCCCAGCCATCCGCCTTCCTCATGAACCGACTTAAGGATTTGGCCAAGCAGGAGCGCCTCGAAGTCCTTTGCGGCGCCGGCGATCTTGTTCCCGCCGTTGCCCTGCTGACGTTGAGTGAGGGCATCCATCGCCGCCGCCACACCACCTGAAAGCCCGGTCGCAAATCCGTCCGCCATCAGATCACCTCAAGATCGGCGTTCAGAGCGCCCGCCACCCTCAGGTTCTGCAGAATCGCTATAATGTCGCGGGCGGAAGATCCGATCGCCGTCAGTGCGCGGACCAATTCCTCAACTGTGGCCCCTTCCTTTAGAACAACGTTTCGGGTTGGTTCGTCCTTTGCGACGACCTTTTGTTCCGGCACCACCTGGGTTGTGCCCGCCGACCCCGCATAGGGTTGCGATACCATCAGATTCGTCTGAATCTCGACCGTCAGATTGCCGTGCAGAATCGCAACCGGAGAAATGCGGACGTCGCTCCCCATGACAATGGTACCGGTGCGTTCATTCACGACAATGCGCGCTGGCCGATCGACTTCGACCTTGACTTCTTCGACGGCGGCGATGAACTCGGCAATGCGATCCTTCCATTCTGCCGGCGGGGACACCGCAACCAGCGCGGCGTTTTCGGCGCGCGCGATCGGTTCGGTTCCGGTGAAGCGCTGGTTGATCGCGGCGGCGATGCGGACCGAAGTGGCGAAGTCCGAGGCATGCAGCTGCAGTCGTACGCTGAGCGACGGCTCGACCGAGGGTGCGACCTTTTCAACCGTCGCGCCCTCCGGGACCCGGCCCACCGTAGGGTGATTCACCATCTGGCTGACGCCGCCCCTGCCGGCTACGAAGCCTCCGGTCACGACGGCGCCCTGCGCGACGGCATATGTCTGGCCGTTGGCTCCTTTCAGATCCGTCATCAGGAGCACGCCGCCCTGCAGATTGCTGGAGTCGCCGATCGCGGCCGCCGTGGCGTCGATTTTGACGCCGGGCTGCGCGAAGGATGGAAGTATCGCCGTGACCATCACTGCAGCCACGTTGGCGACCCGCATCGAGGTAGGGGAAGTGACCGCCACTCCCATTCGGGAGAGGAGATTGGCCAGGCTCTGGGTCGTGAACAAGGTTGTTTGCTTATCCCCGGTTCCCGCCAGGCCTACGACAATTCCGTATCCGACGAGTTGATTCTCCCGAACTCCTTCGATCGAAACCAAGTCCTTGAGCCGTACCGGTGCCGGCAGCGCCGGGATGGAGGAGATCAGGCATGACAAGACCAGACCGATGGCACGCAGACGATAAGGAGGGGAGTATTTCATAAAGAAACCTAGAAAGGCAGCAGGCCAAGGATCATGCGATAGAGAGAATTCGGTCTTCGGATGGCATCGCCGACGACGCCCTTGCCGTTTACCTTCACCTCCATGTCGGCCACCTGAGTGGATGCCACAGTGTTGGAAGTGGAGATGTCGGCAGTCCTTATAACTCCGCGAACCATGATCGATTGCTGCTCCGAATTCACCTGAATATTCTTGTCGCCTTCGATCAGAAGTAATCCACCGGGCAATACCTTAACGACGCGGCCGGTAAGCGTGGCCGTCAGAGTGGCGGCTCGGGAGGGGGTTCCGGTGCCATTCAGCTTCTGGTCACCGGTTGTTCCTAGCAGGTTCGCCAAAGCGCCGGTGGGAGACTTGACTCCTGCCAGCTGGGTTATCGATTGGCTGGCGGAGGACGCGCGTTCGGAAGTGCTGACGCCGGAAGCGACCGCGTTCACGGACTCGGTGACTACAATCGTGACGACATCGTCCACCTGGCTCGCCTTCAGGTCACGGCCCAGTTCGTTCAGCCGGGCGGTGGGCGACCAGATCGCCCCCGCCATCGCCTCGTCGTGTTCCGAACCGGCCGCGGCGCTCTTGAGATATTGTTCGAGAAGGGTAGGCTCGGGGGCCTTAGTGGACTTCTTTCTTGTGCCCGGGAGGATACCGGCGTGTGACGGCGCTATCGCCGAAGTGAAAGCCACGATGACCGATAGAAACACAAGAAGGGTTCGTTTCATAACGAAGGATCTCTTCCAACGACGATCACGGCTCTTAAGCCACCGGTCTTTGAAGCGCCCGTGATCCGGGCCCGGAAGATCTTTCCTGACAGAGGATTGCGTAGTTCCACCATTTCGCCCGAACGCGCCGCACTTTGCGAGATGGCATCGAAACGAAGCACGGCCATGCCGCTTTGCACTTCGACTCTTACCGAGTCGCCGCGCCGTACTACCGGAGCCTCGCTGAGAAGCGACAGAGGGATCTCATCGCCGGTTCTTACCGACCTCTGCAGAACGCGGCCAGCCACGGCGTCGACGCTCGCCGCCGCGGGGGTCTGCTTCAATGGACCGGCTCGTGTCTCCACCCGCAGAGCATCGGGCTCAATCGGCGAATCGGCGGGCAGATCCCGCCTCGCGATCACCGTCGTATACTTCATGGCGATCTCCACGCGCGCCCACACGGCGATTCTCTTTGTGTCGGTGTACTGGACGAACCCGCGCCAGAGCTGAGTGGCTCCATTGCCGGCTGCTGAAAACTCCAGGCCCGACAGCGGGAACTCGATTCGCCCTGACGGAATAGCCGCGCGACCGATTTCAACTACTCGCAGCGCCGCATCTTTCGGCAGCGACTGGCGCATTGGCGTGGCGAACTCGTCAACCCCCGGGATGTGAATCGTAATTTCAAAACAGACATCTCCTGGCGTCGGGCCGGCGAGAACGACTCCATTGGCGCGGGCGATCCTCTGCAGTTCCGACGCCGCGAATACGCGGACGCTGCCGGGAGCGGGCGCGTAGCCGAACTGCAGCGTGGCAGGCAGCGCGGACAAACGTTGATCGGCAAGGGCGAGATCGCGGCCGAGGATTTGGTCCCCGTGCAGGGGCAGACAGGCGCCCGACGCCCGCGCCGCCAGTTCGAGGAACGCTAGTGCAAATAAGAATTTCATCTCTGCCATTCGTTCGTCGCGGCCGCGCTCCGCTATTGTTTCAGGTTGTTGGCTTGCTGGTACATCTCGTCGGCCGCTTTCACTACCTTGGAGTTTGCCTCGTAGGCCCGCTGGCTGGTAATCATGTTAATGAATTCGTCGACGACACTGACGTTCGATTGTTCCGTATAGCCCTGTAGTATGGTGCCGACCCCGTCGGAGCCGCCCGCCGTGCCGACAATCGCCGCGCCGGAAGCGTCGGTGGGCACGAAGAGGCTGGCGCCGAGAGAATTCAGTCCGGCCGGGTTCTGAAAGTTCGCAAGCGTGATCTGCCCGGCGTTTTGGGCCTGTGTCTGGCCTACCAACGTATAGGTAACGGTGCCATCCTGAGCGATGTTCACCGTTTGCGCCGCGGGAGGAATCGTGATTTGCGGCTGCAGCAGGTTGCCATCGGAAGTGACCAGACTGCCGGTGGCGTTCAACTGAAACGAACCGTTCCGGGTGTAGGCCAGATTTCCACTTGCCTGCTGTATCTGGAAAAAGCCGAGACCCTGAATTACCAGATCGAGCGGATTGTTCGTACTGGTGAAACTTCCCTGCTGGAAAATGATTTCGCTCGACGCGGCGCGAGTGCCCAGTCCGACCTGAAGACCCGATGGCACGATGGTCGACTGGCCCGCGGAAGTGCCCGGAGCGACCATATTCTGGTAAAGCAAATCCTGGAACTGCGCGCGCCGGGATTTGTAGCCCGTCGTACTGGCATTGGCCAGATTGTTCGCGATGTTGTCGATATTCAGTTGCTGGGCGGTCATCCCGCTGGCGGCGCTGTATAAGGCTCGGATCATGGGTCCTCTTTATTTGGTTTGTTTTTTCGTTTTAATAGCTCGAAAGCCGCCCGCGGCCTCAGGAAACGACGCGTGCTACCTGCTCAATGGCCTGCTTGTTGAGATCGTTGCCGATACCGGCCGCCTTTTGCAGCATCTCGAACTGCCGCATGATCGAAACCAGGCGAACCGCGGACTCCGCGGCACCCACGTTGGATTGCTCCAGCTTGCCTTGCAGCACCGTTCCTGTGGCGGCCGTTGGCGTTGCGCCAACCGACGCGACGAAGTAATTCGCGCCTTCCTTGACGAGGCTCCCGGCCGCGAATGATGAAATCTGCAGCTTTGCGATCGGGTTACCAGCCTGCTGAACTGTTCCATCCGGCAGGACTTCGACCTTTAATGAGGGGTCGAGTACGATCGGCAGGCCCTTGTCCGATCGGAGGCTGCTTCCGTCGGCCGTCGTGAGAGTTCCCGTTGAGGATAATCTCAAGCTACCGTTGCGCGTGTAGCGGACGCCCCGCGCCGTCTGAACCTCGAAAAGACCCTCGCCGTCGACGGCCAGATCGAGCTGATTCCAGGTCGGCCGCAGATCTCCCGACGACAGATCCGTCCATTGTTTCTCAACTACCGGAAGCGTCGCAACGCCATTGCTCGTCGCGTCCGCGCTTGCCTCGGCGCTGACGTAGATACTGTAGAATTCGCGATCGGCTTTAAATCCCCCGGTTTCCGCGTTAGCCAGATTATTCGCGAGAAGGTCGAGAGATTCCATGCGGGCACGCATGCCGCTGGCCGCGAGAATTGAGATGTTGTCCATATTATGTTCGCAAGGTTCCGCTATCTCGGCAATGCACTTGGCCTGCCGAAGCGGAGAACGAGCGTAAACTCCTCAAAATCAGGATCAACCGGCCGATACGGTAAATGAGTCGAAGTTCGCGAAGCGCCATGATAATGGCGATTTTGATGCGGCCGACGAAAAAATGGCGCCCGTTTGGCCCGTAACAGCTTGAAATCGCGGCTTTGAAGCATTGGCCACCAGACTGCTTTTTGACAGGCATGACCTGTGCGCCCGCCGCCGCCGTACTCACGCCGACTGGTGCGCAGGCCGCTGCACGACCTGCGAAGGCCTTCTCCGACAACGCGCCATCGGCCACCGCGCCCAAGGCGGCGAGGAACATCGCCGGAGCTTCCCTGAATCGCGGGACCACGCGCGCGAATTCGGCGACCCCCACTCCGAACGCAAAAAATTCCGGCGACAGCAGCACTGATAATGACACTGAAAGCACTGGCCCTCAGGGTTTCGCCGACATCATCCGACAGATCGCATCCGCCTCCGCACCTTCGCAACCATCCCCATCGGTCCCGACGCAGGGCATTCTTTCGCGCACGCAACTGGCCGATTCGAGGTGGCCGCTGCCAGTGCGGGCCTCCGAGGACGCCGAATCCGACGGCTCGTCACCGCTAAGGCAGCCAAGCAACAAGAAAAATCCGAACAGCCCCGCGTTGTCGGCGTTCGCTGCGTCTGATTCCGCCCTAAGTGCCCCAGTGGACAGAGCGCGGCAGCAGGACACCCTGGCGATTCCGGTAGATGTAATCGTTCCGCAGTCTCCACTCAGGCTCCGGCTTTCCGATCTCAGCGGAGCCAGCGGCGCACAGCAGGCGCAGCTTCGGTCGGAATCCGCATCCGGCGCACGGCTAACCCCGGAGGCTGCCCTGACGGTAGTGATTCGGGCCGGTGATGCTCCAGTCACTCCGCAACAGGGCGAGTTTCAGGAGTCGGCTTCGCCAACGACGGCGCAGGCACCGGCCAATCCTGACAACACCGTCACCTCGCCCGACAGTGCGCAATCGGTGGCGGCCTCAGGTGAGATCGCTTCCGTTCCCGGGCCGCAGGACGGACCAGCTTCCGAACCCGTTGCTCAAACCGATACGAATCCGGTGGGAGCCATTTCCCCGTCGACGGAGCCGGAGCGGAAAAGAAATGTGACCGAAGTTGGAGCCATCAACGACGTTCCGCGCGGTTCGCCATTACCGGCCGCGGCTCCGCAAACCGCGCCGGTGAGAGCCGAGGTTGCCAGATCCGCAGGCTCCCCGCCGCAACGAAACGCCGCCCCGCAACCGTCGGCTTCAGTTCGGGAACCGGTGCCGCCAGAGAAAAGCGCGGCGCAACCTCTGCGTTCGGTCTCGCTCGAGTTTACGCCCGACGGATCGAAGGACGTCCGCGTGAGGCTTTCCGAGCGAGCCGGAGAAGTACATGTTTCGCTTCACTCCACCGATCCTTCAACAACGAAAAGCCTTCGCGATGGCGTCACCGATCTTGCCAGCGTGCTGGCGAACGCCGGATACGACGCTCAGACCTGGACCTCCGGCCGGCAACGGCAGGATAATCCGCAGCAGGAGAATCCGGCACAGCGTCGAGGAGCGCGGTCCGGCGGTGGGATCGAAAACTTTGATGGCATTCTGCAGCAACCTGACCAATCCAAGGAGAATTCATGAGCACCATCGCAAGTCCAGTCTCTTCCGCCGGAACCTCGACACAGGCCGGTTCCTCCTCCGCTTCGGCGACGACAGATCCCCTCGCCAGCGAATCAACGTTTCTGACTCTCCTGGTTTCCCAATTGCAGAACCAAGACCCGCTCGACCCGGTCGACAGCAACCAGTTTGTGACGCAGTTGACCCAGTACAGCCAGCTCGAGCAACTGCTCGGAATCCACACGGACACGACGGCAATCAGCCAGGCGGTCACGACGAATTCCACTACGGCAACCAGCGCGGCGAGCGACTCAACCACCACCGGTGCGGCGAGCCAAACGAATTCGGCCACAGGAGCCACTAACTAAATGTCCACAGCCTTTTCCAACGCGCTTTCCGGCCTCAACGCGAACTCCCTTGCCATCGACGCCGTCAGCGGCAATCTCGCAAACCTGAACACGACCGGTTATATGACGAACCAGGTCTCCTTTAACGATCTGTTGAGCGGCAACGTCAACAGCCAGGCTGGTACCAGCGTGTCCGGTTCCGTCGTCGCCCAAACCGCGAGCCAGTTCAGCCAGGGATCCATCCAAACGACCAGTCAACCATACGATGCGGCTATCCAGGGTAACGGGTTCTTCGTGCTGAACGCGACCGACGGGCAGCAGGCGTTCACCAGGGCGGGCAATTTCACCGTCGACGCTTCGGGTAACCTGCTTGGCGCGGGAGGAGGAAACGTGCAGGGCTGGAATGCGGTTAATGGGGTGCTGACGACTTCCGGCGCAACTTCCAGCATCACTCTACCGGTCAGCGGAGCCGATAAGCCCATCGCGACCGCCAACTTCAGCGTCAGTGCCAACCTCAATGCGAATGCAGCATCGGGTGCTGCGTTCAGTTCTCCGATTACCGTCTACGACGCGGAAGGTAATGCCCATACGCTGACCGTTACCTACACTCAGGCTTCGACCGCGGGAACGCCGAACACATGGAACTACAACGTCACAATCCCCGCAGCCGACGTCGGGGGCACCGGCGCGCCCACTTCGCTCGCCAACGGCTCTCTGACTTTCGACGGCACGGGCACGCTCAGCAGTCCGCTCGCGAGCGCCGGGCCCGTTGCGATACAGATTACCGGTCTGGCGGATGGCGCATCGGACATGAACCTGAACTGGAATCTTTACGACGCATCGGGAACGCCCTCGGTCACGCAATATGCGGAGACTTCCGCGAACCTCGCCAGCACGCAGGACGGCTCGGCGGCCGGTCAGCTCACCGGCACCAGTATCGGGGCCAACGGCCAGATCAGCGCGACATACTCGAACGGTTCCACGGTAGTGGTTGCGCAACTCGCTCTTGCCTCGATATTGAACCCGGACTCTATGGACAACCTTGGCAATAACACCTTCGGTGCAACGGCAGCGACAGCCAATCCCGTAATCGGGGTGGCCAATACCGGAAGTCGCGGTCAGATCACCGGAGGGGCGCTCGAATCCTCCACCGTGGACATTGCGACTGAATTCACTAATCTGCTGACTTACGAGCGCGGCTACCAGGCGGACTCCAAAGTGATTACGACCGAAGACGATATCACTCAATCGACGGTGAGCCTGATTCAGGGGTAATCGAAGCTCCCTGGCCGCCCGTGGTTTTTCTGCGCAGCATCCGATATGACGCCCCTCGAGCAGGCCGCCCACATCGCCGACGTCCCGATCGAAGTCGACGTGCAACTCGACCAGCGATGGATGAAGTTGCGCGAGATTCTCGAACTAGAGGAGGGAAGCATTCTGGAAATGAAGCGTTCGGCGGGCGAGAACATCGACATCTACGTCGGCTCAAGGCTGCTGGCGTTTGGCGAAATCGTCATCATCGAGAACATCATGGGCGTTCGCATCACCGACTTCGCCACCGAAAACTAACGTGACCGATATCCTCCAACCCTTGTCCGCGATAATTCTGGTGCTGAGCCTGCTGGGAGGCGCGCTGTACTTGCTGCGGCGAACGGGATACGCGAGCTTTCCGGCAAGTGCTTCGCCCTTCGCGAAACAGGGAATTGCCCCGCGGCAACTGAAGGTGCTTGAAAGGGTTCCGCTGGGAGCCCAACACGCTCTTCACCTTGTGCGAGTCGGTGACCGGCTCATCCTGATTGCGACCGCGCCGGGCTCATGCCATATGATCGACTCCGCCGTGGGCGAAGAGACCGGGCGATGAAACGAGTGCTCTTTGCAATTTTCGTTTTGTCGTTGTCGCCGGGAGTCGCGCGCGCCGCCACCGCCACTCAGACGCCGATCCTGCCGGCATTCCCAAGAGATCTCGGCACGCCGATGCAGATCGTCATCCTGATGACGTTGCTGACGCTGCTGCCGGCGATCGTCATGTCGATCACGCCGTTCCTCCGCATCTCCATCGTGCTGCACTTCCTCCGTCAGGCGCTGGGCACCCAGACTGCCCCTTCAAACCAGGTACTGCTGGCGCTCTCCCTTTTCCTGACGACCGTTCTGACCGCTCCTCTGGCGACCCAGATCTATAAAGAAGCCTGGGAACCGATGGAGCGCGGAGAAATCACCGCCCCTCAGGCCTGGGACACTGGCACGAAACCGCTCAAAGTCTACCTTGGCCGATTTGTACGGGAAAAAGATGTCAGGCTGTTTCTCGACATTACACACTCGCCCGCGCCGCGCACGCCGGCCGATCTGGAACTGACCGTCCTCGCTCCCGCCTACATTTTGTCCGAGATGCGGACGGGCTTTCAGATCGGCGCCGTCTTGTTTCTGCCGTTCCTGTTGGTTGATATCGTAGTGGCCTCCGTCACGCTGTCGATCGGCATGGTGCAACTGCCGCCGGTAATGGTCTCGGCTCCATTCAAGATTTTGCTGTTCGTTCTGGTGGACGGCTGGAATCTGACCATCGGCTCGCTGATGAAAGGCTTTGCCACGTGACGCCGGAATCGGTCGCTCATATCGTCGGGCAGATGTTTCTCGCCGCATTCTGGGTCTGCGCGCCGCTGCTGGTCATCGGATTGGCCACGGGAATTCTCGTGAGTCTGGTGCAGATCGTGACTTCGATCCAGGACGCGGGCTTCAGCGCCATTCCGAGGCTGGTCGCGTTCCTCGGCGGCGCGCTGCTGCTGATGCCGTGGATGATCCATCGAACCATGAACTACGCGACGGATATCCTCGGGAACCTGAATCGATATGGGCGCTGACTTTACCTTCAGTTACGCGACTCTGATGGGCTTCCTTTTCACGCTCGCGCGGGTTTCCGGCGTCTTTGCGTTGCTGCCCCTCGCCGCATTCCGAGCTGCGACGGAAGCCGCCAAAATCGTTCTGTCACTCGCATTCACGGTCATCCTGTGGCCGGAGTGGAAATCGCCGGCTCTGGCGAATATCACGATCGGCGGAATTGTCGCCGGCCTTGCCGCCGAAATGACGCTCGGTCTGGCCATTGGTCTTGTTGTCGCCATTGTCCTTGAGGTGTTCCAGGTAGCCGCGCAGATCGTCAGCCTGCAGGCCGGGCTGGGCTACGCATCGACGATCGACCCCACCAGCGGGGCGGACTCGACGGTGCTGATCACGCTCGCGCAATTGACGGCGGGACTATTGTTTTTCGCCACGGGCGCAGATCGCATGCTGGTTAAGGTCATGGCGGACAGCCTTCGTTTGTGCCCGCCTGAATCTTTTACCCTGAAACACGGATGGGCGGACGCGATTGTGCGGTTTTCCTCCGGGATATTCAGCGCGGGTCTGCGTCTCGCCGCTCCCATCGTGGCGTTGCTGCTTCTGGCGGACGTTTCGCTGGCTGTGCTGGGCCGAATGCAGGCGCAGTTGCACCTCGTTAGTCTGACGATGCCGGTCAAACTCGCCGCCACGGTCTTGCTGCTGTCGGTAACAATCGCCTTCCAGCCCGGTTTCTTCGAATCGAACATGTCGTCCGCGGTGCGGTTGATGGAATCAATCCTGCGGAGCGCCCGCTAATGGCGGATACTTCTCAGCAAACCGAAAAAGCCACACCCCAGCGCCTGAAAAAGGCGCGGGAAAAGGGAGATTTTCCCGCTACAAGGGAATTCGTTGCCGCTTTCCAGTTCCTGGGTTTCGTGCTGCTGGGCGCGGGCTACTTTCCGGGCTGGCTCGGAAACATCGAGTCCACGATGCGCATCGGGCTGCGCCGCGCATTCTCCTCCGCCGCGACATCGGGACAACTAACGAGCACCGATCTGTTCGCGCTGCTCATCGTACTGGCCCGCATGACGCTGACCCCGCTTGCGGTGCTTGGTGGAATCCTGCTGTCGCTCACGGTATTGCTTCAACTGGCGTCGAATGGGATGGGCTTTAGTCTTGCCCGGTTGACGCCGGACTTCAACAGGCTCAACCCGGGAAATCGCCTGAGGGAAGTGCCGGCTGCCAACATCGCGCACTTCTTTCAGGCCGCGGTGATGATGCCGGTCATGTTCTGGCTGACATGGTCGCTCGTGCGGGATCGCCTGCCGGAGTTGCTGAGACTTCCCCTGATGCCAGTATCGTCCGGCGCCATCGCGACGGGCGGTCTGATTAAAGACGCCCTGCGGCGGGCTGCGTTCGTTCTTGTCGTTCTCGGCGCTATTATGCTCGTTCGCGAGCGCGGCCGCTACAACAAACGCCTTCGCATGAGTAAACAGGAAGTCCGTGACGAATCGAAAGACACGGACGGAAACCCGCAGATTAAAGCCCGCGTCCGCCGAATTCAGAGGGACATGCGCCGGCGCAACATGATGAAAGACATCCCGTCGGCGACGGCGGTCGTCGTGAATCCCACCCACTACGCCGTCGCCCTTCGGTACGATCAGGGCCTGATGGCAGCCCCGAAGGTCGTCGCCAAGGGCAGGAACTATCTGGCCGCCCGGATCCGGCAGAGGGCCATACAGAATCAGGTTCCGATCATCGAGAATCCGCCGCTTGCGCAGGCACTCTACAAGTCAGTGGACGTCGGTCAGGATATTCCCCCGCATCTGTACCGCGCCGTGGCCGAGATTCTCGCGTACATCTTCCGGATTATGGGTAAGGCGGGCCGATCGTGACAGCGGCGCCAACGGCAGCTTCGACGACGGCGAAACGGACGCCTTTCGGTCTGCCCCCGGGAACGGCCGCTGAACTGATCGTGCCCGGCGCCGTGCTGGGGATCATCGTCGCGCTGATTACGCCGATCCCCGGCTTTCTGCTGGACTTCCTGATCGTCACCGACATTATGATGTCGGTCGTCGTGATGATGGTCGCGATGTACATTACGAAGCCTGTGGAGTTCAACGTATTCCCTACGACGCTGCTGCTGCTGACGCTGTTCCGGCTGGCGCTGAACGTTTCGAGCTCACGGCTGATCCTGCTTTACGGTCAGAACGGCACCACCGCCGCGGGGGATGTTATCCAGGCCTTCGGCAACTTCGTCGTCGGCGGCAATTACATAGTCGGCGCGGTTATATTTCTGGTTCTGATCGCCATCCAGTATGTCGTTATCAACCACGGCGCGGTGCGCATTTCGGAAGTCACGGCGCGTTTCACTCTCGACGCTTTGCCCGGCAAGCAGATGTCGATCGATTCCGACCTCAACGCGGGCCTGATCGACGAAGCCGAAGCCCGGCGCCGGCGCAAGCAACTCGCCGCGGAAGCGGAGTTCTTCGGCGCCATGGACGGCGCGAGCCGTTTTACCCAGCGCGACGCCGTCGCCGGAGTTCTCATTACCGGCATCAACATCGTCGCGGGATTACTGATCGGCGTCGTTCAGCACGGGCTGGATGTCCTGAAAGCGCTCCAGACCTACACGGTTCTCACGATCGGAGACGGCCTCGTGACAGTCATCCCCGCTCTGATGATTTCAATTTCCGGCGCCATGATCATTACCCGCGCCAGTTCCGATAACCGCCTCGGCGTCGAGTTTCAGAAACAGGTCTTCGGGGCAGCGCAGCCGCTGATGCTCTCAAGCGGTGTGCTGGTCGCGCTTGCGGCCTTTCCCGGCCTGCCGGGACTCCCCTTTGTGCTTCTGGGAGGCGGCCTTGGCGCCGCCGCCTGGAAGATGAAAAAGAACATGGCGAGGCCGTCTTCGGAGGCCGGTTCGGCACAGCCGAAAGCGGCGAGGGAGAACCTCGAAGATCTGCTCAGGATCGAACCCCTCGCCCTCGAAGCCGGAGTCGGCCTGATTTCATTTCTGTCCGGTGGCGCGAATTCGCCATTGTTGCGTCGCATAGCCGGTATTCGCAAGCAGCTGGCGACGGACCTGGGTTTCATTATCCCTTCGGTTCGGGTCGCCGACAATCTTTCTCTGCGGGCGCGCGAGTATTCGATCAGTCTGAAGGGCGTTGAAATGGCGCGTTTCGAACTGCCACCCGGAATGGAACTGGCGATCGCGCTTACTGCGACCGAGAAGCCGCCGGAAGGCAGACCAACGAAAGACCCCGCCTTCGGAGTTCCCGCCTGGTGGATTCCTTCGTCCCTGGCGGAGAAAACGCGGGCGATGGGCTACACGGTGATCGATCCACTCAGCGTGATAAGCACACACCTGTCGGAACTGATTAAGAGGTCCTCGCACGAATTGTTTTCAAGGCAGGAAGCGAAGCGCCTGCTGGACAGGGTGAGCGCCGAAAACCCCAAAGCAGTGGAGGATCTGGTGCCGAAGCTTCTCTCTCTTGCGGCGGTGCAACGCGTGTTTCAAAACCTCCTGCGCGAACGCGTCTCGATTCGGGACTCCGTTTCGATTCTGGAAGCGCTGGGCGAAGCCTCGCCCACCACGCGCAATCCGGTTCTCCTGACCGACTATGTCAGACAGTCGATCCGGCGCGTCGTGGTCAGGCCTTATCTCAGTGCGAGCGGCGATCTGGCGGCATGGTTTGTCGATCAGCCCATCGAGCGCATCGTGGAGGCTGGCGTGGAGCATGGCGAATCGAACAGCTCGCTCGCGCTTGCCCCGAATGTTTTGCGCGACCTCCTCGAGCGAATCCAGCGCGCGGTCGGCCCGCTCGATTCGCCGGCCGTCGTGATTACGGCTTCCACGTGCCGCTACTTTCTGCGCCAGGCGGTGGAATCGGCGATACCGAATCTCTTCTTCCTCAGCCACAGCGAGATTCCGGCCGGCGTGAAGGTGAACTCGCTCGGAATCATTCAATAAGACGGGAGCCAGGTTACGGAAATGCAAACCAAGACGTATTTTTCCAATAGTGTGCAGGCGGCAATGGAGGTGGCAAGACGCGAAATGGGTCCCGACGCGATGCTGGTCAATTCTCGGCCCGCGCCGGACGCGGCCCGCCCCTTCGGTCGGTTGGAAGTGACATTTGCGTGGGATGCGCCCGCGCCGGGCAAGCCGGGAAGCGACGTGCCGGGCAATTCCGGTCAGCACCCGGATGACGCCAGTGTCCAATCGGGCGAACCTGGTCTCGAGGAGATCCGTCGGGAGATTCCGGCGTTGCGCGCGGCGATCGGGCGGACCGGCAACGAAGTTCCGAGGCAGACCCGCGGGGTTGCGCCGGGTGTTGCTCCCGAGCTCGACATCGAATTGGTCAGTTCTTTGTGCGGCAACGGCTTTGAAGAGGTAACCGCCTGCCGGATCGCGGGTGCCGCGGTCGGATCCCGTGACGCCCCGGACGCCATCATGCGCGAATTAACGGCGCGGATTTCCGTGGCTGGCTTTCTGCCTTTAGAGCCCGAAGAAAGCAGGACTCTTGCCTTTGCCGGCCCTCCGGGGAGAGGCAAATCCACCAGTCTGGTCAAGATTGCGTTCCGATTTGGTATTGCTTGTCGGATTCCGACCCGAATCATCACGGCGGGCGCGCACGGCGTGGGGGCGGCGGAGCAGATGGCGCGTTATTCCGCCATTTTGGGAGTTCCGCATCAGGCGGTGGAGTCCTGGGACGGGGTGCACCTCGCCCTGCAGGGCGACCGGTGGAGAGGTCTCACCCTCCTCGACACCTCTGGCCTGGCCCTCAGCGACCGGCACGAAATGGATGCCATGACGAAGCTGTTCGCGCGGAGGGCCGACATCGAAAAACATTTGGTCATAAGGGCGGAGGCGCGATCTGCCGATATGCAATACATGATCTCGCAGTTCGCGGCAATCCAGCCGTCGCGGCTTCTGTTTACCGGAGTCGACGAGGTGCGGGCGCTAGGCACGGCGGCGGACGCGATGATCCGCAGTGGCCTCGCGGTGTCCTTTTTTGGAACGGGACCGCGGGTTCCGGACGATCTGGAAGTTGTCAACGCGCCAAAGTTGGTCAGAAGCCTGTTATCCGCCAATAGGTTATCGGCCAGGGCGGCTTAGCGCGCTGAGGCGACAGCGTCAACGGGAAATGCCAGGTTTGGCGAAATGGCCGTGTCATCGGCCTGAGAGGAAGTCCGTCGAAAGGCGGTATCGGAGCGACTAAACGTGGCAGTGCCGGCACATTACTATCAGACGGAACCGGTTTCGGGGGATGAGCGCGACCGGCTCATTATCGAGCACTTGCCACAGGTTCGCCTTATCGCGCGCAAAATACACGAAAGGCTGCCCGAGTCGGTGACGCTCGACGATCTCTTGTCCGCCGGCGTAGTCGGTCTGATCCACGCTATCGATAACTTCGACCCGGCACAGAACGTAAAGCTGCGAACGTACGCCGAATATCGGATTCGCGGCGCCATCCTCGACAGCTTGCGGGAGTGCGATTGGGCTCCGCGGATGAAGCGTAAACTGGCGCGAACGCTGGAAGCCGCCGTGGCCCGGGCGGAGCAGCGTTGGGGAAGGGTGCCGGAAGAGGCGGAAATAGCCGCTGAACTGGATATTCCGGTCGAAGAGTACCGCGAAAAGCTCAGCGAGGTGGCCGCGCTCGACATCGGTGAACTGGAGTTTCTCCGGGATGAACGCGAAACCCCGATTCTCCTGAAATACGTGTCGACGCCGGACGAAGACTCTCCCGCCCTGCAGCTGGAAAAGGCGGAACTGGAGCGGCTCATAGCGAATGCCATAGACCGTATTCCGACCGCGGAAAAAACGGTTCTGAGCCTCTATTTCTACGAGGAACTCACTTTGCGAGAGATAGCGGATATCATGGGCATCCATTTTTCGCGTGTATCGCAAATCAAGTCCCAGGCAATCCTCCGTTTGCGTAACGCGATCGCGAAGCGGTGGCCAGGGTCCCGCAGCGGCGGCGCAAAATGACACCCTCCGACCCGAGCCACAACGCGGCAGTGGGTACCCGCATAGCAGGCTATTGCTGCGCCTCCCTCGGCAGTGCGATGAACGGCCTCACGAACGCCGGGTTCCAGGTGACGTCGTTAAGCGGCACCGAGTCGGAGAGGCCCCAGACACCCCTGATCTGGAAGCAGTCCTTCTCCTCGGCGGAAGGCGCGGTTCTCTGGCTGATCGCGGGCAAAGACCTTTGGGAATCCGTCGGTGAGATGATCCTCGGCGGTGCGGGCATCGACTCGGTAACCGAGGAGGACTGTCGTTCCACCTGGCACGAAATCGCGGCTCAAACCATGGGCGGAGTTGCGCAGGCATTGACTGCGGATCTGGGGCGCGACATTCAGGCCCTGGGCGGCGAAGAAGACGGCGAAGGCCCGGGCGATTCTCTGTCCGGCGCCGTCCTCGAAATCACCGACGGTACGCAGATCTGGCGAGTACGCATCGCGTGGACCCCGCAATTTGCCCAGGGTTCCGCGGGTACCGCGCACAAACCCGAGGCGCCTGTTGCCGTCGCGCGGGAAACGGTGAAATCGCGCACTCTCGACCTGCTGCTCGATGTCGCCCTGCCCGTCAGCGTTTCATTCGGCAGGACTTCTCTCCAGATCCGCGAGGTGCTGAAGCTCAACACGGGTTCGGTTGTGGAACTGGACCGGCTTGTATCGGAGCCGGTTGAGGTTATCGTAAATAACTGTGTGATCGCGCGTGGCGAGGTGGTAGTAGTCGACGGCAACTATGGCGTTCGTGTGATTCAACTCGCCAGCCGTGAAGACCGGCTGCGCTCCGGAATCAGCGAAGCCAACGCGCGGCTCGGAACGGCCCGATGACGATAACAGGCGCAATTGCCGCAGTCGGGCTGATTTCAGGAATTCTCAGTCTGGGCCTGATTTGGCGCCGGCGCTCCGCGACATTTACGGGTGTAGCCGCGCTGAAAGGAGAGATCGAAAGGACCAGAAGGGAATGCCTCGAACAGATGGCGCTCGTTGCCGGGAAGCTCGAAGGCATGGAGCGTAACCCGCGATCGGTTCCGGATTTTCCAGCTGAAGGCCGCCTGGGAATATCCTCCAGAGCGAGGGCGCTGCGCATGCTTCGTTCGGGCACAGCGCCGGAAACGACCGCGATTGAATTGGGGTTGCCCGTGGCTGAAGTTCGCCTGCTGGAGAAAGTCGGAAATTTTCTCGCTTCCGCGGAGTATCTGGATGAACCGGCGGGTCCTGAACTCTCCCGCTCGTGATGCGGAATTATCGCAATCGGCGAATAAATATGCCAGCGATAGGGCGAACCGGGCCACGTCCAATCGCATCCCGGACCCACGAAGCGCCATTCGGTCCGCCCGACGGACCGAAACGGGTGGCATCGGGTATTCAGAATGAGAGCGATCCTTCAGGCGGCAATGAGCGGGAATCGCGACTCGAGCGACTTCATTTTGGCTGCCAGAGTTGTGCGCTTCAGACCCAGCAGGTCAGCCGCCGCAGTCTTGTTGCCGCGCACTCTGGTGAGCGCCTGCGTGAGCAACGCAACCTCAAAGTCCTCAATGGCTCGCTGATAGTCCATTCCCTCGGGTGGCAGCGAGACCGCTCGCGGCGCTTGTGCGGCCGTGGTGAATGTGGTGCGGACGGGCCGCAAATCGGAAGCGAAAATGACCGATCGTTCACGGCTCACGATTACAGCGGTTTCAATGGTGTTCTCCAGTTCGCGCACGTTTCCGGGCCAGCTCTGCGCGCGGAGTTTATCCAGTGCGGAGCGATCCAGCGTTTTGACAGGGATGCGTTCGTTTACGCAAACCTTTCGCACGAAGTGGCGCGCAAGCGGCGCGATGTCGTCCCGCCGTTCCCGGAGAGGAGGCAAAGTAATCTGGAAAACATTGAGGCGGTAGAAAAGATCCTGGCGGAAGCGGCCACCGCGGACTCGCTCTGCGAGATCCACGTTGGTTGCCGCGATGACCCTGATATCCAGCTTGACTCGCTCGTTGCCGCCCAGCCGTTCGATCTCGCGTTCCTGGAGGACCCGCAACAACTTTGCCTGAATCCCGATAGGCATATCTCCGATTTCATCGAGAAAGATGGTCCCGTGGTTGGCTGCCTCGAACTTTCCCGCGCGGGACTGCTGAGCCCCCGTAAACGCGCCCTTCAGATGGCCAAACAATTCGGCTTCGAGCAACGGTTCGGGAATCGCGCTGCAGTTCACTGCGACCCATGGCCCCCGGCAGCGGCCACCCGTGGCGTGGATTTCCCTCGCGACCACTTCCTTACCGGTACCGGTTTCTCCTTCGATCAGCACGCTGCACTGGCGGTCTCCGACCATCCGGATGGCTGCAAGCACATCCCGCATCGGGCGGCTGTTTCCAATCATGCCGGAAGGGCCGATCCGGACCGGGTCCGTCTGTTCCGGTACGATACCCGAGCCATCCGGGCTGTCCACATGGACGGAATCCATCGCCGATCCGAGTTCCGCGACGTCAGTAAAGACATTTGCCGCGCCGGCCTTTATCCACGCCACCGACGATCCGACGCTGGCGGACGGGTCGTAAATCCAAACCGGCATGGATCCCGGTGTCCGTTCCAGCAGATCGGAGGCTCGTTCCGCATCGGCCTCGCCCGCGATCTCCACGACGATCGCGGCGCCCTCCGAGGCGATGTCCTCACTGGCGTTCGCTATCAGCAATTGTCTCCCCCATTGCACCTGTGGGGTCCGATTCTCCGCGATGGTCGAACGAAGCCAGAAGAATTGTGTATTCATGTGTCTCACTGTCTATCGGCGGCGCTCGGGAAAGCTTTAGCCTTTTTGCGCCGGCAAGCGAAAAGATATTTCCCGATTGCGCTAAACCGGAAGGGGCTGCGCGCCGATAGATTTGGTGGGAGACAGATAATATTCGGCGTGTCCGCCCCGACCATGAGAATGGTCGGCGGCAACGCGGACGAGACAGAAATCTATGCGACTTCATCTGGATACCGCTAATACGGCGGGGACAGCGGACACTTCCAATGCCAATTCGCCATTGACCGCGACCGGCAGGCTCTCGTCAGGCCAGAACACTTCCGCTACCGGGAGTTCCTCCGGTCAGTACCCAAATTTACGAGATAACGTGGCCGTTTCGAGCGCGTCCAGCGCATGGTCGGACTCATTTTCCGACCGCAGCGCGCGTGTAGCGCAGCTTTCGGCGGCGGTGGAGAACGGATCCTATCGCGTGCCAAGCGCCGCCATCAGCCAATCGATCGTTGCCGGCGCCTTCACAACCTAGAACCATGAAGTCGGATCGTTCCGGATACGCGCGGGATGGTCGAGACGTAACACAAGAAGTTATGGACAAGCGATGATCAATCTGTTCGCCTCATTACAGGGTGTTTCAAACGCTCTGGGCGCGTTTAGCCAGGCGCTCGGAGCGGAGCAAAACAACGTGTCCAACTCGTCCACGCCCGGCTACGCCGCGGTGACCCCGGTCATCCAGCCGGTTGGCTTCGGTTCGACGGCGGGGAGGGACACTGTGGTTCTGCAATCGACCGGCAACGCGCAAGCCGATGCGATCGTGCAGGCTGCCAGTTCCCAGGCTTCCGACAGCCAGACCCGGGCACAGCAACTCGGTTCGATCAACCAGCAGTTCGATATCACCGGTTCGACCGGTATCCTCGCGGCATTTCAGCAATTCAGCACGGCATTCGCCAGCCTTGCCGTAACTCCGAACGACACTTCGGTCGCCCAGACGGCGCTTGCCGCCGCCGGGAGCGTAGCGTCGGCTTTCAATTTGGTTGCGGGCAGCCTCGCGAGCCAGACTCAAAGCATCGGGGCGAGTACGCAGAGCACCGTTTCGCAGATCAACGACCTATCGGGTCAGATTGCGGGATTCAACGCGCAGATTCGAGACCAGGCGGAGCTCGATCCCGGTACCAACGCTTCGGAACGATCGGCGCTCTCGCAGTTGTCGTCTCTGGTGGGCGTCACGGTAACACAAAACGCGGATGGCACCGCCAACGTGCTTGCCGGCGGGTCCATTCCGCTTGTTCTGGGGGATCAGTCCTACACTTTGTCGGCGAATCTGCAAGCGGCGCCGGGCAACCAGGTGACTTCATCGGGTGGCGGGGCGCAGCCGCCCTCTTTTTCCGGAACCCTGGGAGGACTGCTTGATACGTTCAACAACACGATTACTCCTATTCTCGGCGGTAACGGTCAGCCAGGCAGTCTGAACACATTGGCGCAGGGTTTCGCGTCGGCCGCCAATGCTCTGTTGACCTCGGGTGTCACCTCCACCGGCGTGGCAGGCGTGCCCATCTTCACCTACTCGGCGAACCCCGCCGACGTCGCGGCCACTCTTGCAGTCGATCCTTCGGTGACGCCGAGTCAGATAGCCGTCGCCACCACGGGTGCCTCGCCCGAGTCGAACGGTATCGCCAACCAGCTTGCGGAACTTGCAGGCACAAGCAATCCGGCCTATCAGATCAACGGACAGGCGCCACAGGACTATTACTCTTCGATCGCGCAATCGGTGGGGCAGCAACTATCCGACGCCACCACGCAGTCGACGGCGGACCAGACGAATCTTACCTCGGCGCAGGCGAACCAGACAGCGGTCGAAGGCGTTTCGCTCGACCAGGAGGCGGTCAGTATCTCTTCATACCAGCGAGCGTGGGAAGCCTCGGCAAAGTTGGTCACTGTTATCGACAGTCTCAACCTCGACGCCGTCAATCTGGTAGGCGAGCAGGTTTCGTAAGGTGACATCGTGACGGTAAACTCCAAAGCCATCGGCGCCGACTGGTTTCTCAACGGACTTGCCAGCCTGCAGAGCCGCGAACTGCAGACCCAACAGCAACTCTCGTCGGGGTACGCCGTCTCAAGCGCCGCCGACGATCCGGTGGCAACGCGGGAACTTGTCGATCTCGGATCTTCGTTGGCCGCCGCTCAATCCTACCAATCCAATCTCTCCACCGTGCAGACCCAGGCCTCGGCCGCCGATACCGCGATCGGGTCGGCTATCACGCTGGTCCAAAGCGCGGAATCGCTGGCTTCGCAGGGGGCTTCTACCAACGTTAGCGCCACCGAGCAGCAGAATCTCGCCAACCAGGTCCAGTCCATCCAGCAGCAGATTGTGTCGCTCGCCAACACGGCAGTGGCGGGCGTTTACATCTTTGGCGGGGACGAGAGTCAGTCGCCGCCCTACCAGTACGACGCCTCGGCCGTTGAGGGGGTCGACGATCTGACCAACGCTCAATCCACGCTGACGATCGTTAATCCGGCGGGCGAGACAGTCTACCAGCCGCTCACCGCGGGAGAAATCTTCGATCCGCAAACCGGCGGCGTTCCCTCGCCACAGGCTCCCGCGCCGGGCAACACTTTTGCGGCGTTGCAGAGTCTGGTGGAGGCACTACAGACCAACAACACCGCCGGCGTGGCCACAGCCCTTACGTCGCTTCAGACTTCCTCGACCTGGCTCAACGAGCGACAGGCCTATTACGGCACGTCTGAGCAGCGGCTCTCCGCCGAGCAAAATAAAGTATCGAGCCAGATCACGGCGCTCCAAACGGCTATCGGTGGCCTACGGGACGCCAATGTCGCTCAGGACGCGACGGATCTGACGCAGGAATCGACCGCACAGTCGGCGGCGATGGCCGCTCAGGCGGAAATCCCGCAAAAGAGCCTCTTCGACTACCTCGCGTGATTGGAATCGTATGGCAAGCCAACTCAGTCAACAGGAAATAGACGACGTATTCCAGAATGTACGGGACGTGCGCCCGGACCGGTCCGGCGGAAAGCGCGCGATTCCGTTCGACTTCCGGCGCCCCGACCGGATTTCCAAGTCCCAGCTCAGGGCCATACACCAACTGCACGACAATTTCGTGCGCGCTCTGGCATCCAGCCTCTCGGCTTATCTTCGGTCCTACGTGATCGTGAATCTGGTCAGCGTGGAACAGCTCTCGTATTCCGAATTCCTCGAATGCCTTCCGTCGCCCACCTGCCTGGCGTCGCTCGGACTGAAACCCTACGACGGCAACGCGATTCTCGAACTGAACTCCACTCTCATATTCCCGGTTCTCGAAATATTGCTGGGCGGCGATGGCAAGCTGCAGTTCAGCGCGCAGCGCGAAGTCACCGAGATTGAACAGGTTTTGCTGGGCGGCTTTCTCGATATGGTGCTGCGCGATCTCCACGAAGCCTGGAAATTCGTGACCCCTATCGATTTCAAGGTCGAACGAATCGAAACCGAGCCGCAGTTTCTGCAGATACTGGCGCCGACCGAGGCCGTCGTGGCTGTGGCGATCGAGATACGAATCGGCGACGCCATCGGCATGATGAACATCGCCATGCCCTCCATCATCATCAAGATGATGCGCCAGAAATTCGATCAGCAGTGGCTATTGCGCAAGGCGGGCTCCACGGAGGCTGAGCAGGCGCGCGTCATGAGACTGATCCAGCCGGCCGAACTCAAATCCGAAGTGCTCCTTACCGGACCGCAGTTGCTGCTTCGCGACCTGGTCGAGCTTGAGGAGGGCGACGTGCTGGGACTGGAGTTTCCGGTGACGCGAGCGCTTGATTTGCTGCTCAGCGGGTCGGTCAAATATCGCGGAGAGATTGTTCATCGCGGCAGCAGAGTCGCATTCAGCGTCCTTGAAAAGTCGAGAACCCGATGGTATGAAGCAGCTAGCTGATTCCAATACCAGACTGGTGGAGGTTCTGCGCGGGTTCGACAAGAACCCGGTGCGCGCGGGCCGCGAACTGCGCGACGCGCTGCACGCCGACAGCCAGGCGCTTTTCAATGTGCTTCTCTCCGAATCCGGTCTCGAAGGCAGCGCTCGCGGCGTCCGGTACGCGATGCTTCTGCTGCTTCACAACGATGTGCTCATTCCGTCCATCGCCAATCCCGGATCGACGAGCCTGGCCGAAGCGGTGGGAATAACGAGATACATGCTTAAGCTCGACAGCAATTTCATCAATTCGATGCTGACGGCTCTGCTGATCCGGCCCGATCTGATCAGGACTTCCGCCTGCACTCTCCGCGTTCTCGACATCGTAGCCAGCTTTGTTAGTCATCTCGGCAACTGGCGTTCGATCACACGGATTCACCAGTCCGGGGACGCGCAGATAAAGGCGAAGTGCGCGGGACTGATCGCCCAGTATCGGTTTGAAGATCCGGCCGGTCTCGAGCGCTTTTGCAGCGCCGATGCGCGCGTTCGGGCCAATATCGTCGAAATCCTCTGGAGCGTCGACCGATCGAGAGCGAAGAATCTTCTCGAGGCGGCCACGCAGGACGGGAGCAATCGAGTGGCGGGAAATGCCTGGTTCGCCCTCTACTCCGAAGGCCACGTCCGGGCATTGAACCGGCTTGCGGCCATGCTGGAATCGAAGGATCTGAAGCAGCAGCTTACGGCGGCGTGGGTGATGGGGCAGACCCGGGACGGCCGGTTCGCGGGCCGGCTGCTCGAGGCCTCGCGCAGCGGTATCCCGGAACTCCGGAAAACCGCATTCTCCGGCCTGTCGAGGCTGGAACCGATGCCGAAGCCCGGACCGGACGCTTTCACGCCGCGGCCCGACGATCGGGAAGTCGGGTTTGTATCGGCCACGGAGGACGATGAGGTATTCGAGGTGTGGCTTCGGGTCGCCGACGCTTCGGGAGAGTTTACGCCGACCGTCAAACCCGTCGATTTCTTTGTTTGGGCGGAGGACGAACCGTTGCTGGATCATTCGGTCGAGTTGATCAGCCGTGTGCATAACGCGGCAATCGGCATCGTGTATCCCGCGGCGAGCGAGGTTCTGGTGCGGGCGATTCGCGAAAGCCTGGCGATCAAGGCTCCCGGGCATCGCTGGGCACTTTGCGGCTATGGCACGCGGGCTGACGCGCCTTGTGAACCTCCTTCGTTCGAGGCCGATCCCCACGTTCTCGCGGCGGTTCTCGGAGCGGGGCAGGTGGTGAATGTCGATGCGGAGAAAGCCGTCAGAAGCGTGCTGGACATTGACCCGAAGTTACCCGAACGCCACATCGTGCTCATCCTCGACGGCGCGGGGCCAGACCCCGATCCGGAGACCGTTCTGTCGCTTTGCCGCGAAAACAGGTTCCGTCTGCATTGCTGGCGCTTCCGGCAAGGCGCCTGCGACGAGTTGAGGGAGATCGTTCCCGTCGTGCCCTCCGGCTGTCCGGACAACGCCGAGGATACTGTACAAGCCGTCCCGGAGGCATACGACCCGCCAACGGCGGAAAAAGCATCCGGAGGCGCCAAACCGCGCGGTACCCGGAAGTTCTGGGAAATCGACGAGGACGTTCCACCGGCGCAGCTATCGCGGAAGTCACCGGAAAACGGCCCGGCGAGGCCGGAGCAGGAGGAGATGGAGCCGTGCGATTCCGATTCAAAGGGAGGAAATCCGGGCGTCGCGGCTCCCGGGGCTGACAAGAGCCAACCGGTGCTGAGAGGCATCGTGCGGGACGAAGAGCATTCGGCGTCGATGTGGCCGAATTTTGTGGCATCGCTCAGTTCCCGGTATGTACTTCGCTCCCAGCGAAGGCCCACCGCGGTCTCTATCCGTCTTGCCGTGGAGCCGGCTCGTTTTTCCGCTTTTACCCGTCTGCTGAAAGGGGTCGCGAATGGAAGAGGATAAGACAGCGGTAGTTTCTCCGTACCTGGGTGAGATCCAGTGGGCGCATGGCAATGAGCTGCACTTTCCCGCCGGGCTGCCGGGCTTCGAGAAGTACCGGCTCATGATTCCCGTCGAGATACCGTCTCAACGGCCGCTCGTTTATCTGCAGAGCGCGGAGAAGGGCGAGGTGTGCTTTCTGACACTGCCGGTTCTGGCGGTCCATGCCGGATTTGAACTACACTTGTCGGATGATGACAGATCGCTGCTGGAACTCGACCAGTCGATGCCCTCGAACGCCGGGCCTCCGGCGCTCGGAACCGATGTGCTCTGCCTCGCGCTGCTGGTTCCATCGGGCCTGACGGTCCGGACCAATCTGGACGCCCCCATCGTTATCAATCTGCATAATGGACGAGGTGTTCAGGCCATTGCGCCCGTCGCATCGGCCGGCTCTTGGCGCCTGAGCGAGTATGACGGCTGGGAGGCCGTGTGCTAGTACTGCGGCGGCGCGCCGGAGAAGCCATTCTCGTCGGCGAGGTCGAGATTGAAATCATCGAGATCTCCCGCAGCCGGGTGAAACTCGGCGTGCGCGCTCCACACCACATTCCGGTAATAAGGAAAGAGACCCTGAAGGCCGCACAGGACAATCTGCTTGCTTCGGACCTGATGGCAAGCCGGGGGCGCGAGGTCGTCGGTGAAATCCTTAAGATGCTCAAGCCGCCGGACTCGGCCGCCGCCGTGCCGGACCGGATTGCAGGGGACGTCCCGCAGGACAAGCCGACCGCCGCTCAATCGCAGGTCGAAGCCGCGGACCTGACTAACCGCCACTCGGGGTCCGCATCGGGCTGCGCTCAGCCGGAGGCTGCCACCCGGGTTCAGAGGCCCCCACTCGGACTCAACTAAACAATAATGCGGCCGATATGTAACAGCGGAATAATACAGCGGGCATCGCGGCGACGGCTGCGAGAACCCGCACCCGGCATGACGACGGGCAGGTATTGGGCCAGGGATTAACAATGTCTATTTCCATTCAAACCAACGTTGCCTCGCTGAACGCGCAGTATTACATTGGCGTCAATCAGAATTTCCAGAACACGGCGATCGAGCAGTTGTCTTCCGGCTACAAGATCAACTCCTCGGCCGACGATCCGGCCGGACTTGCGGTTGCTAACCAGTACGCAGGTGAGGTAACCCAGCTCAGCCAGGGTGTACAGAACGCGACCGACGGAACGAGCACCTTGCAGATCGCAGACGGCGGGCTGAGCAATATCTCGCAGATTCTCGGGCGTCTGCAGACGCTCGCGGCGGAATCGGCGTCGCAGACTTTCCAGGGCAACCGCGCGACGGTGAACAGCGAGTACCAGGGGCTGCTGACGGAAATCAACCGCCAGGCCGCCAATATAGGCCTGAACATCGGCGGGGTCAACAACACGAATCTGACAGTCTATACCGGCGGCGGCAGCAGCCAGGCTAATTCGGAAGTCTCGGTCAATCTGAGTGGCGCAAGCAGCGCTGTCGATTCGACGGCTCTGGGCATTCAGAACACCAGCGTGGCTGGTGGCGGGGCGCAACTGGCCAACGGCGCCGTCGCGAATAGCGTCGATCTCAGTAACACCGCCGTCAGTTTCCTCGCCGGGACCACGCAGAGCTTCACGTTCAACCTGAACACCGGTACAGGCAACCAGGCTGTAACGATTGCGGTTAACCCGACATCCGCCGTCGCCGGACTGAGCGGCGCGGCGGTTATCAGCAGCCTGAATACGTCGCTGGCTGCCTATGGGATTACCGCTTCGATCGGAAGCAACGGCGCTCTGCAATTCGGCGGAAACACGGCCTTCACCGTGAACACCACTGCGGCGGGCACCGGTCCGATCACGACCACCAGCAGCGCCACCAACACGTCGAATTACAACATCGACAGCGGCGCCTT
>PLEX01000180.1 GCA_003136575.1 Bryobacterales bacterium | reverse complement strand
GTGGTGCTCCTCTACTCTACTTATCCGGCGCGAAGCGCCGGAGGAAATTTTTTGAAGGCGTGTAATGGGAGAACGTAGCGACAAGAGCGCACCTGTCGCGGTCGGCAAGGCCTACGACTTTGTCCTGTGGCTGCTGCCGAAGGTGGAGAAGTTTCCCAAGTCGCATAAGTTCACTGTGGGCGAGAGGCTGAGTGCGACAGCGCTCGATGTGCTGATGTTGCTGGTGGAAGCCGCCTACAGCGCGAAGAAGGACCACCTTCTGGCCGACGCAATCGGGAAGATCAACAGCATCCGGTATCTGTTGAGACTGGCCAGGGATTTGAAGTTGATGGCGCTCGATTCGTGGAGCTTCGCCGTCGGGCGACTGGATGAGATCGGGCGCATGGCGGGTGGATGGCTGAAGTCGACGCGCCCGGCTGGAAAACCCGCATGATGAGAACAGGTAATCTGTGGCCGTCGATTGTGAGCTTTCAGAATCTGCGCTGCAGCTCATGCGGCTGCGGCCGGAAAACGACGGCGACCAGACGTGGCCGCGTTCAACCTGAATCTCGAATGGGAATTGCTGAAGCTGCAGAGAGAACTCAGCAGCGGCAGTTACCGGCCGGGGCCTTATCGAACGTTCATGGTGAGCGACCCAAAGCCGCGTCACATTTCGGCTGCGCCTTTCAGGGACCGCGTAGTGCATCATGCGCTGACTCGCGTCGTCGAACCGATTTTCGAAAAGCGCTTCTCGAAGGATTCATTCGCCTGCCGGAAGGGCTTCGGGACGCATCGGGCGCTCGAACGGGCAAAGGAAGGCGCACGGCGATATCCCTATGTGCTGAAGTGCGATGTTCGCAAGTGTTTCGCGTCGATCGACCACCGGATTTTGAAAGACCTCCGTCAACCAAAGTAAGTGTGACGGCCGGTGCGAATGAAGTTGCCAGCGATCTGATTTACGAAATGCGTCTGGCGACCGGAGATGTCCGCTCTTCCAGCCGGACCAGACGTTCTTCGTGATTATCGAGTTTTGTCTCGATGCGTTCGAGCCTGGCGTTGACCTCGTCGAAACGGTGGTTGACCTCGTCGAAACGGCGATTTATGTCGTCGAAACGGTATTTCAGGTCTTCCCTCAAATCTGCGAACCGTCCGTTCAGGTCGTCGAAACGCTTGTTCTGGGACCACTGCGACGTCCAGATCGTGACGACCAGCGTCACCATGATAGGCAACGCGACCTGCATGAACTGGCTCTGCAACAGTGAGTTCATTCGCGTTACCTCCCTTCCGGCGGCGTCAGGACCACAACCAGTGTCCCCAGAATAGCACTCCGAAGCGTCAGGCCTCCGACACCGCGATATACCGATTCAGCGGCGGATTCTCGATTCTCCGGACCTTGCCGCTCGGCTGCGGCCAGGTGATTTCCACCCAGTCGATCTTGTCCGCCTTGCCAACCCCGAGCACTTCACGGGGATCGTGGGACGACAAATAGCTGCCGCCATTGTTCTTCAGCCGCGACCGGACCACGCCCCCGGCCGACCAACGAATCTTCGCGCCGATGGCATCCCGGTTGCACTTCACACCCTGTAGTTTCAGGCCCAGCCAGTTGTTGCCCGCGCCGCAACGATTCTTCAGTAACACAGGCGCGCCGCCGTTCGTCGCGATCAGGATATCGATCAGTCCGTCGTTATTGAAGTCGCCCGAGGCAAGACCACGGGCCGACCAGGACTTGCTGAACGCCGGTCCGGACTCGGCGCTCACGTCCCGGAGTTTGCCGTCTTCCTGATGGAACAGAAGGATCGGCTCCTTATAATGCACCTGCGCCGAGTAGTTCTCGATCATGTCGTCGGGATGCCCGTTCGAGAGGATCAGGTCTACCGCGCCGTCGTTATCGTAGTCGAAAAACTTCAGCCCCCAGCCGCTGAGCAGGCGTGTGGACTGCGCCACGCCGTTAGCATGAGCGACATCGCGGAAGGTCTCGTTCTTCTGATTCCTGTACAGCGAGAACATCTCCTGATCGACGTTGGCGACGAAAAGATCCTGATAGCCGGAGTTGAAAACGTCCGCGGCATCCACGCCCATGCCGGAGCGCGCGCGGCCGCCGTCGCTGTATCCCACTTCGGCGGCGAGCGCCATCTCCTCGAACTGCCATTTTCCGTTCTTGTCTTTACCGCGATTGACGTAGAGAAAATTCTGAACTGTGTCGTTGGCGACGAAGAGATCCATCAGGCCGTCGTTATTGATATCCGTGGCAACCACTCCGAGCCCTTTGCCGAGAGACTTTTCGATATCGGTACCCTTCTGAACCTGCGTAAACGTGCCATCGCCGTTGTTGTGATACAGGTAACTCGCGGTACCGCGGAACACGCGCGGGATGCAGTAGTAGTGCCGCCCGAGCTTGTTATCGCCGCAGGACATGTGTTCGGTGGTGCCATAGTCGACGAAGCTGCACAGGAACAGATCCAGATGGCCGTCGTTATCGTAGTCGAACCAGACGGCGCTCGTGGTCCAGCCGGGTGTTTCGAGGCCGGCTTTCTTCGTTACGTCGGTAAAGGTGCCATCCTGGTTGTTCTTGTAGAGAATGCATTTGCCGTAGGCCGTGACGAAGATATCCGGCCAGCCATCGTTGTCATAGTCGCCAACCGCGACCCCCATTCCGAAAGTACCGCCGCTCACACCGGCCTTTTCGGTCACATCTGTGAAGGTGCCGTCGCGGTTGTTCTTATAAAGCGCGTTGCGGATGGGTTGCGAAGGCTTGTAGAAATCGGACGGGCCGCTGTTTACGAGGTAGATGTCCATCCAGCCATCGTTATCGAAATCGAGAAAGGCGCAGCCAGGCCCGAGCGTCTCCGGCAGATATCGCTCGGGTGACATGGCGTTTTCATGGACCCATGTGATGCCGCTGACTGAGGGCGGCACTTCTTCAAATACGGGCGCTGCATCCGCTTTGTCGGCGCCGAGCAGGCGCGCCGCACCCGCGCCGGCGGCGAGCGTCAAAATGTCCCTGCGCGAGAGTCGCGCTTTACTCTTAGTCCGGGTACTTTTCATTGGCCCTGGCAATCCTGATTTCATGATCGTAGAACTTCTTGTGCGCTCCCGGAAGTTCGAGCTGCGGCATGTGGCAGGTCGCGCAGTTTTTCGTGGAGACCCGGCAAATGCGGGATGACGCTTTTGTCGCCGGCTTCGCGCCGCGCGAGTGGCAGGCTTTGCAATTTGCGTCGTAATCGGCGGGTACGGTGCGTATCTGCGCGTGCGGGTCGTGGCAGGCGGTGCAGCGGATGCGGGGATCTTCGGCGTCGTAACACCGGCTGCTTTGCAGACGATACGGCTGGAAGCGGATATTCAGGATTCCGCGCGGACCCTGGGCTGCGATCTGCGACCAGGTTCGGTGGCACTGTCCGCAGAAATCGGAAACCTCCTCGGTGCTCATCGCGCCGAGTTTGCGCATCGCGGCGTTCGCTTTGTCGCCCGATAGTTCCGCGGCAAGATGACGATCGGCATCGCCGTGGCATCGTTCGCACTGCACGCCGGCCGTCATATCCGGAAGAGTCAATTCGCGCTTTGCGACGGCGTGAGTGGCGTGGCAATCGAAACACTGTCCCGCTTCCGTGGGCGCGGTAAGACGCCCGGCCGCTTCGTCAAGATTGCGGGCGGGAACAGTCTGCGCACCTATGGTCAGATCGAGGCCCTTTACCGCGGTATAGTAGCTCACACGGCTTTCGTACCAGCGGCCGTCGCGCTGGAACATATAAGTCTGGCCCGCTTCTCCCTGCCCGAACGCCCATTCGAGGGGAACACGGACCGTTTCCTTCCCGTTGGACACGGTGTAAATCGACTCGTTGCCGACTCTTTCGATTTGGTAAGAGTACCCATTGATCGTGGTCGTCAGCCTGGGATTAGCCTTCAGGATTGCGCAATTCGCGCCGCTTTCGAGAGCGCGCGTCATATCGGCGTGGACAAACTGCGACGTCTCGGCCCGGTGGCAGATGGCGCAATCGGCGGACGTTGCGGCCGGAGCTGAATTGCAGATCGCCAGCGGCAGTACGGCGAGGCAGATTAACCGAAGACCACGTGAACCGGCTTCCACACAAGCCAATACCGGGGTCACTTTGCAACCGCTCCCGGCTGTTTCTCCTGCGCCTCCGCATTCAACCTCTGCACTATTGCGCGTTCGCGGTCTCCCTCCGCTTTGAGTTTCAGGCGATAGTAAACGGTCGCGAGCGTGACATGCGCTTCAGTAAAGTTTGGCGATTCCTTCACGATCGCTTCCAGTTGCGCGCGCGCCTGCTCGACGTTATTTTGGGCGAATTCGATCGTCGCGAGCTGATAACGAACGCCCAGATCGCCGGGGCGAACCTGGAGGGCCCGGTTTAAATAAGGGAGTGCGCCGTCGTAATTCTCGTCCATTTTGAGGAGAGCGCCCAGCTGAAGATTGGAATTGAAATCGTTCGGATTGGCGGCCAGTTCCCTGCGGAAGGCCTCCGCCGCGCCCTTCGTGTCGCCGGTGCGCAGCAGCGCGAGGCCGTAGAACGAGTACAGGTCCGGCAACTCCGGATTCAGTGCGACAGCTTTGGACAGGTCTTCCAGCGCGCCCGCAAAGTCGTTCCCGTTGAGCTTGGTGGTGCCAAGCAGAAGGCGGGCTTCGGCGGAATCGCCATTGCGGAGAATCTTATCGATCACGACCTGGCCGCGCTCGACCTGATTGTCGCGCACCAGCGCCGTGCCGAGCAAATAGGCGACGCCAAGGTCGTCCGCGCGCTGCTGAGCGATGGGATCGAGGAGTTCCACAACCTGCTTGTTCTTTCCCATCGCGAGCCAGCAATCGGCGAGAAGCATGGTGGGCTGGAACTGATCGGGCGCGGCGCGGTGGACTTTTTCGAAGATCGGCGCAGCCTCTTCCGCTTCGCCGATTTTGTAGTATGCCAACGCCAGATTCATCTCGACCGGCGCGTTGGACGGCTGAAGTTTCAGCGCGTGCTTGTACTGCGTGATCGCGTCCGAGTAGCGGCCGTTTTTCGCGTAGGCGGCGCCCAGATTCGAAAGCGCGATGGGATTATCCGGATGCGCGGCGAGGTACTTCTCGTAGCCGCGGATCGCGGCGTCGGTGTTGCCGGACTGCTGGGCACCTATGGCGTCTTTCAGGATCTGGTCGTCGGCGGGCGGCTGGGCCGTTGGTCTGGCCGGGCCCTGGGCCCCAAGCGCCGCCGCCAGTGCCAGAACCAGAATTCCTGACGTCCTGAAACTCTCACGCCGAGGCATTACTCGATTTTGACACGAGTCGATGTGGCCGACGAGCTGTCGCCCTGCTTCGCCACGGCCCGGATTTCGTACTCGCCAGCCGGAATTGCGGCCGCCGGGATCGTCATCACAAATGGAATTCTGCCGCTCTTATCGGCGTCGGGCAGAGGCATGGGTACCTTCTGAAGACTCTTCCCGTTCTGTAGAAACTCGATCTCCGCCGTCGGCTTGGCGGAAATCTTCGGATCCGGATAAACTGTGAAGAAAAGACGCAGCGCGGAGCCTTCTGTGCGGGCGACGGAACTGTTCAGGGTCGGCGCGATTTTGCCACCCTGAAACTGGAACGGGTCGTTCGGATCGAGACCTTTGGCGTCCGGCGTGTAGGATTTGACGCTCGTAAGCGAGGATATGGCAACGCCGGAGGTTATTGCCGGAATAGTTAGTTCACTGCGATGCATGCCGATCTTTGCGCTTTCGTAGTCGAGGACGGCGCTCTCGACCGTATATTTGCCGGACGGCAGCGAGATGGAGGAGTTCTCCACCATGTTCCCGGCCTTGAGTTGCTCGGGGGTGACGTTGTAGGATCGGTCGCGAGTCAATTTATCAACGACCGTTCCGGAGGAGTCCTTGATCAGCACCGCAATGGCGCAGTGAACGTTTTGCGTGGGTCCGGTTGTGCCCGCCTTCGGCTGGAGACCGCGCAGCGGAACTTCGATCGTCAGGTAGACATCGGTTCCCGCAGCTTTGGGCTGGAGCACGAGGGCACCCGCTGCGAATTGCACGTCGTCTGAGGTCTTGCCATCGGATATCGCCTTCAGAAGAGGCATCTCGAAAGACTGCAGTCCGGTGGCAACCGCTCCGGGGGGCAGGGCGAAGTAACCATTACGTGCATGGACTACGAGATCTTTGCGGCTCTCGGAGACGGCCAGCTTGCGGAAAGAGCCATCGTAGTTCTGGATATTGGGATTGTAAGTTACTTCGTAGTAACTGCTGATCTCTTCGTTGACGTTGTGCAGCGGACCGCGCAGATCGTTGCTTTCGCCAATCAGGAAGCCGCCGGTCGCCTCCGCGAGGTCGCGTATTTTCAGCTGCATGTTGGAGCGGGCGGCGTTGTCGGCGTTATCGGAAGCAAAAACCTCGCCCTTGGTTACCGCCCCACCCTGCTGAGTCACCGCAGTGGCGGAGGCGTGCGCAGCTCCCCTCAGTTCATTCAGGGCTTCACTGTTATCCGAATAAGTGGTGACTCCGCGGGTGTCGACGGAATAAAAAGTGACGTTGGAACGATTCGCCATGCTGATCAGGTTGTTGTACATCACGTCGAGTTCATTGGGGACGTACATACCCGAACTGAAGTAAAGGACCGACTTGCGGCCGGGCATCGGGATAAGGCCCTGCACCAGAGAGCGCAACGCTTCGAGCGATAACCGCGTGCCACTCGATACCGCGCCGGCATCCATGCGCAGCATGTCGAGCATCACCTGAGCCAGGAATGGCGCCGTGTTGTCCCCGCCGCCGCGTCCAGGCGCACTGGCGGCGAGGTCGTTCGCCGCCGAAATCAGGTTTGCCTCCTGGTCCGCCCCGGCGACGCCGTTGACGTTCACCAGCTGTTTCAATTGTGCTTGTATTGCGTCGGAATCCGACGCCATCTTCGCCCCGTTCGATCCGGCGGTCGCCTTCTCGATGGCGGAAGTCAGCAGGGCCTTGTCCGACGTAAACGGCTGAAGCACCAGAAGCCGGGAATTGAGAGCCACCACCGAGTAGAAGACATTCGCGCCCTGTTCGCCCTTGATCAGATCCACCGCAGCCTCGCGAGCGGTCTTGCGTTGCGCGGCGTCGCCGAGGTTTTCGAATGCCAGAGTCACCAGGCGCAACTGGCGCAGCGGATCGAGTTTCGTCGTGGCGCCCGTCTGGCTGATCGCCTCCGAACCGTGCACCAAACGAAAGCTCGTTATGGTCTGCTTCACGCCGTTGTCGGTGATAATCAGCTCATCCGGCTTCAGGTCCGTTATCGGCTTGCCCTTCTTGTCGCGAACGATAAGGTCGAGCACAACTTCGTCGACGTTGGCTTTAACGGTAGGGGTCTGGGGCGCCGCTTGCTGAGATCGGGCGGGACCGCTCAGAAACACAAGAGCTATCGCAATCGGTGACAGGTATATTTTTTTCATGACACTTTGGTCCTTTGGTTGAGTTACGGGTGACCGGCGTCCATCACTTTGCGCAGGCGCTTGAATTCCTCTTGTTCGCGCTGGGCATCCTCCCGGCGGCCGAGCCGCGAATAAGCGGTCGCAAGACTATAGTGGGCATCGGCGCTATCGGGAACCAGACGCACCGCGGTTTCCAACTCCGAGGTGGCGCGCGCAAGATCGTCGCTTTCCAGCAGCACTCGGCCATAAACCACATGTGTCGCGAAGTCGTCCGGGCCAGCTGAGATTGCCTGGAGTCCGTACTCGCCGGCTGCCTTCAGATCACCATTCTTCAAATAAATGCTGGCAAGTCCCACAAGCGCCGGGATGTGCTTCGGGTCCAGCTCAATTGCGCGCTTGATTTCCGCAATCCCACGATCCGGGAGTTGCTCCATCAGGAACGCTCCAAAACGGAAGTGGATATCGGCGATGTCGGGGTACTTCTCCAGCGCAGCTTCAAACTTAGGGATGGCGCCCTTTGCGTCCAATTCCATTCCCGTCGACATGGCATCGCCGAGCAATGCGACTTTCTCACGCTCCGGCTCCGGAACTTCCGACGGCACCCACGGCTTTCTGAGGCCCGCAATACCGGCGGCTATTGCAATGTCCTGTGTCTTGTGATCCATGCGGGTCAGCTCGGTGAGCAGGATCAAAGCCTTTTCGAAGCCACCGGCCTTCGTTAAAACGATCGCCAGATGCAGGCGCGCGGCGCGCGATAGCTCCGCGGGACCATCGAAGTGAAGCTGTTCCGTCTGAAGCAGACTCTTACGCGCCAAATCGTAGTCGTGGAGTCCGTATTCGCACAGACCCAGCATAGTCCACGCGGGAGCGAGGTCGGACTTGATCGCAGCAAGACGGCGAAACAGCGGCGCGCAATCGGAATACCTGTCTTTGTCGTATGCAATGGAACCGGCGTTCCACAGACCCTCGTCCCAGTCCGGGCGAATCTTCAGCGCTTTCGTATAAAGGGCGAAGGCGTCATCCAGACGGCCCGCGTCGCGCGCCACGGCTGCATCACGCGCCAAGGCGGAGAAATCAGCGGGTTTGGCCGGGGATTGACTAAGCAGCAGAATGGCTATCAGAGTCAGCATAGGTTACTGCGGGAATAACGCGCTCACTCTCTATTGTATCGCCGTTTGGGCCGAGGGGGCGGATTTATTCGGGGTAGTCGTCTTTGGAATGGACGATGCGGAACCAATGGTCGGGGAAGGCATGGTGGGCCTCCGGCGGGGACACTTTGGGCATGTGGCAGGATGTGCACGACTCCTTTGCCACGGGGCAAACTTTCTTATCCGAGCCGTTGTGACACGCCGTACATTTGGAATCGTACGCCTTGTCTTCCGATACCAGCCCTCCGTGGGGATCGTGACAGGTGGTGCAGGCGATACGCCGATCATCGAGGGAGAAGCAGGGGCTGCTCGTGATGCGATACGCGGGAAATCGGGACGTGTTGATGCCCTTGATGCCCAGCATCGCTACGGTCTGCCAGGTGCGATGACACGTTCCGCAAAACTCGTTGTTCTGTTGCGGGTCCATGTTTGCCAGCGCCCGGATCGTTCCCGTGATCGGCTTGCCGGCGATCAGCGCATCCAGATGATCGCCGCCAGGACCGTGGCAGCTCTCGCACTGCACGCCGGGCTCGTAATCCCTGAGTTGGAGAGTGCCCGCGAGCCGGGCACCCGTCGTGTGGCAGCCGAAACAGTCTCGCGGATCGTTTCCTTCCATCAGCCGGCCGGCGGCGGCGGCAAGGTCCGCCGGCGGGGCGTTCCTCGCGCCTACCGTAAGGTCGAGATTATTAATCTCCGAGTAGTAACTGACGCGGCTCTCGTAGTAGCGGCCGGCGACGGAGTAAACATATGTTTGCCCGGCCTTCCCACGTCCAAACGCGTACTCGAGAGGCGTAGTGAATCGTTCCTTTCCGTTGGTAACGGTATAGATCACCTTCGCGCCGTCGCGAGTTATCGAGTAGCTGTATTCACCGCTTCGGTACGAGTAATGTATATCGCCCTGAAGAATGGCGCAAGTGGTAACGGATTCCATTGCCCGCGACATACTGCTCGCCGCATACTTCGCAGCCTCATACGGATGACAGATCGCGCACTGGGAAGATCCGACGAAACGCGTGGATGCCGTCCAATATCTGGCCCCCGAAGGAACCGACGATTGCGCGAAAGCAGACAAGGCCGCGAGAACAAGCAGAAGGGGCGATCCCTTTCGGAATCGCCCCTCAACGTCTTTATCTGCATTCATCGTCATGGACAGGAAAAGCCATCCCGTCCCAGTTTATCAAGCTCAGTAGCAGCCAGGTTCTTTAGAAGTAGAACTTGACGGCGGCCTGTACCACACGGTGTCCCTGCTTGCTGTTCACCGTTCCGAAATCCGGGGTTGATACTGTACCGTTCGGATTGAAGCCAAGCGAGAGGTTATTACCGTTAAACGACCACAACGGATGGTTGAGGAAGTTATAAGCATTGAAGCGGAACTGGAGCTTCCTCTTACCTTCGCTCATATTGAAGTTCTTGAAGAGTCCCAGATCCGAGTTGAAGAACGCCGGCCCATAGATCGGAGCGAGTACGCTCGGTCCATTCTGCCCTACCTTGGTGGGGAAAGAGAAGCAGGTCGGATTAATGAACTGATTATGTCCAAGACCGGAAGCCGGATTACATGTCTCGATCGGATTCAACTGTATGTCCGGCGTGCCGAGCAGCGTCAGGTTGCTGATGCCGACTCCATTCGGGTTCAGCGCCGACTGCGACCCCGGAATGACGGCGCCGTTTAGCGCCATTCCGAAGTTCTCTCCGCTCTGGCCGACAAGGTTCGTCCCGCTTTGAAGCTGCGTGATGCCGGACAATTGCCAGCCGTTGATCAACGAGCCGGCGGCTTTGTTCTTGACCGGACTGCCCAGTTCGACGGAATAAGCTGCGTTGAAGATCTGCGGGCGATTATTGGCCAGCACGCCGTAATCGTTGTTGAGATTGTACTGGTCGAGCGCCGGGTTGACGATTCCCATCGACTTCCCGTAAGTGTAATTCATGTTGATCACGTAACGACCCTTGCTTCTGACCCACGTCACCTGCAGTGCGTTGTAGTTGGAATAGGCGTTATTGGTGGCCAGGAAAACGTCATTGTATTCCGGCAGCGGGCGAAGAGAATTGATCTGGCCTGTGCTGAGGCTATTGGCGTTCGAGACACCGAGCTTCGTCGCCAGAGCCTGGAGGGACCCGGCCGGAACGAGATTGATGTTGCTGCCGGCTCCGCTGCTGTTCGCCTGATCGCGGCTTACGTTTCCAACGTAGGCCACCTCCAGCAGACTTGACCACGGAAGGCGTCTGGACACTGTCGCACTGTAACTGTCGGTGTGCGGCTGCTTATTATCGGTGCTATCGACGGCTGCCGGCGATCCTGCCGAGGTGCCGGGGTTGATCGTTGAAATCTCGCTTGCCAACAGAGGAGTCACCGCGCCATTTGATACCGAGTTGTACGTCTTGGTCCCGGAGTTGTTGCCGAGCGTAATAGTTTCGCTTCCGGCCGCGACATCAAGACCGCTGGTGAACTGTCCGGAGTGGTAGTAGTAACGGCCCCATCCACCACGAAGGACTGTCTTGCCGTTCCCGAAAAGATCGTATGCCGCACCGACGCGAGGCTGGTAGAACAGCGCGCGGGTCGGGAAACCTCCTATCGGCACAGATGGATCGATCTTGTGCCACTCGAATCCGCAATACTGGATCGGAGTGCAGGCCGGATTGACCTTGGAAGGATCGAAGATCGAGTAGCCGAAGCCTTCGTTGTCCGCCCAGGGAGTGAAGTGGGTCAACCGGATACCGAGATCGAGAGTGAGCCGCTTATTCACTTTCCAGGAATCCTGACCGAATCCCTCGAAAGTCGTGTATCCGATATCATTGATGCGGTTGAAGTTAGTTTCGGTGTATTGATCCAGGTTGCCGAGGAGCAAGTCTGCGTATTCGTTGCCCGTCGTATTGGATTGCGAAGCCCAGACGTTCAGGTTGCCATTGGTGTCGTTATTTGCCGGCTGGGAGTTGCGAATATGTTCCCAGAAAAGGCCAAACTTGGCGGTATGCGTACCCCAAACTTTGGAAACGGTGTCGCTGGCGCTGGGAAGCCATTTATCCGCATATAGTCCAGCTGACGGACCGCCCGCTTCAAATCCACCGGGATTGAAAACCACAGCGGCTTCCTGCGGTGTCCAGCCGAGGCCGCCAAATGAGGGCATCTGGGCTACGCCGTTCTTGAAGAGACCGGCGTAGCTGTAACCAACGTTCGCGCGGTTCACTTTGGAAGGATCCTGGAAAACATTCGGGAAGCCGACATAAGTGTAGCCGAATACGAACTCGTTAGTCATGGTCGGACTGAACACATGGGTCAGCGAAGCTGTGATCGAATCGGACGAGTTCTTGCCTTCGATCGGGGTCGGATACGGAACCTGATCGGTTTGCCGCCACCAGAGGCCTACCGGGAATTGCTGAACTTCGCCCTGAAGGTTGAACCGAACGAACAGCTTGGTGCTGTCGCTGATGTTGTAGTCGACACGCGTCATCCACTGCGTGTTGTTCTGGTTGAAGATTTCAGCCTGTACATAGTTGAAGCCGCCGGTGGCATTCGGATTGGCGTTTGCAGTCGGATAGAGCTTCATCAGGTTCTGCATGTTGGGATCGATCAACGACGGAGCGAGCACTCCATTGTTAAACGAACCGAAAAATGGGTTGGTGGTGTTGTTGATTTGTCCCGGAGCGCCACCAGATGCCGTCTTGTTTCCTTCTGCCGCAACCGAGGCCGGAGAGAAATTGCCAGCCAGTTCGTTCGCGGTAGGCACGGTCGCCTGCAGGAGGCCGGTGTCGAGCACCTGGTAGAAGTACTCGTAGCCCGTAAAGAAGAACAGCTTGTCCCGTTTCTTGTTGAAATTGGTTTTCGGGAAAATAACCGGACCACCGACGGTAAAGCCTGGGTAGTAATACTTGTTTTCCGGCCGGGATTGCCCCTGTTGATTGAAGAGAGCGTCGTTGGCGTTCATCGCGTAGTTGCGGGCATAAAAGAACCCGGAACCGTGAAGGTCCCTGCCGCCGGACTTGGCCACCGTGCTGATAACCGCCGGTCCCTTCTGATTCTCGGCGCTGAAGTTGGACATCGTTACCTTAATTTCCGCAATCATGTCGGAGTTGGGGTTGACGGGCGTGTCGCAATTGCAGCCGGGATCGGAAACGTGGGCTCCGTCGGCCGTGATGTCAAGAGAATTACCGGGTAATCCATTGTAAGAATACGCTCCGTTGAGGGGACTCTGCGAACCGGCGTTGCCGCCGCCGTTGATCCCGATCACCTCCCCGGTGTAGTTGGGGGCGTTCGACGTGCCGTTATTGATGCCAAAGCCCGGCATGATCTTGATGAACTCGGCCGCGTTGCTGCCAGTCTGGATGAAGTTCTGCAACTCCTTGGTGGAAAGCGTCGTGGACTTCTCGCCGGAGTCGACCGGAACCTCGGCGTCGTTCACGCCCGTCACGTCTACCGTCTCCGTGGTTGCGCCGACAGTCAGGCTGACATTCAGATTACGCTTTTCGCCGCCGCGCATCTCGATGTCGCTTGCTTTGTATTTCTCAAAGCCCTTCGCCTCGACGTTCAACTCGTAGGTACCGACGGGCACTGACGCGAAGGTATAGTAGCCTTCGTTATTCGTCACCGTGTCGCGCAGGGACCCCGACCCCTGATCGCGCAGCACGACTTTCGCCTGAGGCACTACTGCCTGAGACGGATCGGAGACGATTCCCGTCAGCGTCGTATATATGGATTGCGCGGGCAAGTTCGGCGCGAAGGCTACGCACGCGGTCGCCAGCGCCAAAAAAAGTCTTGTTCTAAACATGTCTGTTATTGTGGACCTCTTGTCAGATGTCATAAAACCCCTATTGGACCAAAACCAGCCCTGTCGCAAAGTTGTGTAAAGGTCGGCTTCATGAATAGTACATTTATACGAGGCCCATGGCTAGGATAAAGCGGTTAACTTGGTACCAACGCGACAGGTTAACGATGTAAAGCCTTTAGTTTCAACGTGATGAATAAAATTATACGGTGGCGAAAGGTTGGATTAATCGACTGGCGGGTTGTGGCCTGCCTTCGCAGATCGCGTGCGGGCTGCAAAACCAGCCTTCGGGGCGCACGGCTCGTTCGTTTTCGGTATAGATTTCTCGGATCGGCCAGATTAACCGTTGCGTCGCTGCTCGTCACATGTACGTTACATGTATGATAATAAAGGTAATGCATGGAATTGTGGCATCGAGGTTAACGAATCGCGCCGGGATCGTTAACAAAACCGGAACCGGTACCAGCCAGCCGTCGTGCCGAGACATTTTTTCGCTGAAAACGCTTGCGCTGCAGACCGGATGCATAATATACTCCACTCGGGTCCCTGTGGATTGGTTCGACCATGCAGACTGCTGAAATGTTTGAGAAAGAACGGCTGGAAGTCGATGCACTCCTGGCGTCGGGGATTTTCAGCCGCGCTCCAAATCTCGCTCTCTTGCTGAGGTACGTATGCGACAAGTACTTCGACGGAGCAGCCGACGAGATCAAAGAGTACAACATCGCGGTCGACGCTTTGGGCCGCAAACCGGATTTCGACCAGAAGCGAGATTCGATTGTCAGGGTGGAAGCCCACAGGCTGAGAAAGCGTCTCAAGGAGTACTACGAAGGCGAGGGGGCGGCGCACGAGCTCCAGATCGAGATCCCTTCCGGGCAGTACACGCCGAAATTTGTTCGCGTCCGGGCCCCGGCGGCACCGATAGCCGGGCGAACCGAAGGGCTGGTGCCGTTGCGGAACCCAGAAACCGTTCAGGCCCCGGCGGACGGTCAAACGCGGAGCACGCTTGCCGCCATGTCGCAGGAGGAAGCGACACACCCGGTTGAGATCGCGACAGTGCCGGCTGTGATGGAAATCGGCCCGGCTTCACCACATCCGGACGACGCGGCTGGTTCCGCCCGATGGAGAAGATGGTTGGTGCTCGCGGCGTTTACGCTTCTGGTCGTGGGGGCGGCGCTTTTCGTTATGTCGCGCAGCCACTACCGACGGATTTCAGCGTCCGTAAGCACATTCCCGGCCGCGCTCCCAGGCGAGGAGGTTCGGATACTCTGCGGAGTGGAATCCGGGAGCTACACAGATTCCTTTGAAAGGAGCTGGCAAAGCGACCGTTATTTTACGGGGGGTTCCCCGGTCCAATCGCCGAGCAACCAGGTGATATGGGGAACGCGCGATCAGCAGATCTACCGCAATCGCCGGGAAGGCAATTTCAGCTACGACATTCCCTTGAAGCCGGGCATCTATGAATTGCGGCTCTACTTTGCCGAGACCTTGTTCGGCGAAAACAACGCGGCGGGAGGGGGCGAGACAACCCGCCTGTTCCAGGTCCGACTGAATGGAAAGCCCGTCGAGAGCCTCTTCGATGTCATTGCAGACGCCGGTTCCCCGAGTATGGCGGATATCAAGGTTTTTAAGGATGTTTCGCCGGCCGCCGACGGAAAAGTTCATCTGGACTTTCTGCCCGACACGAAGTCGCCGTTTCTGAATGCCATCTCCATCCAGCCCGGCGTCGCCGGCAAAATACGGCCCTACAGAATCGCGGCGCGCGACCATGGCCTGACGGATAGTCGCGGCGTAACGTGGGACCCCGATCATTACGCCCGGGGCGGGCAAATCATCCCGCGGCTGAATTCCAGTGTGGAGAATGCGGACCCGGAACTGTTTCGCAGCGAGCGTTTCGGCAACATCACATATGCGCTTCCGGTGGCTCAACCCGGCAAGTACACGGTGAATCTCTACTTTGCCGAGAACTGGTTTGGTGAGGGCAACCCGGGGGGCGGGGGCGTCGGGAACCGGGCGTTCGACATTCTGCTCAATGGCGCACTGCTGAAGAAGAATTTCGACATTTTGAAGGAGTCCGGGTCCATCAAACGCGCCGTGATTGTCACGCAGCGTGGAGTTGAGCCAACCCCACAGGGCAAGATCCTGATTTCGCTGGTTCCCAGCCAGAATTACGCCGCCATCAACGCTCTCGAAGTCATCGACGAATCGCCGTAAAGCACCGCCCGGATTTTGCTATGATCCGAAGTGCCGCTGCTTTGCCTGGTGACGCCGTGAACGACGGCGCCGCGATGGCGTGACAGCGGCGGTCGCTGCAATATGACGGAAGGAATCAGCCCCCGCCCACGCGGCCGCAGTAGGATTGCGGCCGGACTTCTCCTTGTCCTGTTGTTCGCGGCCCGGACGCCGGCGCAGGATGCTTCGGCTCTCTATCGTCAGGGAGTCGATCTGCAGCAGAAGGGCGATCTGGCGGGCGCGGTCGATGCGTATCGGAAGAGCCTGGCCCTCGACGGTTCCAACGTAGGCGCGCACTCCAATCTGGGCGCCGCGCTGGTCGGGCTTGGGCGTTACGAGGAGGCGATCCCCGAGTACCTGAAGGCTCTCGACGGCGCGCCGCCACAATTTCAATCGGTTCTGAAGCGGAATCTTGCGCTCGCGTATTATAAGTCGGGCAGGTTAAAAGATGCGGCTCCGATTCTGACCGCGTTACATGACGCCGAGCCCGCGAGCCATCCGGCGGCACTGCTGGCGGCCGATTGCCTGCTGCAACTGGGCGAGCCGGCGCAGGCTCTTGCCATCGTGGAACCGCTTGCGGGCGATGCGGGGTCCGACAAGGCGCTGGCTTATGTGCTGGGCATCGCCTATCTCAAGACGGGGAAGACGGCCGAGGCGCAGCGCGTGCTGGACCCGATTCTAAAGGACGACTCTTCGGCGGAAGGGCAGTACGCGCTGGGCATGGCCATGTTCACGTCGCACGATTACCCATCCGCGTTGAGCGCGCTGCGCCGCGCGATTCAACTGAATCCCGATCTCGCCCATGTGCAGTCTTACTACGGGCAGGCGCTGGTTTTCGCCGGCGATCCCGACGCCGCGCTGGAGGCTTTCGCAAAGCAGTTGAAGGCCGACCCGAACGACTACGAAGCCAACTTTTTTTCGGCGTCGATACTGTCGCGACGGCGGAAGTACGCCGAGGCCGAGCCGTTTCTTCGCCGCGCCATCCTGCTGCGGCCCAACGCCAGCGATGCGCGCCTGGCGCTGGCCGACGCTCTGATCGGCGAAAACAAGACGCAGGAAGCGCGCACCGAACTTACAGGCATTATCCGTGAGTGGCCGGAATTCGGTACCGCGCATTCGCGCCTGGCGGACCTCGACAAAAAATCGGGAAAGGCTACGGAAGCGGCGCGTGAGCAGGCGCTGGCGGCGAAGTATTCGCCGAAGCCGGCAGCGACGGCAGCTGCCGACCGGATTGATCCCCAGACCGGCCCGGTGAAGGGACAACCCGCGCCGGTATTTCAGCTGGCGAAATCGGAAGGCGGCGGCACAACCCGGATTCCGGCCCAGGGAAAACCAACGGTTCTGGTCTTCGGCAGCTACACTTGCCCGAACTTCCGCAAGGCCGCTCCGGTATTGAACGACCTCGCACAGAAGTTGCAGGGCAGCGTGGCCTTCCTTCAGGTTTATATCCGCGAAGCCCACGCCACGGGCCAGTGGCAAAGCACGGTCAATGAACGCGAGAAGGTGGACCTTGCGATGCCCTCGTCGATGGACGAGAAAAACGGTTACGCGGTGATGTGCCAGCGCAAGCTGCATCTGCGATTTCCCGCCGTTGTGGACGGACTCGAGAACGCAGCGGAAAAGGCGTATTCTGCCTGGCCTAGCCATGTTTATGTGATCGCAGCCGACGGTCGGGTTCGTTATTCGAGCGCGTTGATCGAAGAGGACTTCGATGCCAGGGCCCTGGAGACGGCGATTCGCTCGGTGGCGTTGCGGCGGTAGCGCCTGCCGATTAGGGTGCCCTTTCCGGTTTTCGCCCGATAACATAGAAACTGAAAATGACTCGAACCAGAATTCTGGCGATACATGCGCATCCCGACGACGTTGAGATCCTGGCGGGCGGCACGATGGCGCTGCTCGCCGATCGGGGACACGCGCTCACCATCGCCACGTTCACGCCGGGAGACTGCGGATCGCGGGAAATGGGACCCGAGGAAATTGGCGCCGTCCGCAGAGCCGAGGCCGCGCGGTCGGCTGCGCGGATCGGCGCCGCCTACATGTGTCTCGAGATGCGCGACCTCGCGATATTCAACAGCGACACGTCGCGCCGCGTCGTGGTGGAAGCGCTGCGAAGAACACGCCCGCAAATCGTATTGACTTCCTCACCCGTGGATTACCTGGGCGATCACGAGGCCGCCAGCTTGCTGGTGCGCGATGCCTGCTTCGCAGCGCCCGCGCCGAACTACACGACGGGCGCGGAAGACCCGGCTCCGGCGATCGATGCGATTCCGCATCTTTACTGGATGGACCCGATAGGGGGCGAAGATCGCGAGGGACGTCCGGTCGCGCCGGACTTCGTTGTCAACGTCGCGGAGACCTTCGGGTGCAAGCGGGAGATGCTCGCCGAACATGCGAGCCAGCGGCGGTGGCTTCAGCAGCACCATGGGACGGACGACTATCTGGAGTCTATGGAGGAATGGACCAGGGAGCGCGGACGCCGCGTGGGGTTCTCGCACGGCGAGGGCTTCCGGCACTATCGCGGCCACCCTTACCCGCGGACGCCGCTATTGCAGGAATTGCTCGGCGAAGGGCTGCTTTGGCCACCGGGGACACTGACTTCCGATTCCGCGATCGGAACGGCATAGGGCCGGTTGAGCTCGCGGCGGGATCGTTCGCGTGCGCGCTCCACCGCGCAGCTTCGGCAATGCCTGCCCTCCAATGCCGCGCCAACCGCAATCGGGAGACCAGGCCGAGCCCGTTCGCCTGCCGCGGAGATCGCGGATGCGGGCAGTGGAAAGGGGAAATTGACGGAACTCCTGCCGTCGATATCGATTCGATAGTCTAAGATATCTCCACATCGTCATGAATTTGTTACCGAAGAACGACAAGTTTTTCTATCTCTTCGAACGCCACACTCAGATCATGTGTCGCGCGTCGAAACTTCTTCTCAGCGGGCTGCGCGACGGTTACGACGGAGTCTGCCGGATCGAGAAGGAGATGAGCGCCATTGAAGACGAAGGAGACCAGGTCGTCCACGACATTTTCCACAACCTCCGCGCCACGTTCATCACGCCCTTCGATCCCGAAGACATTCAGGCTCTCGCCACCAAACTCGACGACGTGCTGGACGGGATCGACGATGTCACCTTCCGCATCGTCGCTTACAAGCTGAAGCCGATTCCGCCGGCGGTGACGGAATTGGCGGAGGTAGTCCACTCCTGTTGCACGATCCTCGCCCGCGCGCTGGAGGCGCTGCACCAGAAACGCGCCGTTATCGATTTCTGCATCGAAGTGAACCGGCTCGAAAACGCGGCGGACAAACTCGAGCGAAATCTCCTGGCTGGTCTATTCCAGTACGAAAAGGACCCCATCGCGCTGATCCGCCAGAAGGAAATCTACGAACTGCTCGAGGCCACTACCGATCGTTGCGAAGACGTCGCCGATATCATTCAGAACGTCTCCGTGAAGCATAACTGATCCCTTTATGAGCCATTTCGTTCTGGTGGTCGTCATCATCGCGATCGCGCTGGTATTCGACTACATTAACGGCTTTCACGACGCGGCGAACTCGATTGCGACCGTGGTTTCCACGCGTGTGCTCACGCCCGGGGTGGCGGTACTCTGGGCCGCCTTCTTCAACTTCGTCGCGGCTTTCGCGCTGGGAACCGGCGTGGCGGCTACCATTGGCAGCGGCTTCGTCCAGGTCCGGCTGGTCACGCCATGGGTCGTGCTTGCCGGGTTGCTGGGCGCGATCGTCTGGGATCTCCTGACCTGGTATTGGGCTTTGCCCACCAGTTCCTCGCACGCCCTGATCGGCGGCTACGCGGGAGCGGCGATTGCCAAGGCCGGGTTGACCGGACTTGTCGCCGGCAAATGGGGCATAACTGTGCTGTTCATCGTGCTGTCGCCACTTATCGGAATGGCTTTGGCCTATCTGCTCATGGTGGGTGTTTACTGGGTATTCCAGCGCTTCACGCCGGCGCAGATGGACCGGCATTTTCGTCGCTATCAACTGGTCTCGGCGGGGCTGTTCAGCTGCGCGCATGGCACCAACGACGCACAGAAGACGATGGGGATTATTACTGCTGTGCTTGTGGCGGGCGGAATACAGAAGGATTTTCATGTTCCTTCATGGGTGATCGCGGCCTCCAGCGTTTCGATCGGACTTGGCACCATGAGCGGCGGCTGGCGCATTGTCCGCACCATGGGAACTCGTCTCACGCGCCTGCGCCCGCGAAGCGGCTTCTGCGCCGAGACCGGAGCCGCGATTTCCATTCTTTTCGCTACCTGGCTTGGGCTGCCGGTTTCAAGCACGCATGCCATTGCGGGAGCGATTGCCGGTGTGGGGTCGATTCAGCGGACGCGGGCCGTGCGCTGGCAGTTGGCCGGCGGAATCGTGATGGCGTGGGTCCTCACGATACCCGCGGCGGCACTGGTTTCCGCATTTGTCTACTGGGCTATCCGCGCGTTCGTCCCGGGAGCGTGAGCGCGGGGTTCTCGCGGAGAGCATCGGCAAAGGCTTGCAGTCGGCAAATGCATATCACGTGGTGTCAAGTATGGCAAGCTGGGAGACGTACGTGGTTCCCCAACTTAAGAACCTGCACCACACGGCGTTCGGCAAGGCCGCATGTCTCGCCTTATTCGCCGGGATTGCGGCGTTGGCCCAAACCGGCACAGCTCCGGACAGCACCGCCGCAATTCCCGATGTCACCGCCCTTCTGAAGGAAGTTCAGCAGCACCAGCACAAAACCGACGCTATTCGGGAGAATTACACCTTCCACGAGATCGTTCGCACGGACACTCTCGATGCAAGCGCAGCTGTGAAAGAGACGAAGAGCGAGGAATCGGAAGTATTCTTCGTCAACGGCCACAGGGTGATCCGGCTCGTGAAGAAAGACGGCGTCGAACTCAGCCCGCATGAGCGGGAACGCGAACTGGAGCGTGTAAAGAAGGAAATCGAAGGCTACATCAAAGCTGCCCACGGCGCACAGCGCGGGCGGGGCGGCGGACGTGCCCGCATCGTCAGCCAGATCCTGGCGGTAGCGAAGACGTCGAACCCGCGGCGCGTTTCGTTCCGCGGCAGGGACACGCTGGTCTTCGATTTTGCGGGCGATCCGAACGCGAAGGCCAGCGGCATGGATCAGAGCGCGGCGAAGAAACTCGCCGGCACGATCTGGATAGACGAAGCCGACAAACAAGTGGCGCGGCTCGAAGTGCATTTTTACGATAACTTCCGCATCGGGGGAGGGCTGCTGGCCAGCGTGCAGAAGGGAACCAGCATGAATGTGGATCAGGCGCCACTGGGCGAGGGCTTATGGATGCAGGTGGGAAGCGAGGATCATCTGGCTGCGCGAATTGTGGTGAAGAATCTGCGCGAGAACGTGCATATCGAGGACTTCGATTTCAGGAAGTTCGATATCGGCATGGCGCAGAAAATTGGCGGGCCTGCCGAGGGAAAATAGGGAGCCTCCTTTCAGCGCACGGGCCGCGGCGCACGGCGGCGGGCAATTACTATCAGCGACATCGGTTGCCATGGCAACGCCGAATCGATGCGCCGCCACAACCAAACCAGCCGGTCGAAAACCTTCAGCAGCGCCGTTGAGACCGTTGTCGTCCTGAGCACTTTGCCGGTAAAATGCCAACCCGGAGTGGAGATGCGGTTAAAATCGAGCACCTTCTCGACTTCATATCCCGCCTTTTCGACAAGGTCCTTCAGCCGTCCGCTGGCGTAACGGCGCTGATGGCCGAGCGCCGCGTCGAGCGAACCGTAAGCCGAAGGATCGTTCGGTACCAGCAGAATCAGCCTGCCACCGGGCTGCAACAAGGTTCCGATTCGCACAAGAGCCGAGGCGTCGTCGGCGAGGTGCTCCAGCACGTGCAGACAAATCACCGTGTCGAAAGCACCTTCATACGCGGGAAAATCCTCTGGCCTCTCCGTATCGAACCTGGCTACCCGCACCAGAGGCCTGTGCCGGAAAGCCATCCGCAGTTGTTCCACATACTCCGGGTTCATGTCCGTCGCAACGTACAGCTTTCGGCGGCGGCAAAGTTTGCGCGTCAGGTTGCCCATGCCGGCGCCGATTTCCAATACCCGGGCGCCGATAAACGGGGAAATCGTATCCGCCATCCAGCCATTGAAGCGCGGAGCGACGGAAAGCGTTTCGAGAACATGAGGCACCGCTTCGCGGTAGATGCGGCTGGTAAAGCGCGAGCGCAGGATGACCCACAGCGCATCGAATGCGTCCGAAAGGCCGATCTTCTTGCCTTCTTCGTACGTCCGGCCGTGATAGCTGATTGAGGTCTCGTAGATGCGCGCCTTGCGCCGCGCCAGCTTAATCGTAAGTTCTGGTTCCATGCCGAAGCGCTCGCTGGTGAGCGGAATACCCCGGACCAGCACGGTGCGGAAAGCCTTGTAGCAGGTTTCCATGTCCGTCAGGTTCAGGTCGCAGGCAATGTTGCAGAGCAGCGTGAGCCAGCCGTTGGCGACAGAGTGCCAGAAATAAAGGACGCGGGTTTCATTCGCAACCAGAAAACGAGAGCCGAAGACGGCATCCGCGTCGCCGCGCAGCAGCGGCCCCATCAGCTTGCCCAGTTCGTTCGGGTTGTACTCCAGATCGGCGTCCTGAATGACGCTGAACTCGCCCGTTGCCGCGTCGATGGCCATGCGAATCGCAGCCCCTTTGCCACGGTTGGGAACCTGCCGCAGAAGCCGAATTTTCGCTTCCGGGTGGGCATTGATGAATTCTTCGACGAGTTCTACCGAATCGTCCGTGGACGAATCGTCGACGACGATGATTTCCCGGTCCAGTCCGTCTGGCAACGGAGCCGCCACCACGCGCCTCAGAAGTTCGGCAATGAACTCTTCCTCGTTGTACAGGGGAATCAGGATGGAGAGGGTGGCAGTACTCATGCGGCGGACGGGATCAAACCATGATAATGCGGGGATTCGGCTGGCCGGCGGGGGCGGCGTCGGGATCAGCCGAGCTTCCTGAACAATTCCACCAGTTCCGCCACGCTCAGTTGCTCGGCGCGCATTGAAGAGGCGGGCAACGCGGCCAGGATCTCCGCGGGATGCCGCGAAGACAGATTATTTCGCAGAGTCTTCCGCTTTTGCCTGAAACAAACCGATGCGAATTCGAGGAATGTCGGGGCCTCTTCGCGGTTAACATCCGGCCGCGGCGTCAGGCGGATCACAGCCGAATCCACCTTCGGTGGCGGGCGGAACGCGCCGGGCGAAACGCCGAAAAGATACTCCGTTGCCGCCAGATACTGGCACGACACCGAAAGGTAACCAAAATCGCGCGTGCCCGGCCTCGCGGTAACCCTTTCGGCAACTTCCTTCTGAATCAGGAATACCGCTTGCCGCAATTCGCCGGGATTGGCAAGGTATTTCGAGATAATCGCGGTTGCGACGTAGTAAGGGAGATTGCCCGCGAGCACGCCAGGACCCCACTGCGTCCAGTCGATTTCCAGCGCGTTTCCTTCGACCAACTCAAGGCGGGGATCTTCCGGCCACCGCTCCCGCACGTGCGCAACAAGTTCCCGGTCCATTTCGATGGCCACCACATGGCGTGAGCGATCCAGAAGGCGTTCCGTCAATGACCCCCGCCCCGGGCCAATTTCAACTGCCTGTTCGGTATTTTCAGGGCACGCCGCGCGGGCGATGCGCTCGAGAATGCGTTCGCTCGCGAGGAAATGTTGACCAAGTTTTTGACGCGCCACGATTGTCAGGAAGAGGCCGTTGGGGAAGGGAGGAGACGGAAAGGCGGAAAGCGAAGTCTCGGAAGGTTAAAGTCCCTCGGCCGGTATTTCACGCGTTGGCGACCACTGCCGGGCCTCCACGTCGAAATGCCGGATGGCGAACAGACGCTTACTCGAAACCCGTTGCCCCGCACGAACCGCCGGCGTAAAGGTGCTGTACAGAACCCAGCCGGCAATGAGATTGAGTTGCTCGGGCGTCGGCTGAGAACCGCTCTGCAGCAGGGGGGTGACGTCCGTAACGGCGCCGTTGGCGTCCACCGTTAATTCCATAGTCACGTCCTGCTTTGAGAAGTCGAAAGGCGAGACATCGTCGACCGTCATTTCCGTGTAAAGACCGATCGGCATGTCGTTGTCCAGGTCGAGAAGGTAAGGCCGGAGCTGCAGGGTTTGCGCGATGAGCGAAAAGCACAGGCAGGACGTAAGAAGGCCGCCGGTAGCAGGCACGGCATACGGCCGCAGGAAATTATCGAACTGCATCATGGCGCGGCCGAATTTGTCCCGCAGCCAGGCGCCGGGATTTTGCAGCAGCAACTGACGGGAGCGCTCCCGCGAGGCGATCACGCGGAGCTTGGTCTCCACAAGCGGAGGAACGGGTTGCACCGGCATATGCCGGAAACCCGTCCGGAGAGAAGAGACGTCGGCCAGGCACCGGTCGCAATCCCGGCACGCATCCAGGTGGGAGTCCATGGCCGCGTGCTCGGCTGCGGGCAGTTCGCGTGCGGCGTAGTCCCACAAGTTGACACGCACGGACTTGCATTGGAATTCTTCCACAGCGTCACCCATTTGAGCTTCACCCATCTACTTCACCGAACCCGGAACCAGTTGCAATGAACCCGCCGGGTTCAGCCGGCTGGTCAGATAGCGCCGAAGGGCCTCGCGGCCCCGCACCAGTCGCGATTTCACCGTGCCGATGGAGATATCGAGAATGTTCGCGATCTCCTCATAATTCAACTCCTCCACCTCGCGCAGCACCAGCACCGTCCGGAACGCCGGACTGACGGCGCCCAGCGCTTCTTCGAGAAGCAATTGCGCCTCGTGGTTCATCGTGAAATCGAAGGGCGTTTCGCCGGCATCGACCAGTGGCGCCTCCCGGTTGTCGTCCGCCGAATAAACGTCTTCAATCCCCGTTTCGCCTTTGCGGTGCCGGAACAGCCATCGCCGGCGGTTGTGAGCCTCGTTCACCGCGATGCGGTATATCCACGTGCGCAGCGTGCTATCGCCTCGAAAGCTCTTGACGCTGCGGAAAACTTTCAGGAACACCTCCTGGGTTACGTCGCCCGCGTCGGCGGCATCGTCCAGCAACCGCCAGGCCAGGTTGTAAACGGGCGACTGGAACCGCCGGATCAGGGTTTCGTAGGCATCCGAATCGGCACGCTGGAGAGCGGAGACCAGCGCCAGGTCCTCAAGCGTGGCCTGCTGCTCGGAGGTGAGACTCGCATTTATGTTCAGCGAACAGGATCCGGTCACCGGGGCCTCAAACATGCTTTCGATTATAAGACGCCGCGCCGGCTGATATTGTTCCCGGTCGGATTTCGGGCGCCGCATTGGCTGGGATCGCGATGCACCAGAGGAACCTCCGCATTGGCTACGGAATGTCCAATCCCCGACCCTCCGCGCCTCCCCCGCTCGGCGCGCCGTTGGGGATATATCATTGTCTGGAAGAACAAAATCCAAGGAGCCGCTCCGATGCGAAAAATCCTGATTCCGATCGCCACCGCCGCAATTCTCGCCGCAGCCAGCCGTCCACCAGATATTGCCTTCCGCGTTAAGATGATCGATCCCGGCGCCACGGAAACTACCGCTATCGCCGATATCAACAAGGACGGACTCCTTGACATTATTTCCGGCGATAGTTGGTACGAAGCGCCGTTATGGAAGAAGCATCCGATCCGCGAGATCAATTTCACGTCGAACTACGTGGATAATTTCAGCGACCTCATCCTCGATGTGGATGGCGACGGCTACCCCGATATCGTCCAGTTCGGTTATTTTTCCGGCAATATCGTCTGGATGAAGAATCCCGGGAAGAATGTCGCGTCGCCCTCGGTGAAAGAGTGGGTCAAGACCGAAATCGATGCCAGCGGTCCCACCGAGTTCGCGTTTCTGGTCGATCTGAAAAACGATGGCAAAACGCAGGATGTTCTGCCGGAATTCGACCGCCCCACGGTGCCGCTCGCCTGGTTTGAGCTGAAAGACCACAAGTTCGTCAAACACGTGGTGAGCGATAAGAGCTACGGGCACGGAATCGGCGTCGGCGACATCAATGGCGATGGCCGCAATGACATTCTCACGCCGCAGGGATGGTTCGAAGCGCCGCCCGACCCGGCAAATCCCGCCAACGACGGCAAATGGACATTCCACGCGACCGACTGGGCGACGCCGCCCGCTCCGGCGGGAAGAGCGGGTACGCCGCCAGCCCCGCCGACCCGCACCAGTTTCGGCTTTATGTACGTGCTCGACCTCAATGGCGACGGGCGCAGGGATATTCTCACCACCGCCGCGCACGATTATGGCATTTTCTGGTTCGAGCAAATGCCGGCCGAGCCGGGCAAGGATGCCGCATGGGTGCGCCACACGATCGACAATTCCTGGTCGCAGGCGCATTCCTCGACGCTCGTCGATCTGAATGGCGACGGCCAGTTGGATCTGGTCACGGGGAAGCGCTACATGGCGCATAACGGCTCGGACCCGGGCGAAAAAGAGCCTTTGGGTCTGTATTGGTACGAATACCGGAAGGTGCCTGCAACCGGCCGGGGGCCGTCCGGCAACGGCGGCTTAGAGTGGATTCGGCACCTCATCGATTACGGCGGCCGCATGGGCGCGGGCCTGCAAACTCCCGTGGTCGATATCGACGGCGACGGCGATCTCGACATCGTGGCCGGCGGCAAAAGCGGACTCTTTATCGCCGAAAACCTGACGAAGTCTCCGAAACCCGGTTCGGCTCCCCCGAAGACGAGTTCGTCCAGGCCGACGCCGGGGAAACCAGCCGCCAAAAACTAACGTCTGCCTTGTAGCGCCGTCTTTCAGATCAGTGCGCAGACGGTAGTTGTGTATCTTAGAGTTAAGAGGCCGCGGCAGGAAGCGGACCCAAGGGGAGATTTAAGTTTATGGCCCAGTTGGTAACGCCGAACAAACGCCGGTCGTTTTTCCTGATTCCGGTTCTCGTCCTCACCGGCGCCGTCATCGGCGGCACATTCGGACCCACCACGCAAACGGCGTCGGCCGCCAGCGGAGACGATGAAATCAGCGCCAGCGTGAAAGACTTCACGCGCCTTTACTCCACCGTCGAAGAGAACTTCGCCGATCCTCTGAACGCCGACCGCGCGATTTACGATGGCGCAATCCCCGGCATGTTGCTGACGCTCGATCCGCACTCGCACTTCTTCGACCCCAAGGCCCTGAAGCAAATGCGCGACGATCAGCGCGGCCACTACTATGGCGTTGGCATGGAAATCGTGGGCAAACCCGGGCCGAACGGCGTGATGGAGACCGTTGTTGTGGATCCCTTTGTCGGATCGCCCGCATACAAAGGCGGTCTGCGTCCCAACGACGTGATTATCAACGTCAACGGCACGAACACGCTTGGACTGGGTTCTTCCGAAGTCGTCGACCTTCTGAAAGGCCCGCGCGGTACGGCCGTCAAGATTAAAGTGAGCCGCGGCGAAGGCGGCGAAGAACTCGTTTTCGACCTCATCCGCGACGAAATCGAGCACTCCAGCGTCTCGGCGTATTTTATGCTGAAGCCGGGCATTGGCTACCTTAGAATCGATAAGACCGGCTTCATCGAGACAACCAGCGCCGACTTCATGGCAGCCCTGAAGAAACTGGATGAGGATCACCTCCAGGGACTTGTTCTGGATTTGCGCGGCAATCCCGGCGGCCTGCTGACTGAAGCAGTTGCCGTGGCCGGCCATTTGCTGCCAAAAGGTGCCGAAGTGGTATCGCAGCACGGGCGCGCATCGGAAGAACGGTCGTATAAGGCGACTGAAGGCAATCACGGGTTGAGCTATCCGATCGTCGTCATTGTGAACCGCAATTCGGCCAGCGCCTCGGAGATTCTCTCCGGCTCCCTTCAGGATCACGATCGCGCCTGGATTCTGGGCGATAACACGTTCGGCAAGGGCCTGGTTCAGACAGTGTTTCCGTTAATGGAGAACACGGGTCTGGCTCTCACTACCGCCAGATACTACACGCCGAGTGGCCGGCTGATCCAGCGCGACTACTCGAGCGTCTCGTTTTTCGACTATTACTACCGCAACAACACCGAGGCGCGGAATCCGGCGGACGTCAAAATGACCGACAGCGGCCGCACCGTTTACGGCGGCGGCGGCATTTCGCCCGACGAAAAATTTGAAGCGCCGAAGCGCGGGCCATTTGAAACCAGCCTTCTGATGGAAGACATGTTCTCGGCCTACACCAAGCACTTTTTCTCCCTGCACAAAGAACAGCTACCGGTCGGGTGGAATTTCGACACGGCCCAGATGAACGAGTTCCACTCCTGGCTGCAGTCGCGGAAGTTTACCTTCAATGAAGCGGACTATACGAAGGAATACGAGGAAGTCCGCCGCGTGATGCAGGGCGAGATCTACAAGAGCGCCTTCAACGTGGACGAATCGACGAAGTACATTCTCGAGACCGATCCCGAAGTGGAGGCCGCGGTGGCCGCACTGCCCAAGGCGCAGACGCTGCTGAACAGCGCGAGCAAAATCCGGGCCGAACGCGCGAAAAAGTAGTTTGCGTCGAGCGGCGGGTCGTTACTATCGCCGACTCGCGGACCACATCAACTCCGTACGCGCCTCTTCGAGACACGAGGCGCTACGCGCTGGTTCCACGAACAGATCGGATCAGCGGAAAGACTTCTGGTCGATTCGTGCCACAGCCGCGGAGGGACTGCCGAACCGCTCGGCAATTCGGTATCCGGCATTCATCATAGGATGCTCAATCGTCCGGTAGACAACTACGGGCGCGAGGAAGGCTCCGGAGACGAACAATGTCCATCGCAGCACGGCGGGCAGAGCCGGGAACAGCAACAGAGTTGCCCACATGATCGGAACGTGCGTCAGATAGACTCCGTACGAATAGGTTGCCAGCAAATGAGCCCCCTTGCGCAGAACCGGCATCGCCACCTCCGAGCAGTAAGGAAGGCTGATCCCGATCACAAACGAGCAGCCCCAGTCGCAGAGCAACTGAACCATAGAGTGAAAATGCCAGTTCAACCCATTCGTCTGCAGCCAGCCTGCCGCGCCCGTGTAGATCCCGCAGCTCACGACCAGTAATACAAAAAGGAATTTCCCGGATACACGCGGTCGGTCCCGATTGAAGCTCAGGGCGTACGCGATCACACCCGCCAGAAAACAAGGAAAATACCCGACCAGATTGCGGACGATCGAAAGAGGAGGCGCGAACAGGAGAACGCCCGCCGCCCAGACAATAAACGCGTTGACTCGCGCCCGAACCACCAGAAAATAGCAAAGTGGCAGGACCAGGTACATCTGCACTTCGAACGGCAGGCTCCACAACGGCGCCAGTATAGAAGGGGCACCCGTGAAATCCTGCACCAGAAGAACGTTGGAGAGGACGACACCGGGGGTCGGTCTGATCACACTCCTCCAGGGCATCTGAGGCACTGCGAGCGCTGCGACGACCAGCACACAGGCGATGGAGAGAGGATAGATGCGAAAGAATCTGCGGATATAAAATCGGAGAGTGACTTTCCCCCGCCCGTCCAGTTCCAGCCGTTCAATACTGCGCATCAGCACCAGCGACGTGTGCACGAAGAAAACAAGCACGCCGTAACGGGCGAAGCTGCCGACTAATGGCGAATCTCTGAGGCCTGTGGTCTCCAGCAGATGGCCGAAGAAGACCGTGCTGACCGCGAAAGCCCGCACAATGTCGAGGTTGCCGGACTGCCTGCTCTGCGATTCCGAGTCACTGCGCTTCGCGCCAGTGCCTCGGTGAGATCGCAGCAAGGCGACGCCGGAATCAGTCATAATGCTTCACCCGCACGCACGATTGAGGTTCGGGTTTGCTCCGTCGCATGCGCGCACGAGTCTCGCCCCGTGACCACAGTCCGGGTGTTCCACCGTTGAAGCCGCCTGAGATTGGCAATGTCGATGCAATCCAGCCTCCGCCGGCACGCCGCCAGTGGCCCCGCACTCAGAGCCAATCACAGGCACGTATCAGTCGTCGTTTGAAGTTTAGCATGCGTGCGTTTTCTTGTTATTGAAAAAAAACGACGATGACCGCCTATTCCCAGATCACTTCAACGCCGTACGCTGAAATCGCCGGATCCCTCGTCACGCACTTCAGCCCCTCTTCGAGGCACTGCGCAGCCAGCATGCGGTCGAACGGGTCCTTGTGAAGCAGCGGTAAACCGGCGGCGGCCAGCGTGTGTCGAAGTTGGATCGGCAGCACCGTAACGCCGCCGCGCCTGATTTGCAGCGGAAGGTACTCTTTAGGGGGAGCGGGCAGAACCAGTTTCCCGATTTGCCACTTGATCCCGATCTCCCACACGCTCGTCACGCTGAATATCAACTCGCACGTTTCGCAGAGTTCGCGCGCTTTCGCGGGGAGTTTCTCCGGGGCAGCGGCCATCCAAAGAAACGTGTGAGTGTCGATGAGGACCTTCATTTATCCAGGAGCGCAAGATCCGTCGGGCACGGAGCCGGACATCGGATGAGCCACCGCTTCGGCCGTGTTAGGCGGCGTAACTTGCGCAAGTTCCCATGGAGTCCCTACCAGCATCTCATCCAACACACGAGTCTCACTGATAAAAACTGTCTTCGATTTCGGCGGGCAGCGGCGCATCGAAGTCTTCCGGCACCGTGAATTCGCCACGCGCCCAGCCCAATTCCCGGCGAACCGGCAGCGAGCGGATAGGCACCAGACGGGCGATCGGCGAGTTGGAGCGCATGATAATCACATCCTCACCCTCGGTTACGCGTTCCAAAATCCGTGAAAGATGCGTCTTGGCCTCGTGAACGTTAACTTCCATGCATTCATCCTAGACTAAGTCGCATGACTAAGTCAACATCTAAAGAAACAGCCGGCTGACCGACGTTTCCTCGTGAATCGACTGGACCGCGGAGGCCAGCAGCGGAGCAACGGACAACTGCTTTATTTTTTTGCAGTTGCGGCCCTCTTCCGTCAGCGGTATCGAGTTCGACACCACCACTTCGCGGATTCCCGATTCCTCAATCCGCTCGATAGCCGGTCCGGAGAGAACGGCATGTGACGCGCATGCCGTGACGCTCGCCGCTCCCTGCCTCAGCAACGCCTCGGCGCCCTTCACCAGAGTCCCCGCCGTGTCGATAAGGTCGTCCACCAGCAGACAATTCTGCCCTGCCACCGAGCCGATCACGTTCATCACTTCCGCGACGTTCGCTTCCTCGCGGCGCTTGTCGATAATAGCCAGAGGCGCATTGAGCCGCTTGGCGATCGACCGTGCTCGTTCCACGCCACCCGCATCCGGCGAAACGACAGTCAGATCGGCCATCCCCAGCGACTTCAGATAATCCACGGTCACAGGTCGAAAAAACAAATGATCCACCGGCACATCGAAGAAGCCCTGAATCTGCGCGGCGTGCAGATCGAGCGCCATAATGCGGTCGGCTCCGGCGCGTTCCAGAAGCGATGCGACCAGCTTGGCCGAAATCGGAACGCGCGGTTTGTCCTTACGGTCCTGGCGACCGTAGCCGTAATACGGCAGCACCGCCGTCACCCGCTCGGCCGAGGCGCGCTTCAGGGCGTCCATGGTTAACAAAAGCTCCATGAGATGGAACTCGACTGGCGCGCAAGTGGGCTGCACGACGAAGCAATCCGCGCCCCGGACATTTTCGAGGACCTGCAAATGGATTTCGCCGTCGGCAAATCGCCTCAGGCTCATCTCGGCCGGAGGCAGCTGAAGATGGTCGCAGATTTCCCTGGCCAGCCCAGGGTTGGCGCTGCCACTGAATATCTTGACCCGGTCTGGATTCATCGCGCGTGCCGGCTTTGGGGCGGCCATGTTTCGTCACCTTTCTTATCGTCCTCAAGGGAGCGCCGCCACGCGCTCTGGTACTGCGATCGGCTCACGAACGAAACCGAAAAAGCGCGCTCGCCGGAAGCTGCCCGCTTTTCCCAACCGAGCCTGGCGCGTTCAAGCTTGCCCGGATTATCGAAAACTCCGAATATCGCGGAACCCGACCCTGTCATGGCCACACGAGTAGCCCCGGCCCGCCGCAGTTTTCCCGGAATCTCGGCCAGCTCCGGATGGCGGGCCATGACTACACTCTCAAAATCGTTGATTATGCTTGACTTATTATCTTCCCATGCCAAGCGCTGGAAACTATCCAGTTTATTTTGTAACGCAATATTTGTCAATGAACCGGCGGGTAATGTTGAGGACAAGTCCCGGTAGGCGTCGGCGGTGGAAGAATGCACAGCCGGCGCAATCAGCAGGACGCGTTCCGTCGGCTGATCCGGCAGGGGATAAAGCTCCTCGCCGCGTCCCAGGCCCAGCGCCGTACCTCCGTACAGAAAGAACGGGACATCGCTGCCCAGTCGGGCCGCCAAAGCAGTCAGTTGCTCAACCGGAAGGCGTATGCCGGCGAGGACTGGCAGCGCCAGGAGCACCGCTGCGGCATCGGACGATCCACCACCCAACCCGGCACCCGTTGGAATGTTCTTTCGCAGTTTGATCCGGACGTGAGCATGCTTTCCCGCCGCCTCCAATACCAGCCGTGCTGCGCGTTCCGCCAGATTATCGGGGATCTCGGGCGCCCCCTCCATCTCAATCAGCGTCGAACTGGCCCTCCCGCACGAAATCTCCAGGCTGTCGGCGAGAGAAATAGTCTGGAAAATGGTGCGGAGCTCGTGGTAGCCATCGGGCCGCTTGTAGAGAACACGCAGGCCGAGATTGAGCTTGGCGTAGGCCCTGACTCTCGCTTGCCGTTGCGCGGCCCGTTGCGTCGAAGCGCAAGAGCCGCCGGACGCGGCGCCAGGCATCGGAGCAACCGCCCGTTCAGGCGCGTTCGGCGGCGTAACTCGCGCGGATCCGTCAGAAGCCCGAGGCACAGAATTGGCTGACCCGGTCACTTGTCGTACTGCAGCAGAGAAAATACGTCGTACCCGTTCAGCTTGCCGCGGCCGTTCAGGAATGTCAGCTCAACCACAAAGCCTAATCCTGCAACAATCCCGCCCAGACCTTCCACCAACTGACTGACGGCTCTGGCCGTCCCGCCGGTCGCAAGCAGATCGTCCACAATCAGAACCCTCGATCCCTTCCCGATGGCGTCCTTATGAACCTCAAGCGTGTCGCTGCCATATTCCAGATCGTAGGAAATGGAGGACGTCTCGGCCGGCAGTTTCTTCGGCTTGCGCACGGGAACGAACCCCGCTCCAAGCGCATATGCCAACGCCGGGGCAAAAATGAATCCCCGCGATTCGATGCCAATCACGGCATCGACTTCGGCTCCGGCATATTGGGCGCGCAGGGCGTCGATCGTGCCGCGGAGACCGCGCGGGTCTTTCAGCAGGGTCGTAATGTCGTAAAACAGGATGCCGGGTTTAGGGAAGTCCGGCACTTCGCGAATCAGCTCTTTCAGGTCGTCCAAGTTGGTGTCTTCTCCGGATCGTTACTTCATAGCGAAGGAATCCAATTGTTGCATTGGCGCTTCCATCTGTTCAACGCCGCGGACGATGGAATGCGGGGGACCCTGATGAAGCCGGGCGGCCAGCAGGTCCAGCTGTTCGGGAGTGCCTGCGGCGTAGGCTTCAACGCGGCCGTCGTCGAGGTTACGGACCCAGCCACTGGTGATCCCGATACGGCGGGCGCATTCTTCAACGAACCATCGGAAACCGACGCCCTGCACTCGTCCGGACACCAGCCAACGCCGGGCCACCACCCGTCTTGTCATTGAATCGCGCCGCCGGTCAGTTGGCCGTGAAAGGACCCGAGCCTCTTAGTGAATCTGCTCCAGCATCAGATCCGGCATTTCGTTGTGCTGCGGAGCCATTATCCCCGCCTCCATCGCGTCTTTAACCGAAGCGCAGAGCTTGTCCAGCTGAAATGGCTTGGCGATGAGAGCAAAGCCTTTTTCCACGACGTAACGCTGCACCACCTGGCGCTCGTCGTAACCCGACATGAAAAGCACGCGGGCTCCGCCGAATCGGGCAAGAAGCTGGTCGGCGAGCATCGGGCCGCTCATGCCTGGCATTACGACGTCGGTCAGCAGAAGATCGGGCGGAGCATCCATCCTGGCCAACAAAGCGATGGCCTTGGCCGCACTTGAGGCCGTGACGACCTTGTAGCCATACCCCGTGAGGACGTTGGCTACAAGACTCCGGATATCCTGCTCGTCGTCCACAACGAGGACGGTATGCCGCTTGGCCAGTTGCAAAGCTCCCGCGGCGATTTCCGGTAACTGTTGGATCATAGAATTAATTGGTTTATCTTTAGATTTGCCGTCAGCGACAGAATTTGCCGCCAGCGACACGATTGCTGCCCAACTCTATTAGGATATCAATTTTCGTTTGGCAGTTCATAGACCTAGTACTACCAAAGCAGGTGCGAATGAATACGCTTTTCGCTAATTCTCCGGTAATGAGCCCGCATACTTGCGCAAAACTGCCGCGGCGGGCATTGATCGGGTGCTTGCCGATTGCGTCCGTCGGCTTGCTCTGCCTCCCGAAGCGCAACTGGGCGTCCACGCATTTCTGGGATGTCAAACCGCCGACTCAGTGGTCGGCCGACGAAATCGCGGCACTGTCCGCCAATTCCCCGTGGGCAAAACAAGTAACCGCGCAGTACAGGGCGGCGATGGAAGATCTGCGCCCGGATCCCAACGGCCAGCCCAGGCAGGGTCGCGGCGAGGCCACGGTCGGAGAGTGCGGCCTGGTGGCATGCGGCGACATTATGCCAGGCACGGTGACGGTGATTTGGGAGAGCGCGCCGCCCATGATTGCGGCGCTTCATTCCGCGATCCCGGCGGAATATAACGGGCGATATGTGATCAGTGTTCGGGGCCTCGAAGGCAGCTATTCGCCGGACCGCCTGAAAGCCGGCGCGGAGCTTTCGGCCAAAGGCAGGCCGCCGATTCAGCCAGGTCTGGTAAGCCAACGGAACTCTACCTGGATATTTGGTTTTTCGAAGGATCTTCTGCCGCTCACCATTGCGGACAAGGACATTCAATTTACCGTGAAAGTCGGAGCGAGCTTCACGGCCACGCTCCTGCGCGCCACTTTCAACCCTAAGGAAATGACTTATCGGGGAACCCTGGCGTTGTGAAATCGCGAAGCGGAGCGGTGCCTCCGCGTCCGCGCGGTATCCCGAAACTAATGGCTACGCAGTTCTTCAAGCAGCGCGTCGATTTCAGCCGGCGCGATGTAAAAATGCGGGGCGATTCGCACCCAACCCTGGCGCGGCGCAGCGATGAACCTGGCATCTCTCAGGCGGCGTACGATCAATTGGCTCTCCACTCCCCGCTTTCGGATGCTGACAATACCGGCGCCTGTGGAGGCGGATCGGCTTCCAAGGGTTTCAAATCCCAGTTCTCTCGCGCCTTCCCATATCCGATCGCCAAGCTCCTGAACGGCGACGCTTACGTTGGCGACGCCGATTTCAAGCAGCAACTCGAACGCCGCCCGAAGTCCGTAGCATCCGATCGTATTCAGCGTCCCGCATTCGTACCGGCCGGCATCGTGGCGAAGACTCATGTCCCGGGATGCGTAGTCGGCGTACTTTGCCACGTTTGTCCAGCCGAATTCCACGGGTTCGATTTGATCCTGCAGCGCCTGGCGAACGTACAGAATGCCGCATCCCTCGGGTCCGAGAAGCCACTTGTGGCCATCGGCGGCGAGCGCGTCGATGTGGGCCGATTCCACATTGATGGGAAATGCCCCAAGCCCCTGAATGGCGTCCAGAAAAAAGAAGCAGCCTCTCCGCCGGCAGATTTCGCCGATTTTGTCGAGATCCACACGGTAGCCGCTCAGGTACTGGACGTAACTGATCGCCAGCAGCCGGGCGCCCTTTGCGGCTTCGTCGATGCGGTTCAAATCGTCGAAGATGGATAACCAGCGGATTTCGACGCCCCTCGACTCCAAACGCTTCCAGGGATAGACGTTAGCCGGGAACTCCTCTTCGAAAGCGACGACAACATCGCCGGGCTTCCAGTCGATTCCGATGGCGACCGTCGCGATTCCTTCCGAAGTGTTCTTGACGATGGCAATCTCGGCGGGCGCAGCGTTGATCATGCGGGCGGCGACAACGCGGAGGCCCTGATATGCGGCCATCCACTGCGCATAGTGCTCGCTGCCGCAATCGAGCGCGTCCTGCGCGAGCCACTGCATGGCTTCCGCGGCGCGCCGGGACAGCGGCGCAACGGCGGCGTGGTTCAGGTAGACCAGATTCCTCGTCACCGGGAATTGGTCGCGATAGCGCTGCCAGAGCGGAGTTGTTTCCGCCATCTTATCCGTCAATGGATGCCCCCCATCAGGCGTTTGACCGGCTTGAACAGGAGGACGAACAGGGCAGCCACTACGATGCAAAAACCCGCGACGACGCCGAAAAGCGCGGGCAACGGAAATGTCTCGTACAAAGACGCGAGCCGGCCTCCGATGTAATTGCCCAGCGACATCGAAAGGAACCAGACACCCATAATCAGGCCGCCAATCCGCGCCGGCGCGAGCTTCGTCATTGCGCTCAGGCCGACGGGGCTCAGGCACAGTTCGCCGATCGTGTGGAGCAGGTATGTCAGGGTGAGCCACCACGGGCTTACCGCGGTGCCGCCTGCGACGGGAATCAGGACGGCGAATCCCAGCCCGACGAAGAGCAGGCCGATGGAAAATTTCGCGATGCTGGTGGGTTCGCGGCGCTTCAGGGCAAGCCAGAGCCATGCGAAAACCGGAGCGAGGGCGATGATGAAGAGCGAATTCAGAGACTGGAAGTACTCGGCGAGGAAATCCCCCTTCCACAACGGAGAATTCCACGCGTGCAGGTTTGTGTTGCGTTCGGCAAACAGGTTCAAGGTCGATCCGGCCTGTTCGAAGGCCGACCAGAAGAGCGACGATCCGACGAATAAAACCAGAATGACCCAGAAGCGTCCGCGCTCGATATCGGAGTAGCCTCCCGTGCGAAACAGCCCGACAAAGAACGCAACAATGATTCCCACCAGCACGACGCCGAATCCATCAGAAATCTGCCCTGCGGCCAAAGACAAATTGCCACTGACCGTCCCCGCGACGCCGGCGATCACTATGGCGGCGGCGACGAACAGTCCGTTACGAAACAGCCGCCGGTCGCCCGCGGTCCCGTAGCTTTCGAGGCCGGCGCTGCCAAGAAACTTCCCGCCAAGGACGTACTGAATCAATCCCACCGTCATGCCGAACCCCGCCGCGGCGAATCCATAGTGCCAGTTAACCTTTTCGGCGAGATAGCCGCAGACCAGCGGCGAAATCATCGCACCGAGGTTAATCCCCATATAGAAAATGGAAAAACCGGCGTCGCGCCGGGCGTCTTCTTTCGAGTAAAGCCCGCCGACCATGGTGCTGATGTTGGGCTTCAACAGACCCGTGCCGGCGACAATGAGCGCAAGCCCCAGATAGAACGTGTCGATGCGCGGAATGGCCATGGAAAAATGACCCAACGCGATGACGATGCCGCCGCACAGCACCGCTCGCCGCTGGCCGAGAATGCGGTCGGCGATCCAGCCGCCAGGAAGGCCGACGAGGTAGACCATCGCGGTGTAGAGTCCGTAGATGGAGCCGGCTTTCGACGTCGGGAAGCCCAGGCCGCCCTTCTGCGTGGCGGCCACCATGAAGAGGATGAGCAGTGCGCGCATGCCGTAGTAGCTGAATCGCTCCCACATTTCGGTAAAGAAGAGCGTGGATAGGCCGCGGGGATGACCGAAGAAAGAGCGGTCCCAACGGGCATTGTTTGGCGCGATGCCGGGATCGGCGGAAGTGATTTCAGGCATTTCGTCTATTTTCGCAGGATGGCTTGCGGCGCCCGCGCGACCTCCCGCGTCAGCCGTCGGGACCCGCTTGAGCCACTCGATAAGTTGCTGGATTTCGGAACTCCGAATTTCGCCGAATTACTCTGGGCCAGGCATGTGGAGTAGGCCTTCGGCCTGCGCCTTTTTTCTCGGCAACGTTGTGGGGCAGGCGCTTTCGCCTGCCTTTGCCGGGGCCAGGCCATTCTTCCATGGGCACAACGAAATTGTCCACCGACTTCAGAAGTGCGAATTTCGACTCGTCGCCATCAAAACGTCCCGTCCTGCGAAGACCGGTCGAGCCACGCCTTCAGTTCGGCGCGTACGAGGGGCAGGTGCAGTTGCACGGTTTCCCAAATGATCTCAAAGTCGATTTGCCCGTAATCGTGGACGACCCGATTGCGCATGCCGACGATTTTTCGGAATGGCACCGCCCCCGAACACCGCCGTTGTTTCCGACGTGAGTTGGGCGGCGGCCTCACCAATGACGAGCAAGCGCCGCAGAAACGGCGTCCTGGGTTCTGGTATCGCTCAGGAATTGGTCCAGCGTGTAACCGGAAACGTATTCTTGAATGGCCGCGGCGGAATCCAGGATATCGAGTAGATACGCGCGCTGTCTATTCCGCATAGACATCCACGGCGGAATCGAGAATGGATTGTCTGCGAATCGGGTTGTCGCTCTTTTCGACGGATCGCCGGGTCAGCAGATCGATGTGGATCCCGAGCCGCTCCTGAAGTTCGTCCTGCATGGAAAAGAAATCGAGGCCCGGGTGAACGCCGGGGCGAAAGGTGACCAGCAGATCGACGTCGCTGCCCGGACGCGCTTCCCGCCTGGCGATGGAGCCGAATACTTCAAGACGAGCTACTCCGTCCCGGCGGCAGAAGTCCGGCGCGAGCGACTTGAGTTCGTCGATAGTGGGGATCGCTGCAGCCGGCACGAATAGAGATACCAGCTATTAAGATAACCTGGCTGTCGGCCATACCGAAGCTCTTGGCGCGTCAACGGCTCGGTCCAGTAACCAGGAACGCCGGGTTTCGCTCGCGTCGCGGCCTCTGCAGCTGGGCGACGTCCGGGCCCACTGAAACCTGCAGGCGGCAAACTGGAGACTTCGAGTCTGGCACCCTTTTTGGGCAGATAAGCGGAGCGAAGCCGCGCAGGCCAAGTCGCGGCTGAGCGCGGCCTTCTTCCGGGACCTGCGTATCGCCGCCGGGAACTAGCCGCTCCGATGCCGTGCATAGCGTATGTTTTGCCCGCGTGCGGTTTCTATCAACAGAGGTGGCCAGGCAAGGCGTCAACGTAGGACCGTGCCAGGTGAGGATGCGCGGCGTCCGTCCTATTTCGACACTTCGCTCTGAATCGCGTCCAACTCCCGCCCGGCGTCGGACAGTTTCCCCTGACCCGCCAGTTCGCGATACCGATCCATATGCTTTCGAATACTATCCAGCTGCGGGTCGCCCGCCTTCACCGCCGCAACCGCCGGAGCGACCGCCTGCGCGCCAGCCTGAACGACCGCCTGAACCGGCACCGCGGCCGGACCTCCCGAGACTCCATTGATCTCCGCCAGACCCTCCTCATACGAATCCGCGTAGATCAGATGATTTCCCATCGCCAGCACCACCTTCTTCAACTGCGGCATGCGCGCCTGCGTGGCTTGCAGATAGATCGGCGAAATATAGAGGAATGTGTCGCCGATCGGCAGCACCAGCGTCTGACCCTGAAGCACCTGCGACCCCTGTTGGTTCCACAGCGTCAGGTCTTTCGAGATATTCTGATCCTGATTGATTCGCGCGTTAACCTGCATCGGCCCCAGGATCAATTCCTGTTTCGAAAGCTGCATCACCACAATCTCGCCGAGCTTATCGCCATCGCACCGCGCCAGCATCACGCCGATCAGATTCTCCTTTGTCGCCGGAGTGAATGTCGTCATCAGGAGAAACTCCGGCTTCGTCTCGCCGGGTAAGGTCGCATAGGCGTACGACGGAGTCACCGCCTGCGGCTCGGCATTCTGGCCGCTCGAATACTTAGACAACTCCCAGATGTCCTCGTTGTTATAGAACGCCTGCGGATTGCGCATGTGATAAACGCGGTAAACGTCCGCCTGCACGCGGAACATCTCTTCCGGATACCGGGCGTGGGCGCGCAATGCCGCCGGCATTTTCGACACGTCTTCATAGAGAGCGGGGAACAGCGAGCGATAAGCCCCGATCACCGGATCCGACGAATCGAATACATAAATGTGCGTCTCGCCGTCGTAAGCGTCGACAGTCGCCTTCACCGCGTTACGGATGTAATTGATGCCGTCATACGCCGGAATCTCGCGCGAAAACGGGTACGCATCCGAAGTTGTATAACCGTCGATCATCCAGACCTCGCGGCCTTCCGGCGTAATCACCAGATACGGATCGCCATCCCATTTGAGATAAGGCGCGAGCGTTTGCAGGCGCTCCCGCACTCGCCGATGGATCATCATCCGGCTGTGCTCGGTCAGATAGCCTGTTAGCACGATATTGGAATCGCCATAGTGCAGCGCGGCTGCGGAGCGCATCAGCAGGGACGAAATCGGAAATCCGCCTTTGCCTTCGTAATGGCTGAACGCGTTGTCCGAACCCTGCGGATAGTTGAATTCCTGCTGCGCCGTATCCACAAACACAGGGTCCTGCTGAAGCTCGCCATAGTACAGTTCCGGCCTGGTCAGCTTCAGGCTCGATGTCCGCATCTCCGCGGGCATATCTTTGATCAGATAAACCGGCTGCCCTTCCGGCGTGATCTTCGCCACTTCCGCCAGCACCAGGCCGTAGCCATGCGTGTAGATGAAGTGCGGATTGATCCAGCTCGATTGCGTGCCGGGCAGCTGCGTAATATCCAACTCGCGTGGCGAAAGCAGCACTTGCCGCGGCTGGCCATCGATCACGTACCGATCGACGTCCGGCGGCGAATGGAAAACATAATAAGGCCGAAGCGCCTGCATCTGCGTGATGGTGTCGTGGAAAGGACGCCAATCCCACAGGCGGACATTGTCGAGGAGCATCTTGTTCTTGCTCGTGTCGATGGCCGCGTTGGGGTTGGTGTGCATTTCCACTTCGCGAATCTGGCTGGAAAGCCCGTATGCCGCGCGCGTCGCTTCGATGTGGGATTCGATGTAAACGCGTTCGAGGGAGATTTCGTTCGGTTTCACGTAGAGTGAACCGGCCACTGAAGGAACAATCCACAGCAACCCCAGGCTCACCGCGATCACTGCGCCCGCCGTGATCCAGCGTTTGCCCACCACCAACGCGGCGCCGGCCACCAATGCCGCAATCGCCAGCCAGTTCAGAGGCAGCACGAAATGATCGTCGGTGTAATCGATGCCGGTCAAAAACCTGTGCTGATCCCAGACCATCGCGAACCGGTCCAGATAATATCGAACAGCGACGGCGAGCAGGAAGAAGGCCGCTCCGCCGCGCAGAAATCCCGACTCGAGTCCGCCTTCCAGTTTCAGGAACGACAAATCGACCGCGCCGCGCCCCAGGTCCGGCAGCGTGAAGCGCAGTTGCCAGCCGCGCGCAACCAGCAGATACACAAGAATGGCCAGAATCACTACGGCCAGAACGTAGCCGCGCATATCGCTCCAGAACGGCAGATCGAAAAGATAAAAGGCCGCCGACTTGCCGAAGACCGGATCGTGATAGAGGTGTGACGAGTCTACGGAGCGGCTACCGGCGAAACGCATGATCGTCGAGCTGTCCAGATTCGCACTCGCCACAATGGCCGAAAGCCCCAGCAGCACAAGCGCGGCGAGCCTTGAGTAAAGGGGATAATCGCTGGTCCGCCCGCCGGCGAAACGCACGGCGCGGGCGTGCGTGATCAGCAGCACCAGCCACGCGGCCATCGTCCCAACGCTGACTGGCAGCGACGACCACGCATACAAATCGAGCCAGGTATTCACCTGGCCCATCTCCTTCCACCACGAATATTCGATCAGCAGCGACGACGCCCATCCCGCGCACGCCATCAACAGCAGAACCACCACCGCGAGCGCAATCAGGCCTAAACGCCGTACGCTCCTGTGGCCGGTAATCATTCTATCTTCCATACAATTCCGCCCCCCACGACGGTAGCCACGGGCCCGCCTTTGAAGCGCCTTCCATTGAAAGGCGAATTCCGGCTCTTCGATTGCGATTTTCCAACGTCAAAAGTCCATTCACGATTCAGGTCGAAGACAGTCACGTCTCCTGGCGAGCCGGGCGACAACGTGCCGCGATTCAGATGCAGCACATTCCGCGGCCCCGTCGTGAACAACTCCACCATACGCCCTACGGATATGTGGCCGGGATGAACGAGTTCGGAGAGCGTCAGTCCGATAGCCGTCTCAAGGCCGGTAATGCCGAACGGGCAGCGCTCGAACTCCTGCATCTTTTCGTCGCCAGGATGCGGGGCATGATCCGTCGCGATCGCGTCCACAGCGCCGCTGCGAATGCCCTCGATTATGGCCTCCACGTCGCGCGAGCGGCGCAGGGGCGGTTTCATCTTGCAATTGCTGTCGTAAGAGCCCAGTTCCCGGTCGGTCAGAGCGAAATGGTGCGGAGTGACTTCGCAACTCACCCTGATGCCGCGGCTTCGCGCGAAAGCAACCATCGCCATGGACCGCATGGTCGAGAGATGCGCCACATGAAACGACGCTCCCGTCAGTTCCGCCAGCAGAATATCCCGCGCCACCATCACGTCTTCCGATGCCGACGGAATTCCACGCAGCCCGAGCCGCACCGATTCCGGGCCTTCATGCATATCGCCGCCGGCGCTCAGATTGAGATCTTCGCAATGGTCGATCACCGGAATGTTGAGCGCGCGCGCCGTTTCCATCGCGCGCCGCATCACCCGTGCGTTCATCACCGGCCGACCGTCGTCGGAAATCGCCACGATGCCCGCTTCGTGCATCGAACCGATAGCGGCCAGTTCTTCGCCCTTGCTGCCCAGCGTTATCGCGCCGATGGGAAACACGTTCACCACCGCGACTTCGCGCGCCCGCTGCACGATGTAGCTGGTGACCGTCGCGCTGTCGTTGACAGGACTCGTGTTCGGCATGCAGCAGATCGTGGTAAACCCGCCCGCAGCAGCCGCCCGCGCGCCCGTTTCGATGGTTTCCGCGTGCTCGATGCCCGGCTCGCGCAGATGCACGTGCATGTCGATGAAACCAGGCGCAACGATGGCGCCAGTGGCATCCAGCACGGGCACGCCCTCGCCGGCGTCCAAGCCCTGTCCGACAGCCTCAATCTTGCCATTGACAATGAGCACATCGGCCACCGCATTGAACTTCGAAGCCGGGTCGATGACGCGGCCTCCGGCAATCAGAAGCGATTTCATGCCAGTATCCGCTCCAGCACGGCCATCCTGACCGCGACGCCGTTTTCCACCTGGTTGAGAATCGCCGATCTCTGGCTATCCGCCACGTCGGAACTCAGTTCCCGGCCCCGGTTGATCGGCCCCGGATGCATCACGATCACTTCGGGCCGCGCCAGCGCCAGGTGCTCCAGCTGCAGGCCGAAGAAACGGAAGTATTCGCTCGCCGCCATCGGCGCTTCGTGCTGGCGCTCCAACTGAACGCGGAGCATCATGATGACATCCACATCGCGTATCGCTTCCTTCATGTAGTAAGAGATGTGCACGCCCGGCGCCAGTTCCGCCAGTTCGACGGGTACAAGCGACGGAGGTCCGCAGAGCACGATCTCCGCCCCGAATTTCGCCAGCAGATGAATGTCGGATCGCGCCACTCTGCTGTGCGCGATATCGCCGATGATCGCCACGCGCAGATTCTCCAGCGATTTGCGCCGGTCGAGAATCGTCAGCGCATCGAGCAGGCCCTGAGTCGGGTGTTCGTGCGTGCCGTCGCCTGCGTTCACGATCGGTATCTGCAAATGCTTCGCCAGAAAATGCGGCGCGCCCGACGCCGAGTGCCGCATGACAACGGCGTTCGGACGCATGGCGACCAGCGTGTTCAGCGTATCGACGAGCGACTCGCCCTTCGAAACGCTTGATCCCTGCGCCGCGATGGAAATCGTATCCGCACCGAGACGCCGCGCGGCGATTTCAAAGCTGACGCGCGTCCGCGTCGAGGATTCGAAAAACAGATTGACGATCGTCTTGCCGCGCAGCGAATCGAGCCTGCGGTAAGTCTCGTTGGGAAGCGGCTGAAAGAAACGCGCCCGCTCGAGAATCGCTTCAATCTCGCTGCGCTCCAGGCTCTCGATGTCCAACAGGCCGGCGGCGAGAGGGGATTTGGTGGTATCGGCGGGCATCTGTCAGGCTGTGGTTTCGGACTGCGCCCTCTCGCACATCAGCACTTTCTCCGTCCCATCGATTTCCTGAAACTTCACTTCGATGATTTCAGCGTCGGTGGTCTGGACTTTGCGACCGATATATTGCGCTTCGATGGGCAACTCGCGGTGGCCCCGGTCGATGAGGACCAGCAGTTGCACAACCGCCGGACGGCCCTGATCGAACAGCGCGTCGAGCGCCGCGCGAATCGTGCGGCCCGTGTAAAGAACGTCGTCCATCAGGATAATCTGAAGGCCTTCGACCGAAAAAGCGATGTCGGTGTTGTTCAGCTGCGGTTTGCTGCCTACAGTGCTGAGGTCGTCGCGATAGAGATTGATGTCGAGAATGCCGACGGGGATAGTGCGTTTTTCGAGGGTCTGTATCTTTGCGGCGAGGCGCTGGGCGAGCGGCACGCCCCGGCGGCGAATACCGATAAAGGCCAGTTTATCGGGATCCTTCGTCTGTTCCAGGACTTCGTGGGCGAGCCGGACCAGGGTACGGTCGATCTCGGATGCGCTCATGAGTTGCGATTTGACTATGGTGAGGGCCATCGAAGGGATTGTAGCGCACGGGTTGGGGTTTACAGGGAGACAGGCACAATTTGAATGCGATGGTCCGCCAGTTGGATGCCGTATTCGAATCGAGAGTCCTTCGCCTGCTTGGACCTTTGGAATTGGACGAGCACCAGCGAGTGCGTCTGACGCTGGACGACGACCGGCCAGCCGAATCAATCGCCCATACCCGAAGCCAGGATTATCGGAAGGAAGAGGCGTTGTGGTTGGCTAACTCGTTGCGAGTCCCCCAGCTTCGCCAGGAGCATAGCGCAGTGCCGCATCAGATCGAACACATTGTCGCCCGTCAGCACGGTGGCAGTGATGATATCGAGGCTCCCATTTCGGAACCGGACCGATTCTTTGGATTCCGCCCTCTTTTGTTCCCGGCTGTCAACGGAAAATCTTTTGTCGTGGCGGGCAACGAAGACAACTGGTACGGAGAGGTTTACATTAGTTCTTGCCTGCCAGCTCGTCGATTTTTGATTGCCAGCCGACGTTACCAGGGTCGCAATGGGCGAGCTGTTCGTAGGACTGGCGAGCACTGCTCCAGTCTTTCTTGAGCTCGTACGTGCGAGCTAGCCCCAATACTGTTCACTT
>PLEX01000054.1 GCA_003136575.1 Bryobacterales bacterium | reverse complement strand
ACGTGGGACGGTGTTTGATTTCCTGCGACAAACCCTGCCTGTAACTCGTCGCTTGGCGTCTTAGCGCGGAGCGAAGCCCGGACGCGCGACGAGAAACCCTACGATGCGATTTCCGCCGCCACCTCGGCCTCGATCGCCAGGTTCCGCTCGCCGTCGGCCGTATCGATGACACGTTTCGGAATCCACGGAATTACAGGCAGAATCAGCGCATAAACCACCGTCGTCGCGATGACACAGTACAAAAATCCATTCGACGGGCTGCTGGCGTAGAGCTTCGCGCCGAGCAGATCGCCGCCGCGCATGGCGAGCATCATACCCGCGGTGACCAGCATCATCAGCGTACCCTGCAGTCCGGGCGGACACGACCGCATCGCGAGATCGAAGTACGCCGCGGTTGCCATTCCACCCATCAGCCCCATCGGGACCGCCAGTATCATCGCCTGTGTGCCGGTATGCACGAAGAACAGCGGAACCATCTGCGGCACCGCGACAATCGTGCTCCACCAAAGCAGCCGATTTGCCGCGATCCGGGTGCACAGGTAGCCGTAAAGCAGATAGGTGGGGATGCATGAGACGGCGAACACTCCGAGGAAGTTCGAATAAGCGTCGTCCGGCGCATGGAGCTGGCTGGTCAGGAAAAACTGTATGGGCGTATTCAGGCCGGGGTTGAACCACCACAGAATTGTAATGAGAACCGCGGGATAGATCGCGCGATGCTTCACCAGCCGCCTCACGTCGCCGCGGAAATCCGTTCCTTTCGCCAGGGGCTTTTCGTATGTATCTCTAAGGGCGGCCAGCGGTTGCCACAGCCCGAGCAGGGCGATGGCCAGCATCAGACCCGCCATCATGAAAAAGATCTGCGGCGGGGTGAAATTCTCGCTGACGGCGCCAGAGGCCACCGCTGCGACGATGATCGCAATCTGATAAAACGCGCTAGCGAGCGTGCTCACGCGTCCGGACATCAGCGTTTCCTGACTGACGAGAGCCATCAATCCCTGATACGCAGCGAGAATGAAACGAAACGTCGCCATCGCGAGAATCATGCCGATCAGTAACATGCCGTAAGAGAGCGGCGAAATCGCCATCCACACGAAAACGGCGGCCGTCGCAGGCGCGAAGAGAAAGAAATAGCCCCGGTCACGCCAGCCAAAGGGATTCCAGAGGTCGCGAACAAGGCCGAACAGGAACGACACGTACAACGGAATTCCCGTCAGCAGCCGGAACATGGATACCTGCGGCGCGCTCGCATGCAGATGGTTCTTCAGCATGTACGTCGTCGGGATATCGAGAAAATATTCCGGCGCAAGCAGATAGATCAGGAACGTGAGGGAGCCGAAGTAGAAGAATATGGACCGGGTGCGCGGCGATTCGTTGGGCGTTGCCATTGGACTTTGGGTAGTGTAGCACCGTGGTGGCCTGGCAGATTAGCCGAAAACCGTTCGGCGTCGGCTCGGCGGGAGAGCTTGACTATCGGCCCCCGCCGTTCCATTATTGACTTTGCCCCTGCGAATTCACAGCGCCTTCTGCGCCCTCATCATTCTTATGTCCGCGATCAATCTGCACGCCGTCGATCAGGTCCGCGTCTCCGGTGGCCTTCTCGAAGGCACAACCGGCAGCCAGTCCGGGATCCGCGCGTTTCTCGGCATCCCGTATGCACGCCCGCCCGTGGGTCCGCTCCGCTGGAAGGCCCCCGAGCCGGCCGCTAATAAATGGACTGGCGTGCGCAAAGCCGATCAATTCGGCAACCGTTGCATCCAGACCAATCCCTTCCCCGACATGATCTTCCAGAGTCCGGCGGAAAGCGAGGACTGCCTGTATCTCTCGGTCTATTACGCCGGCGAAATCGGCATCCGAGCGCTTGCCCGTTATGGTGTGGATCCACGGCGGCGGCTATCTTTCAGGCGCCGGAGACGAAAAGCGCCACGATGGCTCCGTGCTGGCCTCGAAAGGCGTGATTGTGGTGACGATCAACTACAGGCTCGGCGCTTTGGGGTTTCTGGCCCATTCCGAACTGACGGCCGAATCGCCGCACAAAGCTTCGGGGAATTATGCGCTGCTCGATCAGGTCGCGGCGTTGAAATGGGTGCATGACAACATCGAAGCGTTCGGAGGAGATCGCGCGAAGGTCACTATCTTCGGCGAATCGGCGGGATCGTTCGCCGTGAGCGGGTTGATGGCCACTCAGCTGGCTCGCGGACTGTTTGTGCGGGCGATCGGAGAAAGCAGCGCGCAATTCACGGCTCCGGGCGGTTCGCTCGCGGCCCTGCCGCTGGCGCAGGCGGAGAAGCGCGGTGCGGAATTTGCAGCGTCGGTTGGGGCGAAGTCGCTGGCAGATTTGCGGGCTTTACCCGCGTCGGCATTTAAGAAATCGGGCCAGGGCACTCCTGCCATGAACTCACCGACCATAGACGGCTACGTGTTCCCCGAAGATCCATGGGATATTTACGCGCAGGGTAAACAGAGCCATGTTCCGCTGCTGGCGGGCTGGAATTCGGCGGAGATGAAGATGGCGGCTGTCCGGGGCACGGACGCGCTGGAGGCGGCTCTCCGCAAGCAATTCCCCGGCAACGAGGACGCTGCAATAAAGGCATATCCGGCGGGCGACGTGCAGCAGGCGCGCGTCTCGACCGTGGCGCTTGCGAGCGACAACTTCATCGCCTACAGCACCTGGAAATGGATTGAAATGCATACCGCGACGGGCAAAGCGCCCGTTCACCGCTATCTGTTCGATCACATTATCCCCACCGCAACGGGCAATCCGCCCGCCGACGATCCGGGCGCTGCCCACGCGACCGATATCGAATTTGTCTTCTCCACGCTCGAGACGAAGAAACTGGCGTGGCGCGGATGCGGATCGCAAGGTGGCCGACATCATGACGTCATACTGGACGAACTTTGCGAAGACCGGCGACCCGAACGGGCCTGGACTTGCGCATTGGCCGCCGTACGACGCGAAGAGCAGGCAGATTCTGCGGCTCGACGCAAATCCGAAGGCCGAGGCGGAGACCAACCGCGCCCGCTACGAATTGCAGGATGTCACGACTGCCAAACTGCAAAGGAATTAAGTATTAGTTGTGAGGGGCCGATGATTCGCCCCGCCGCCGGTTTCCGTTATCCCGAACTATCGCAAGGCGCGCGGAACATCGCTGACACAGAATGCGCCTCCTTCGGAGATCGCGAAATCGATTGACGACACAGTGCTGTCTCCGGACACACGCACGCGCGTCAGGCACTGCGGATTGCGATGCGCCGCCCGATCAGTTCCGGACCGGATTGCCATCCTGCGTGGACCTGATCCGGGTCCATCCGGGCTTCCCGGCTACCCTGTTGTTGGTGCGACACCGGGCATACGCGACATCACATCGTCGCCGGTTTCCCTCGCTCAACTAACCTCGCAAATCGGCATCGACCGCGGCAGCGTGTTCCGGCCCGCGAGTATGCTGAAGCGCCGGCTGGCGAGCGTGACCCGGGAGACAGCTTACCTTGCCATCCGCGAAGGAGCGAAGCCTGTTTGTCGCTGGCCTGCGCCGGAATCCGCGTGTCCGGATTTGCCACCGACAATGCCAGGTTCCCCGAAGGTGTGCGGTGCATGGCGCCGCCGATCCGCACAAGGAAGTGGTTCCCTTGGCGTCTATCGGGATCTCCGCGCCCGCCCCCGAAACTCTGCGTGACAATCTGCGTCTTGTCTTGTTGGAAGGCCTACACGGCTACCGGAACGTCGGCCGTGGGCACCAGCGTCGCCACGGAAACGTGCGGCCATGTAAGCGTGTTGAAGTTCAGGAAGACCGACTGCGAATATTGAATCTGGGTGTAGGTTGCGACGACCGCCTTGGCCGCGGTACCGTGCTTCGACGTAACCAAGAACGTCGGCACCGGTTGTCCGGGAGTCGTCGGTGTGCCTTTGATCGACACTGCCGGACCGCCCGCCTTGATCGCGGGTACGTGGATCGTCGTCTGGACGGTCTCGATCCAGAACGTCGCCGTCATGCGAAGATTCTGCGCATTTGGATTGTGCGGCGGCGTGTTATTGTCGCCCAGCAGGAAAGCGATGTTTGCGCTCCCGCCGTCGCTGGTTGAATTGATGGGATCGCCATCGCCAAACAACGGTGGGGTTGGCACAGGCTGAGTGGCGACCGAAATCACGGTTGTGGAGGTGATCTTCTGGCCCACGAGCAGTTGGCGAATGAAGGTGTTCGGATCGGTCAGCATCGCCTGCGTGATTGCCACGCCGGTCAGATTCTGGGGAATTCGGTGAGTGGTCTGGTTGGCGGCAATCTGGCTCTGGAACGGAATCTTACCCCCGCCGACTGTCGCGAAAGGCGTAATATCGACCGCGGGTATCGCAGGCGCTCCGGCGATAACAGATGAGGTCCCCTGAGCCACAAATGTCGTGCCGTGCGGGATCGACGCCATCCGCGCAAGAGTTGTCTCGTTAATCGCCGGAATCGTGGTCGACGGGATGATCATCCACAGCCCGGGTTCGAGGTGAATCGGGGTGCCCGGAGCGCCAGCCGTGATGTCGTTGATTGCCTGCAAATAGGGCACACCGTTCAAAACGATGTCGGCCTGCGCACCGGTGCCCCGGTTGGGAACGCTGCCCAGACTGTCGGAAAACGACAGGGTTTCCGAGGTCAGGTTCAGTTCGAGCACGTTGTCGGTAACGCCATCTGTCGGCGCGACGGGAAACGGCGTCGGAGTCTTGAGGCTGTCGGGCCGGAAAATGGTATTGAAACCGTTGCCGCTGAAGCTCCCGGTAAACGCCGCGAGAGGCCCCAGTGCCGGAGGCGCGGGCGCTACAGCGCCTGCTATTGCGGACACCTCGCCGATCTTAAAGCCTGTCGTTGAAATGACTGGTAATTCGATTGCCATTATGTTACTCCTCTTCAATATGTTTGGAGAATACGCGAACGCCGGAGACTCGGCGGCTCCGCTCAACAAAGCAACCGACCCAATAGGAACCAGGCGTTCGTGATTGAGTGCACCGGGAATGGATAACGTATCGCTGGCCTGAAGATTTATTTAAGAGGGTGTAAAACAAGTTGTGTAAGCGATGTTCTCCTGAGGGATATGGGGGACACGAGATGGTGATCGACGCAAAGGTATCGGACGGACTTCTGGCGGATTACAGGAAGCCGGAGGACCTGCTGGGCGAGAACGGCCTGTTGAAGCAGTTGACGAAGGGATTGCCGGAGCCGCGCTGCAAGCGGAATGAGCGGGCACGTGGTCTACGAGAAGCACGACCCGCCGGGGCGTGGGACTGGGAATTCGAGGAACGGGACGAGCCGGAAGGAACTGAAGGGCGATTTCGGCGAGTTGGAAGTGGAGACGCCGCGGGACCGGAACGGCACGTTTGAGCGGTCGCATTGCCGGCTGGAACCGCGCGAGTAGTTTACAGCCAACCGCGCCGGGCAATCTCTTCGCCCAGTGAGCGCAGACTGGTGCGAACGCGATCCGCTTCGATCTCCAGCAGCGTGCCGCCTGGAGCAATCACAGGCGCGGGCACTTCCACGTCTCCGAATTTGTAGCGGACACCCGAGGGCAAAGAGGCCGGGTTTCTCAGAGCTTCGGCCATCGCGGAAAGCGTACGTTCCACGGACGCGGCAAACCCTGACATCCACGCAGGTTCGTCATCGCGGCGCTTCCGGTACAGGCGCGCTTCTATCGCCATAAACGCATAAGCGAAGCTGTGGGAATGCACCAGGATCGCGTTCAGTGCGGCGATTTGCCGCGAGGTGACACCGGGTTCTCCACCCATGCGGCCTACCGACGCTTCGGCGTTCGATCTGGCACGCCTCCCCTTGACACGTGTGCGCTCGACCTCGGCCAACGGTTCGTTCCCGTAAGCGCCAATTACGGCGCGGGCGTAGGCGCGGTAAGCGTCGAGCATTTCCGCCAGCACCACCCGCGTCTGTGTTTTCTCCCAGGTCGGCCAAACGGCGTATGCAACCAGGGCCAATCCGCCGCCGATCGCCGTATTCATGGCACGGGCGGCAATCACGTTGTCCGGCGCGATCCCGGTGACTGCGATCAGCAACACCACAAGCGAGCTCACGGCAACCACGAAGATGCCGTAGTTCGCCGGGCCAACCCATCGCAGCAGCAGTGTGAATACCGCCATCAGGGCGATATCGGCCACCGTGCCGACGTGAAGATAGCGGAAGAGCATCGTCGCAAGGACCAGACCCGCAAGCGTCCCCCCGATGCGGAGGACTCCTCGCGAAAATGTGCTGGTGAAGTCCGGCTTGAGAACTATTGCGATGGTCATCGGTATCCAATATGTACGCTGAAGACTCAGGCTTCGGCCCAGCGTGTCACCCACTGCCAGACAGATCGCCAGCCGAACCGCATGACGGAAAACGGTCGATTCGAACGATAGATTCGCCGTCAGTTTCGCGCGCCATCCCTGAAAACGGAGACGCCACGGTTTGCCGCCCCCTTCCACGGCCGCGACCGGAGAGTCCGCGGGGTATGGATCGTTTCCGGTACCGGATGCAGCCGCGGCGGCAGCGAGGATCTGGCTTCGGAGCGCGTCGGACTGCTGACGAGCGTCCCGGATCAGAGCAGAGAAGAAGGCATCGCCCGCAGCGGTGGACACTGCCTGCAGCCGGAGCAGGCCGGCCGTTATTCGGGCCGAAGAATCGCTCATTGGCGTCACAGCGGAGCAGTTGCTTGTTGTGCGGAGAACGCACGGGCCGACGAGCTGAAGGGCCGAGGACGCGTCATCGAGAATCCGCCCCAGTTCGGCGGCGGCGGACTCGCCTCCCGAATGGCGGGCGATGCGCCGACGCAAGCGGCCGAGGTTAAGGACGGAAAGGCGAATGCGCTCGGCCTGGAGCAGAAGGAAAACGTGGCGTTCGGCCTCCATGCTGCGATCCCGCGCGAGCGGCGCAAAGGAATCCTGGGCGTCCGATATCTGTTTCGTCATCGGCGGCGCATTGACGGCCTGGGGCGGCGATTTGGCTATTCCCGCTAACCCATCGTAGATTTCCGCGATGATGCGCTCCTCGGGCTGATACCGGCGGATCGGCCAGAGGAAAAGAGACAGCAACGTCTGAATAAGGCTTCCGCCAATGGCGACAGCCGCCGCTTCGAGCGCATGAACCGGCGGCAGCGGTTTCGCGGCGAACACCACCAGCGTTACCAGGGTCACAACGCCCAGGTCGGCCGCCGCCGTACCGAGCGCAACCACCATTCCGGCCGCGAACGCCCAGACGGCCGCCACGGCGGTCGCCGCGATGCCGCTGTGGGCGGAGATGGCTCCCAGTGCGACAGACACTCCGCAGAGAAGCGCGGTGAGCAACATGCGCCGGGCGCGCAGTGCATAAGGATCGCGACCGTCCGAGTAACTTACGTTGAGCGCGCCCAGTCCGGCGATGACGCCGGTCGAGGGCGAAGACAGCACCGTTCCCAGAGCGACCGCGAGAGTGAAGCCGATCGTATTGCGAACGGCGACTTCGGTCGCGATCTTTTCAGGCTCGAACCGGACCAGCGAGCGCCAGAAAGCGCGGGCAGGTACTGAGGCATCCGGGTGGGTGCGCTGCGATTCGGCTGACATGGGCTTCGGTAGTTCGCCAGAGCCGGGAGTGCGGCGGGCTTACTTCGGAACGGTCTTGGTTTGCGCGTCCTCCGAGTACTGGGGCTGCGGTGGGTTGATTTTGATATCGATCGTCTGTTCGGGTTTAGTGGTCGTGAAAGTGTCGCCGAACGTCTGATAGTTTTGCGCGATGATCTGGATCTGGATCTGGCCCTGCGGCATTTCCGGGAGCGTAACCGTGCCATCCTGATTGGTTTTGGTTTCCCACGTAGTCTGGATCTTCTTCAAATTGACGCCGATACCTGACTTGAACCTCACGATAACGCTGGCACGGTCGACGGGTTTGCCGGTTACGGAAGACACGACGTGGACCGTTAGCTTCGTCGGGTCGGCCGCCTTGAGGATCAGAGCGGCGAAGACGAGGCACAGCGGCACCAGCGCACGGGGGCTTTTCATAAGTTCATTATGCGACATCCGGTATCAGAAAGTGGCGGGGGGAACCGGCCGCGCGGGCGACCGCTTCGGCCGCGAGGTAGCCACTGCGCACTGCGCCCTCCATGGTGGCAGGCCAGCCGGAGCGCGTCCAATCGCCGGCAAGAAAGAAGTTCGAATGTGGAGTGACAGCCGTTGGGCGCTTCGATTCGAGGCCCGGAAGAGCGGAGAAGGTAGCGCGAACTTCCTTGATCACGTGAGCTTTCTCAAGAACGGCATCCCTGACGGCGGGGAAGAATTCCCCGAGTTCGCGCACTGCGAGGTCGATGATTTCGCCGCGCGGCATGGCCGTCAGCGATCGCGACGCACTGACGACAAGTTGCACGTACCGGCCTTCGCTCTTATTGAACATCCACTGGATAGTGCGATCGAGAAGCGTGGCATGCGGCAGATCTGTGATCGGGCGATCGAACCAAAGATGAATTCCCGTGATCGGGGAATGCTGAAATGCCTTCCAGTCCACGGGCAACGACGGCAGCAGTGGTTGCAGCCGTTCGACGGGCAGACAGGATACGAAGAAATCGGCCTCGAAGCGCTGGCCTGCGACTTCGATTGCCGCGATTCGCGCGTCCGCGCCGAGATCGATTGCGGTTACGGGCGCGCGATGGTGAATACGCACGTCTCCCGTTTTCATCAGCGACGGCTCGTCGTAGAGTTCGCGCAGGGGAACCGCCGCAAGACCCATCTCGTAGGAATCGGCGCACGCCAGCATGCCCAGCCAGAAGACCTGCAGGCCGTGAGACGCCGCCATGCGGTCCAGTTCCTCGTTGACCGCGCTGACCAGAACCTGCCGCCAGTAGCGTTCGATGGCATTCGCGGTTTGATCTTTCTCTAGCAGCCAGTCGAGCATCGTGATGCCTTCGAGGTCTCGCCTGGTGCGGACTTCACCCTGGATTGCGTTCATCGCGATGGCGATGGCGATCTTATCGTCGAGATTGAGAAACTTCAGTCCGAGGAACGAACCCGCAAAGTGGGCCGGCGGAGGTAAGATGCCGCGCTTCAGAATCGAAGTGCGTCCGCCGGGCTCGATGAAGAAGTATTCGCGGTGGAACCGGATCTTGTCGCGGACGCCAAGACGACGGTAAAGATCGAGCAGGTTGACGCAGCAGCGCAACAGCACGTGCTGGCAGTTATCGACGACTTCGCTCGACTCGCCTTCAGCGCCGGCGACGGGCCAGGAAGTGGCGCGGCCGCCGGGAAACGGGCGGGATTCAAACAAATCGACGCTGAAACCGGCGCTGCCGAGAGCGGCCGTTGCGGCAATGCCGGCAAGTCCGGCGCCGAGGACGGCGATTCGGGGCGCGGGGATATTCGCATCCGTTAAACTGGTATTGCGAGGAATCGACATTGGATCAATGGTTTGCGCTTACGGTAAAACCCAGACACGAATTCAAAGTATTGACCGGGCTGTCTTCGCTCGACAACGTGGAAGGTTTTCTCCCGACGTATAAAGACAAGCGATTTTGGTCGGATCGGACGAAAATCCTCGACGTTCCCCTGTTTGCCGGGTATGTTTTCGCGCGTTTCGAAGCGAAAGATCTGCGAATGCCGGTGTTGCGACTGGGTGGGGTGAAATCGATCGTAGGATTTGGCGGCGATCCGATGGCGCTGGCGGATTCGGAGGTCGAGAGCGTCAAGTCGATGGTGTCATCGGGCTTCCCGATGCGGCAATGGCCGTTTTTGCGCGCGGGACAGCGGGTCAAGGTCGAGCACGGACCGCTGCGCGGCGCGGAAGGCGTGATTGTGTCGCAGAAGGACGAGTGGATGATGGTGGTGAGCATCGAACTGCTGCAGCGCAGCGTCGCGGTGGTACTCGACCGGGCCACGTTGCGGGGAATCCGCACTGCGGCGTAGGTTTTGAGCGCCGGCCGCTTCACAGCGCAGCCCGGTGAGCGTAGCCGACGCGGGCGAGGATATGCTCGCTCGGCGAGTAATCCGGAATCGCCGATCTGAGGGCGTCCACCGCCATGCCGGTGTTGCGCGAGGCGCAGGCTTCGTGTAACGCGGCGAGGCAGGCGGTTATGTCCGGTTGGCGGATGGCGTTTGCTGCAAAGACCCGCACTTTTTCGTGTTGAGTCGCAACGGTGCCTTCCTCGAGATGACTGAGTTCCTCGTATAGCTTTTCGCCGGGACGAGTGCCGGTGAACTCGATGCGAATGTCTTCATCGGGGCGAAGGCCGGAGAGCAGGATCAGATTGCGGGCCAAGTCGACGATCTTGACCGGCGACCCCATGTCGAGCACAAAGACCTCGCCGCCGCGGCCCATGACGGAAGCCTGCAATACGAGTTGGCTGGCTTCGGGGATCGTCATGAAGAAACGCTGCATTTCCGGATGGGTCACGGTGACGGGTCCACCATTCAGAATCTGCTGCTTGAACATCGGGACCACGCTGCCGTTGCTGCCGAGGACATTGCCGAAGCGCACGGCAACGAATTTGGTTTTGGTCCCGGGGAAACTAACGGCAGGCGAAACCGCCCGCGCCACAGGTTCCTGCGCTGCTTCGAGACTCGCGCAAGTGACGCTGCCGGACCCGGCTGAACGGGTAGGTCCCCAAGTGTCTCGCGCCTTGTCCGACGGCTCTTGCGCTTCCGAGAACGAAAGAATAATAAACTCGGAGATTCGCTTGGTCGCGCCCATGATGTTGGTCGGGCGGACAGCCTTATCCGAAGAGATCAGGACAAAATCTTCCACGCCGAAGCGCACCGCTGCATTCGCGACGTTCCAGGAGCCGAAAACATTGTTCTCCACAGCCTCAAAGAGGTGGGCTTCCATCATCGGCACATGTTTGTAAGCCGCTGTGTGGAAGATCATGGCCGGCTTGTGCGCGCCGATGACTTCGCCGACGCGGCGCTCGTTCTGAATGCTGCCGATTTCGGGGCGGAACGGGATATCGGGAAACGACTTCCGCATCTCGTGCTCGATGTGAAACAACCCCGTTTCGGAATTCTCGAATCCGACGATCGCGGCAGGGCTGTAGCGCGCTATCTGCCGGCACAACTCGGAGCCGATTGAGCCCGCCGCTCCCGTTACCAGCACCACGCGTCCGCCGATCCGGTCGCGGATCCGTTGGTGCTCGAGGACTACGGGAGAACGCCCGAGAAGGTCCTCCACTGCGACATCGCGAATCTGCGCGGTCAGGCTGACGTTTGCAAGAATCTTCGAGAGGCCGGGGACTGTCTTGAAGGCAACGCCGGCGCCGTGGCACTGCTGCAGAATGGCGGTCATCTGCTGGCCGGTCGCCGATGGCATGGCGATCAGGACGGTGCGCACACCATAGTTGCGCGCAATGGACGCGAGGGCCGCTCCGTTGCCCAGGACCTTGATGCCGTGAATCGAAGCGGCGAGTTTGGTGGGATCGTCGTCGATCAGCCCGACGACGTGATACGGAAGACTGGAATTCTGGCGGATTTCACGGAGGACACTGGCTCCGGCATCGCCCGCGCCATAAATGAGAGTGCGCCCCTCTCCGGCTTCGCGCAGGCGCGCACGCGAAAACTCCCAGTGGATGCGGCGGCTTATGCGCGTGGCGGAAGTCACGATGAGACAGACCAGCAGGTCGATGATGTAGATGGATCGCGGAAAGCCCGGCGGGCCGAAACCCAGCGTGATCGCAGTGACGAGCGTAGAGGCGACAAAGTTGCCTATAGTCAGGCGAATCAAATCGGGAAGCGATACGTAGCGCCACCAGCCGCGGCCCAAGCCGCCGATCCAGAAGACTATCAGCTTGCCAACGGGCCATACCAACAGGGCGAACTGAAGATGCGGCCGGAAATACCACGGTACGTTGGCATCGAAACGAAGCACGAATGCCGAGAGCACCGAAAAGACGCAAATCGTGGCCTGCGTCAGGAGCAGCAGCGGGCGGTGGAATCGCAGAACGCGTTCCTGCGTGGACATGGGCGGACTCATGTTCTGGTTACTCCGGCCGCGATTTGCACGGCTTCGATTACTCGCCCCTGGTCTTCGGGAGTGAGGCTGCTCGAACTCGGCAGGCAGATGCCACGGTTAAAAAGATCTTCAGCGACTTCTCCGGCGATGCGCTCTTCATGCCGGTAGAGCGGTTGCAAATGCATCGGCTTCCACACCGGCCGCGATTCGATTCCCGCGGCATCCAGTGCGGCGATGAGCGAATCGCGCGAACGCCCGAACGCGAGCTCATCGATCAGGAAGCAACTCAGCCAGTTTGTGTGGATACCGTGGGGCGACTGCGGCATGAACGAAATGCCTGGAATATCGGCAAAAGCGTCCCTGTATCGGAAAGCGATTTCGCGGCGCTGGCGGACTCGTTCGCCCAGCACCTGCAACTGCCCGCGACCTATGCCCGCGAGCACGTTGCTCATTCGGTAGTTATACCCCATCCGGGAATGTTCGTACCAGAGAGCATTATCGCGCGCCTGCGTGGCCCAGAAACGCGCGGTCCTAATCCACTCGGGATTGTTCGCGCAAATCATGCCGCCGCCGGTGGTGGTGATGATCTTATTGCCGTTGAAGGAAAATGCCGCGAGGCGGCCGTGCGTACCGACGGGTTTTCCTTTGTAAGTGGAGCCGAGTGCCTCGGCGGCGTCTTCGAGAACCGGGACGTTGTAGCGCGCACATGCGGCCAGAATCGGGTCCATATCGGCAGGCTGGCCGTAGAGGTGGACGACGATGACGGCTTTGGGAAGTTGGTTACGGCCGGCGCGCTGCGCGAGGGCGCGGGAGAGCAGCTCGGGATCGAGATTCCAGGTGGCGCGGTCGCTATCGAGGAAGACGGGCTTGGCTCCGAGGTATGCGATAGGGTTGGCGGTGGCGACGAAGGTGAGAGTAGGGCAGAAGACCTCGTCGCCCGGGCCGACGCCGAGGAGTCGCAGGCCAAGATGCATGGCCGCGGTGCCGCTGGAGAGTGCGACGGACTTCATGCCGATGTGCGCGGCGAATTCGTTTTCGAAGGCGTCGATGTTGGGGCCGACGGTGGAGAGCCAGTTGGTGGCGAAGGCCTCGGCGACGTAGGATTGTTCGGCGCCGCCCATGTGGGGGACCGAGAGGAGGATGCGGGGGGTCATGGGCGGCGGAGGGTCCTGGAGGGGGCGGCGGAAACGTGGGTCATGCGCGGGTTTCGGTGGCTTTTCGCGATAAACAACGATTTTTGCGGCGCGCGCTCTTATTTGAGCGGCAAATTGCCGACGAGCAAGCGAGATTTAGCGCGACCCACGTCATTCCGATAACAGTATGCACGATTTTATAGTGACTATCCGGCTCAAGATGATCACCCGAGCCACCGTTCAGGCGAAGGATTGAAGCGACACCCGGCACTTCGATGTTGGCAAAACCGATCGTGAATCGTCAAGGCTAATCGGCCCGGAAGTCCGGAGCGTACGGAGGTCACCATATGATCTTCGTGTGGCTGGTCGGGTGCCCGACGGATACTATAAGACATTCACACTGCCCGCTCTGCGGGAGAAAAGGAGAACAACTTGAGTACAAAAACAATCAACCGGCGGGCTATGCTTACCGGCGCGGCCGCGGTTGCCGGAGCCGGGTTAACTAAAGCCGCAGACCCGCCAACGCAAAAAAAGGTATATCGGACCGGACCGAAGCCGGCCATGCCGCCACCTTTTTCGACGGCCGTTTCGCTCGGCAATCTGCTGTTTATTTCCGGCGTGCTGTGCCGCACCCCAGGCGACATCAAAGCGCATACGGAGTTCGTGCTCGGTGAAATCAAAAGACAGCTGGAAGCGGCGGGATCATCTATGGAGAAAGTGCTTCGTTGCACGGTCTTCCTGGCGGACCTGAAGGACTTCGCGGCAATGAATGAGGTCTATACCGGGAAATTCGGCGACGATCCGCCGGCGCGCACAACCGTGGCGGTAGCGGGAATAACGGCGAACTCTCTGCTCGAAGTCGACGCCATCGCTTATATTTGAGACCGTTCACCAGCGCACCCTGAAAGTGCCAATGGGCTTCGTCGCCCGCAATCTGCACTCCGTTATCGCCGGGCGGCGATCATTTGCGCCCTCACCGGGTTTGCCACACCTCACGCTCGACAGCTGCCATTCGCGGCGGGGTCGGCCCGGCGCGGCCTCCGGCCCGCGGCGACATGGCTGAACTTCCCGTACCGGATTGTCGGCGGATGCCAGGGAGTTACTGCGCTCCGGCCAGCTGTCCACATACAAAAGCCTTTGGACGCAAATCAGTTTTATCTATTTAGTGCGCCCCGCAGTTAGTGATATATTCGCACAAAGACCAAAAAAGGCATTTTCCAACGCGCTGAATCGGCCTCGTCCCCCGCATAGCGTACCGATATTGCCTCGCCCCGCGTCCAGCCCTGTCAGCGGTCGCTGTGGCTACAGCCACTCATGACTAAATGCGTCAACGCCGATCCGTACGCCTGGCCTTACAACGGCGATCTGCGGCCTGGGAACACGGTTTTTCTCGTCATCGACATGCAAACGGATTTTTGCGGACTGGGCGGCTACGTCGACAAGATGGGCTACGATCTTACGCTGACCAGGGCACCGATCGGACCCATTCAAAACGTGCTTGCGGCCGCGCGCCGGAAAGGGTTTCACGTTATGCACACGCGCGAGGGGCACAGGCGCGATCTTTCGGATCTGCCGGAGAATAAACGCTGGCGCAGCCAGCGTATCGGGGCGGGTATCGGCGACCCCGGGCCTTGCGGGAAGATTCTGGTGCGGGGCGAGGAAGGTTGGAACATCATTCCCGAACTGCAGCCTTTGGCCAGCGAGACGGTGATCGACAAACCGGGCAAGGGGTCGTTTTACGCGACCGATCTCGACATGGTGCTGCGCATGAGAGGAATTCAAAACATCGTGCTGGCGGGCATCACGACCGACGTCTGCGTACACACGACGATGCGCGAGGCGAACGACCGCGGCTATGAGTGCCTGCTGCTCTCGGACTGTACCGGCGCGACGGATTACGGGAATTATCTATCCGCCCTGAAAATGATAAAAATGCAGGGCGGCGTCTTCGGAGCAGTAACGGATTCCCAGTCATTTATCGAGGCCATCGCATGACAACCACCGACACCTTTGCAGTAGAAGCGGAACCTTATCCGTTTGAGTTCTCGCCCGCGACGTGCGCATTGCTCATCATCGACATGCAGCGCGATTTTCTGGAGCCGGGCGGCTTCGGCGAGATGCTCGGCAACGACGTGTCGCTGCTGCGCCGCACCATTGAGCCGAATCGAAAACTGCTCGCTCTCTGGCGCGAGAAAGGCTGGCAGGTGATGCATACCCGCGAAGGGCATCGCCCGGATCTCGGTTGCCTTCCACCGGCCAAGAAAGTCCGCGGGCGCTCCCCGACTACGATCGGCGACCCGGGTCCGATGGGCCGCATCCTGGTTCGCGGCGAAGCGGGACACGACATTATCCCCGAACTATATCCGCAATCCGGCGAGGCGGTAATCGACAAACCCGGAAAGGGCGCGTTTTTCGCGACCGACCTGCACGCCATTCTGCAGAACCGGGGCATCATGCAGTTGATCGTCACGGGCGTCACGACCGAGGTCTGCGTGAATACGACTGTGCGCGAAGCCAACGACCGCGGCTACAACTGCCTGGTACTCGAGGACTGCGTCGGTTCCTATATCCCCGAGATGCACGACGCCGGGTTGAAAATGATCAAGGAGCAGGGCGGCATTTTCGGCTGGGTGTCGCATTCCGACAAAGTTCTGGCCGCGCTGGCATAACCCGAATCGTATTTCGAGGCTGCAACAGCATTGAAATATATCCGCCAGCTGCGCTACACTGGCATCCAAGACGCGCCCTCGTCGGCGCATTCCAATTTCCCCGTAGATTTTTTCGCACCGTCGGCGAAAGTTCATCGTGCAGCAATTTATCACTTCCAGGGTGGGGCGGGGCTGTCTTCGCTCGCCGCTCCCCGGCGCAGCCATGCGAAAGGAACCGAGGAAAACAATATGAACGGAAAAACTAACATTTGGGTGCCGGGAGACTGGAACGCCTTCTTCGGCTTTGGCACCAACATTATCGTTAACCTGCTCACGCTCACGGCGCTGCTGCGTTTTGTGCTGAAAATGTCCCCCGATCTGGTTTTCGGGCGCATCCTCCCGGCTACCGGCCTGATGATGTGCCTGAGCACGTTTTATTACGCTTTTCTCGCCTACCGGCTGGCAAAGAAGACGGGTCGAACGGATGTGTGCGCGCTGCCCTCGGGTATCAGTGTGCCACACATGTTCATCGTGACGTTTGTAGTGATGTTGCCCATTGCGCTGAAGACCGGGAACCCGATCAAAGGTTGGGAAGCGGGACTAACCTGGGTGTTTGTACAGAGTTTTGTGCTGATGGCCGGCGGATTCATCGCGCCCATCATCCGGAGGGTCACGCCGCGCGCCGCGCTGCTGGGCACCCTGGCGGGCGTCTCCATCACTTTCATTTCCATGGCGCCGGCCCTGCAGATGTTCATGACGCCGGTGATTGGCATCACTTGTTTCGCCATCATTCTGCTGAACTGGTTCGGTGGCGTGAAATACGGGAAGATTCCGGCGGGGCTCGTGGCTATTGCGGCCGGTTCGCTTATTGCCTGGGGCTCGACTGCGGTGGGGCTGAATTTCGGCGGGATGACCGGCGCGGCCTTAGCCGACTCGGTATCGAATTTCGGTTTTCACGTTCCGATTCCGGCGTTTTCGTACGTCTTTGACGGGTTCCAGTATCTGGGAACGATTCTGGTAACCGCCATTCCTTTCGGCATCTACGACCTGGTGGAGGCGATGGATAACGTGGAGAGCGCGTCGGTTGCGGGCGATAGCTACCCCACCACTCGCGTACTCACCGCCGACGGCGTTGTCAGCCTGATCGGCTGCCTGATGGGCAATCCGTTCATCAACGCGGTTTACATTGGGCATCCGGGCTGGAAAGCGATGGGTGGCCGTATCGGCTACTCGGCGGCCACGGGAGTCATGGTCATTCTGCTCTGCTGGTTCGGCACCATCTCGGTAATTTCGGCCATCATTCCGGTGATCGCAATTCTGCCCATTCTGCTTTACATCGGTATGCTGATCGGCTCGCAGGCATTCGAGGAAACGCCCAAACGCCACGGGCCAGCCATCATTCTGGCCATCGTGCCTTCGATCGCGAACTGGGGCCTGACGATGATTAACAACTCGCTCGCCGCGGCAGGCATTCTGAGCGTGTCCGACAAGCTTGCCGACGGTATGCTGAGCCAGGGAATTTTTTACCGTGGCCTTGAAATTCTGGGCGGCGGTTCGACGCTCGGCGGATTGATTCTGGGAGCGGCCGCGGTATGCATCATCGATCACAAGCTCATGAAGGCGGCTGGCTTTACGCTGGCCGGCGCCATCCTGACATTTTTTGGCCTGATGCACGGCTCGCAGGTCGGCATTGCCCAGTCGCCGACGGTTTCCACCAGTTATCTGGTAGTCACGGTGCTGCTTGTCGCGTGCGCAAAGCTTGCCGCGCCCGCTCCTATGGCTGTCACCGAACATGAACATGGGATCGCGGCGGCGACCGCCGCGGCCTGAGTCACCTCTTCAGGTAATTTCGCCACCCGCCGAGGGTCGTGATTTCGCTCGCTCCCTGCAGAGCGTAGGGCTCGCAGATGAATCCCTTTACGATGGATCCGTCCGCCAGTTCGAGGTTCCCGATGCCCATGGGTGGCGGGACCTCGGCGACGAACGAACCGAAGGCCTCTCCCGTGAGTTGCCACACTTCCACTTCGATTCCGTTCGGCTGGGGTTCGGCTACCCGAAGCAGGCCAGGCTTCGGTGGCGACGTGTTTGCCAAAGCGAAAAGACGGTACTTCGGGGCGGTCGTGGCGGTCCTTAGCAGCGATGCGCCGCGACTGGTGAGTTGGTGGTTCAGGGGCTGCCCCGCCAGATGCGCTCCGACGACAGCGAGTTCGACGCTGTTTGCCTGCCCCAGGTAATTGCCGGACGGAGATCCCTCCCACCAGTGCGCCAGGCGCAGCAGTTTAGCGTCGGAGAAGGCGGGTGCCATGAACGTCACGCCAAAAGGAAGACCGTCGTCACTTAGTCCGGCCGGCATCGCTATGGCGCACAAGTCGAGTAAGTTGGCGAAGTGGGTGTAAGTACCCAGTCTTGAATTGAGTTCCACCGGATTCGAGCGGACCTCTTCGATCCGGTAGATTGTCGGCGCAGTAGGCACGAGCAGCGCGTCTATGCTTTCAAAGACTCCGCCGACCACTCTTCTCAGCTCCTGCAATTTATATTGCGCGTTAAATACTTCCACGGCGGAGTATTTTGCGGCGCCGAGGATAATGCCGCGGACGACGGGGTCGAGATCGCTCTCGGGCGTTGAGGCCACAAACGATCCGAGGGCGGCGTAGCGCTCGGCCACGAATGGACCCGCGTAAAGCAATTCCGCCGCTCGTTGAAACGGTGTAAAGTCGATTTCCGTCAGCTTCACGGCTGAGACGGACGCCGATACCTTATCGACGGCCCGGCGCCAGCAACCGGCCGCCGCTTCGTCTCCGAAGAAACGCAACTGGTCCTCGCGAGGGATTCCGATGGTGGGGATCCCGAAGCTATCGCCGCGTTGCGGCACCGACCGGGAGTAGGGGTCTCTCTGGTCGGCGCCTGCGATGGCTTCGAGCACGCGGGCGCTTGTTTCAACGTCCGGCGCAAACACGGACATGCAATCGAGAGAACGGCACGCCGGCACGACCCCGGCAATGCTTACGAGGCCGCGGGTCGGCTTGACGCCTGTAATTCCATTAAAAGCCGCCGGGACGCGGCCCGACCCCGCAGTATCCGTACCGAGAGCGAAACAAACCTCTCCTTTCGCGACCGCCACGGCCGATCCCGAACTGGAGCCTCCCGAAATATAGGCGGGATGGTAGACGCTGGAGCACGCCCCGTAAGGGGAACGAGTTCCCACGAGACCGGTTGCAAACTGATCCAGGTTCGTCTTGCCGATCAGGATTCCACCGGCATCGATCCCCTTCTGAACGGCAGTTGCGGTGGTACCGGGTGTGTAAGAGAAGGCCGGACATGCGACGGTAGTCGGAAGGCCTTCCACGTCGATGCTGTCTTTTACAGCGAAGGGGATGCCGAAGAGAGGCCGATGGGGCGACCATTCCCCCAGTTCGCGCGCACGCCTCAGAGCAGCCTCCTCCGGAACAAGATAGATCCAGACATGGTCGTTTCCCGCGGCTTTGATCCTGTCATAGATCAGCCGAACGATATCCTCGGGACAAGCGGTGCCCGATTCATACTGTCGTCGAAGATTCTGAAGCGTCAAAAGCATAACCTGAAAGGTCATTGTACCGGGCTTGACGGCGTTGTCGTCACTCTTGCCGTCGTCGGCATTTTGTTTCCCGTGACTGCCATCAACAGCGCGCAACCTGACCGCGGGGGACGCAACCGGGGACTGACGCCAGGTTCTTGCATCCGGGGGGGGTTCCGCAGTCCGCGCGCTGTCCAATCGCCGCAATCTGCCGAGAAATAACCAGCGCGCCCGCTAATTTCCCACAGAGGTTTTCGCAGCCGACCAGGCGGCATCGTGGATCATTACTCCTGCGATTTACTTCTTAAAGCCATTAAAAATATCTATACTGCGTCACCAGATTGAAATGCTATACTTCGGTAACATCTGAAGCACCCCGTCCTCGTCAGACGGCATTGCCGCCCACCGGCGGCTGCTTTCCGCGGTAAGTCCGCAATGACGGCGGTCGCCCTCGTCCGGGGCAAAGTCGCGCAAACTTACCTCGGGAACGAACTCCGCGTCGATTCCATTTGCCGGTAGCCTCACAAAATTTACACGCGGCGCTGCGCGCCCGGAATAGGAAGCCCAATGACGACACGATATGTCCGCACAAGACCCGAGTTCATATCCCGACGAAGTGTACCTGTTTTCCTTTCACTCCTCGGAGCGTTTTCAATAGCCCCGCAGTCGAGGGCACAGACCACTCTGGGTCCGGTGACACTTGGGGCCGGGGTACAGACCGCCTTTGTGAACACCAATCCGGCCGGGGGCCCCAACACCGACCAGTTCACTGTCGATCACGCCCGTCTTTATATCAGCGGACCCGTGACGGACAAGATCAGCTTCACCTTCAATACCGATTACGACGGCAGTACGAACAAAATGGGCATCATGGACGCGATCGCGCAATTTGCCTTCGCCCCAGAGTTCAACATATGGGCTGGCCGGTTCCTGCCTCCCGGCGACCGCTCCAATCTCTATGGCCCTTTTTATTCGAATAACTGGCGTGTCTACACGGATGGAATCCAGGACGGATATCCGCTGGTATTTCAGGGCCGGGACGACGGCGTAGCCTACTGGGGCACGTTTGAAAAGAAGGTTCATCTGTCGGTGGGAGCATTCGACGGCGGGTCTGCGGACGGGAAACCCGACGTAATCGGGGCCGCTCGTGTCCAGGTCGATTTCTGGGATCCGGAAGAGGGCTACTACCAGAACGGGACCTACTACGGAGACAAGAACATTCTCGCCATCGGGGGAGCCTCGCAGTTGCAGGACGGCCACACCGCGTCTACCGTCGATTTCCTCATGGAACGGAAGGTTCTCAACGGGGGCGCCTTCACCATAGAAAGCGAGGTCTCGGACTACAACAGGCTCGGTGGGTACGGCGGGTTCAACGGAGCCTACGTTAAGAGCCAGGGGGAATATATTCTTTCGAGTTTTCTCTTTCCGAAGGCCGTCGGTCCGGGAAAGTTCGAAGTCCTCGGGAAATATGCGAAAGCGGATTTCACTCACGGCCCAACTCCGAGCTACGACCAAAAGACAACGGAATTTGACTTCGACTACATCATCAAGCAGTTTAAGGCCCGCGTGATAACGTTCGTCGAAGATACCAGATTCAATCGCGAGCAGACCAATACCTGGCAGGCCGGAATTGGCCTTCAGCTCCAGATGTAACGTATGCTTTATCAACCACAAGCCTGAACCCAGAGAGTGAATGAAGGAGTCACATTATGAAACGCAGAGCAATGTTTACGACAGCCTCGCTGCTGGCAGCCGGGGTGGTCTTTTCCGGTGTCGCGGCGGCGCAGGCGACTATCAAAATCGGGGTGCTGCACTCGCTTTCCGGAACCATGGCCATCAGCGAAACCACGTTGAAGGATACGGTTCTGATGATGATCGACGCCCAGAATAAGAAGGGCGGAGTGCTGGGCAAGAAACTGGAGGCTGTGGTCGTCGATCCGGCCTCCAACTGGCCGCTGTTCGCCGAAAAGGCGTCGCAGTTGCTGGAGAAAGACAAAGTTTCCGTGGTCTTCGGATGCTGGACGTCGGTGTCCAGAAAATCGGTATTGCCGGTTTTCGAAAAAGACAACGGCCTTCTGTTTTATCCGGTGCAGTACGAAGGGGAAGAGTCGTCGAAGAACGTCATTTACACCGGCGCGGCGCCGAACCAGCAGGCCATCCCGGCAGTGGATTACCTGATGAAAGAGGTTGGCGTGAAGCGCTGGGTTCTCGAGGGGACCGACTACGTTTATCCGCGCACGACCAACAAAATTCTCGAGGCCTATCTGCTGGCTAAAGGCGTGAAACCCGCGGATATTTCCATCAATTACACGCCCTTTGGCAATTCCGACTGGCAGACGCGGGTAGCGGCCATCAAGAAGTTCGGTTCGGCCGGAAAGAAGACGGCGGTCGTATCCACCATCAACGGCGACGCCAACGTACCCTTCTACAAGGAGCTGGGCAACCAGAAAATCTCGGCAGAAGACATTCCCGTTGTCGCCTTCTCAGTAGGCGAAGAGGAACTGTCTGGCCTCGACGCCAAACCGCTGGTTGGCCAGCTTGCAGCCTGGAACTATTTCGAGAGCATCAACACGCCGGCGAACAAGGCATTCATCGATCAGTGGCACACCTTCATCAAGAATCCGAAGCGGACGACCAACGACCCGATGGAAGCCACATACATCGGTTTCAACCTCTGGGTGAAGGCGGTGACCAAGGCCGGAACCACCGATCCGGCGAAGGTGATCGACACGCTTCCCGGAATCGAGACGCCCAACTTAACCGGCGGAACCGCTAAGGTGCTGCCCAATCATCACATCACCAAACCGGTCTACATCGGCGAAGTAAAAGCCGACGGCCAGTTCAATGTGGTCTGGAAATCCGCAGGCGAGGTTGCGGGAGACGCCTGGTCCGACTACCTGCCGGGCAGCAAGAACATAGAAGCGGATTGGGTGACGTTGAAGTGCGGGAACTACAATACGGTCACTAAAGTCTGTTCGGGACAGAACTTCAAATAATGCGGCGATTCTCCATGGGCGGGCAGTGGCCACTGGTGCTGCTGCTCGCCGTTGCGAGTGTAACCCGGATTTACGCGCAATCTCCCAAAGACGCCGCTTTTCTTTCGGTGCTCGGAGAATTGCGGGAGGCCTCGTACTCCGATAAAGCGAGCATTGCGGAAAGGTTGAGCCAGACCGGGCATTCCAGCGTTCGGGTCGTCCTTACGGCGCTGCTGGAAGACCGCCTCTACTACCGGAACAGCGATCAGAAAGTTTTTGTCGTAAAGACCGCCGACGCGGATCCCCTCGCTCTGATCGATCCGCTTTCACTGAAGGCCGCAGGATCGGCCCCGGCGGACGGCATGACCAAAATCGGCACGAATAATAGTTTGCGGCACACGCTGAAGATGACGGTGGCGCATTTTTCGCTCGGGAGCGCGGATGCAGCGGTGCGCCTCGATGCGGTGCACGAAATGTCGCTCTCGCTGGACGAGGAGACGGTAGCCTTGCTTCGTAAGCGTCTCGCCGTGGAAACAAATTCCGGCGTCAGGAAAGAAATCTCCATCGCACTCGCGCTCTCCACTCTCGACGGATCCGACAGTCGGGCGCGCCTCCAGGCTGTTGCTACGCTGAGCGACAGCGTCAGCCAGGATGTCCGGAACAGGCTGGCCCTCTTGCTCGACAAGTCTCCCGACGGGACCTTCGTCGAGAGCGATGCGAAGGTGAGACAGGCCGCCGCCGCCGCGGTGGAGTCCATCGATCGCTGGCGCACCTTTTATTCGGATATCCAGACGTTGTTTTTTGGCCTGAGCCTGGGGTCGGTGCTCGTTCTGATCGCCATCGGGCTGGCTATTACATTCGGCGTCATGGGCGTCATCAATATGGCGCACGGCGAACTGATGATGCTCGGGGCCTACACCACCTACGTGGTCCAGACGGCGATGCCCGAGCACATCGGCATCTCGATTTTAGTAGCGATCCCGGCCGCATTCGCGGTTTCGGGGCTGATGGGCGTCCTGATGGAGCGCACGATTATCCGATATTTATACGGAAGGCCGCTTGAGACGCTGCTCGCGACGTTCGGTGTGAGCCTCCTGCTGCAGCAACTGGTCCGGTCGATTTTTACGGCGCTGAACCGATCCGTTATTACGCCCGACTGGATGAGCGGCGAACTGAAGCTGAACGACGCGCTGTCGATCACGTACAACCGGCTCTACATCGTGATCTTCACGCTCATTGTCTTCTCCGCTATCGTGGCGGTGTTCAAACGCACTCGTCTTGGTTTGGATATCCGGGCTGTCTCGCAGAATCGAGCCATGGCTAAGGCGATGGGGATCCGGACGGAATGGGTCGACGCGATGACGTTCGGGCTCGGGGCGGGCATTGCCGGCGTGGCGGGCGTTGCGCTTAGCCAGTTAACCAACGTCGGCCCCGATCTGGGCCAGTCTTACATCATCGATTCGTTCATGGTGGTTGTTTTTGGCGGCGTCGGAAACCTCTGGGGATCTCTGATCGGCGGCATGTCGATGGGGGTCACCAACAAGCTGCTGGAGCCGTGGATCGGCGCGGTGCTGGCGAAGATATTCGTCCTCGTCGCCCTGATCCTGTTTATTCAGGTTCGGCCACGCGGACTTTTCCCGCCACGGGGCCGGGCCGCGGAGGATAAGTAGAGTGGAGACTCTTTGGAGTCCAACCAAAACGGGCGACCGCGGAGGCAAGTGGTTTCTGAGCGTGCTTGCTCTGATAGCGGTAGCCGCGCCTATCCTCAATCAGGCTGTACCCGCGTCATCCCCCGCTCATCTTTCCGCGTACGGGATCACCCTGATCGGCAAATACCTTTGCTATGGGATGCTTGCGCTGGCCGTGGACCTGATCTGGGGCTACTGCGGCATTCTGAGCCTCGGGCACACGGCCTTTTTTTCGCTGGGCGGCTACGCCATCGGGATGTACCTGATGCGGCAGATCGGCACTCGCGGCGTTTATGGCGATCCGGTGCTGCCCGACTTCATGGTGTTTCTGAACTGGAAATCCCTGCCATGGTTCTGGAACGGCTTTAACCATTTCCCTTTCGCTCTTCTAATGATGGTGGTGGCCCCGGGCCTGCTGGCGCTGGTGTTCGGATGGTTTGCCTTCCGGTCGCGCGTTACGGGCGTGTACTTTTCGATCATCACGCAGGCCCTGACTTACGCGCTGATGCTGGCGTTCTTTCGCAACGACATGGGGTTCGGAGGCAACAACGGCTTCACGGATTTCAAGGACATTCTGGGTTTCGATCTGCATTCGGACCTCACGCGTGTCGTACTGCTGATCACGACCGTCGCCACACTTGCGGCCACTTACCTGGCTTGCCGGACCATTGTCGAGTCCCGGGCCGGCCGCGTGCTGCATGCGATCCGTGACGCGGAGAGCCGGACCCGTTTCCTTGGTTACCCGGTCGAATCGTTTAAAGTGTATGTGTTCGTGTTTTCCGCCGTCATCGCCGGTATCGCAGGCGCGCTATACGTACCGCAGATCGGGATTATTAATCCGGGCGAGTTCGCGCCGATCAACTCGATCGAGGTCGTCATCTGGGTCGCCGTTGGCGGACGCGGCACTTTGTACGGAGCTATCGCGGGCGCGGTTGTGGTGAACTACGCGAAAACCTACCTGACGGGCGCGTTTCCCGAAGTGTGGCTCTATGCGGTCGGGGCGCTGTTCGTGCTGGTCACACTTTTCCTGCCGCGCGGGATTATAGGCCTGGTGCAGACGCGGACCAAACGATGAGCGCGCGGGACAAGAAGCTCGAGCTTGAGGGCCTGACCGTCAGCTTCGACGGTTTTAAGGCCCTCAACAACCTGACGCTTTCGGTGGATCCGGGAGAGCTACTCTGCATCATCGGCCCCAACGGCGCGGGTAAGACCACGATGATGGACGTCGTCACGGGCAAAACACGCCCCGATTCCGGTACGGCGCGGTTTGGCTCCGGCAACAATCTGCTGGAGATGTCCGAGGCGGAGATCGTGGCAGCCGGAGTCGGACGAAAGTTTCAGAAACCGACCGTGTTCGAGCGGCTGACGGTCTTCGAGAATCTGGAACTCGCTTTAGCGGGCACAAGGTCGGTCCTGAAGACGCTCCGAGCCCGTATCTCACCCGAGCAGGATAACAGAATCAACGAAGTCCTTGGCACAATCGGTCTTTCGGGGCGCCGGTTTGAGTTAGGCAGCACGCTCGCCCACGGGCAAAAACAGTGGCTTGAGATCGGCATGCTGCTGATGCAGGATCCCGAGCTGCTCCTGGTGGACGAACCCGTGGCCGGCATGACGCCGCAGGAGATCGAAAGAACCTCGGAGTTGTTGCTCTCGCTGGCGGGCGAGCATTCGGTCGTTGTGGTGGAACACGATATGAATTTCGTACGCTCCATCGCCAGGCGCGTGATCGTGCTTCACGAAGGACGAGTCATTGCGGAAGGCGACATGGATAAAGTACAGGGCGACCCTAAGGTGATCGAGGTATATCTGGGGGTATGAGCATGCTCACAGTTAACGCCGTCAATCATTTCTACGGTGGCAGCCACACTTTGTGGGATGTGGACCTTACGGTCCCAGCCGGCTCCCGTATGTGCCTGATGGGCCGCAACGGCATGGGCAAGACGACCCTGCTCCGATGCATCATGGGCCTCCAGCCGGTGCGTTCCGGCGGGATTGCGTTCGACGGCACCGATCTGGTGAAGTGCGCCGCGGAACAACGCGCCAGGCTTGGTATTGGTTACGTGCCACAGGGGCGCGAGATTTTTTCTCAACTAACGGTAGAGGAAAACCTTCGCATCGGTCTGGGGATACGGAAGAACGGCGCCCGCAACATTCCGGAGCGCATCTTCAGTCTGTTTCCGGTCCTGAAGAAAATGCTGAACCGGCGCGGCGGAGATCTATCGGGCGGGCAGCAACAGCAGCTCGCGATCGGCCGCGCCTTGGTGCTGGAGCCGACACTGCTGATTCTCGACGAGCCGACGGAAGGAATTCAGCCCAATATCGTCCACGAAATCGGCGACATCATTCTGAGGCTGAATAAGGAAGAAGGGCTGACGGTGCTGCTGGTGGAGCAAAAGCTGCCATTCGCGCGCCGCGTGGCGAGCGAATTCTGCGTGCTCGACAAGGGCCGTCGCGTCGCCGCCGGTCCGATCGGCGAACTGACGGACGAAGTCGTGCGGGCGCATTTGAGCGTGTGACCAGATGGCGATGGGTTTTGGGTTAGCCGTCGGCTTGTCCCGCTTCAGTGTGAGTGCCTCGAAGGCGTCTTGGCTAGGATAAATTAGCACGCTTATCTAATCACGGGTTATTCTAACCATCGTGCGCGGTGCACTGGTTAGTCGGCAGGCCGAGTTTCCTACGGCCAGCTGCAGCCGATAGCCTTTGCATTGCAATCTTCCGCCCATGCAGTAGAATAACCTTGATAAACAAAGTGAAAGGCCAGTCTGGAAATTAAATTCTGGGGAACCCGTGGATCGATTGCGACTCCTGGCCCATCAACGATCCGATATGGTGGCAACACCTCCTGCGTGGAAGCCGTCACGGATTCGGGGCAACGCTTAATCTTCGACGCCGGAACCGGCGCGAGGCCGCTTGGCATTCATCTGATGTCGAATGCGCCGAAACCCATCACTGCCGTTATTCTGGTGAGCCATACCCATTGGGACCATATACAGGGCTTCCCTTTTTTCATTCCGCTGTTTGTGCCGGGCAATCGCTTCACCGTGTGCGGACCGAAAGGGTCCAACGCGTCTCTGCCCAACGTGCTGGCGGGACAAATGGAATATACTTACTTCCCGGTGGAACTGGCGCAACTTGGGGCCGCGATCACGTATCGCGATCTGGGCGAGGGAACGGAGGAAATCGAGGGCGTTCGGGTTTGGACTCAGTCGCTGAATCATCCCGCGCCCGCTCTCGGCTACCGCATCGAAGCCGATGGCGCGTCCCTGCTGTATCTTTGCGACCACGAGCCATACTGGGAAAGCCTGTGGGATTCGAAAGCCGAATCCGGGAAGCTGGAATCGATCCTGCACGATGGCGACCGCCGCCACGCCACATTCATGCGGAATGCGGATGTGGTTGTCCATGATGCGCAGTACACTCCGGAGGAATACCCGGGCAAGAAAAATTGGGGCCACAGCACGTGGACATACGTCACGAGCATGGCTGCCGCTGCCGGTGTGAAGAACCTATTTCTCACGCACCATGACCCCGCGCACGACGACGAATTTCTGGACGAGATCGAAACCAGGGCCCGGGAACTGGCGGCTTCGCTCGGTTCCCCGATGCGGGTTTCGTGTGCCCGCGAGGGTTTCCAGACACGCTTCCGGGGTGACCCAAACCACATCGCCCTGCAGGAAGTTGCCGCGGTCGCGGGTGGCAGCCGTTCGGATCTGCTGGTGCTGATCGTGGACGACGACGAGGATTTGCGGTTTCTGGCCCGTAAGGCGCTCGCCCGCTCCGGCTACCGTGTAATCGAATCGGAGAACGGCCGCGACGGCCTCGATCAGATCCGAAGTAAGTCCCCCGATCTCCTGATTCTCGATCTGAACATGCCGGGAATGGACGGCTTCGAAGTACTGCGCGCTCTGGGCAGCGGCGGAGCCGGACCCCTTCCCGTTCTCGTGCTGACGTCCCAGGGCGATGAGAACAGCGCCAGACAAAGCTTCGAACTGGGCGCCACTGACTTTCTGGCTAAGCCCTTCACCTCACCGCAGCTCGACGCCCGCGTGCGATCCTGCTTCAGCCGGGGCGGCGCCAGGCAAGCGACCTGAAGGCCGTAAGCGAGGAGCGGAATGGTGCGGCGCACGCTGTGTCTTGTTGTCTTCATTTTGACCCCGCTTATTGCGAGTCTGAACCCCGAGACCGGAATTCCGGTTTTCCAGCACTACACCTCTGAGCAGTACGGCGGCGGACACCGGAACTGGGCATCGTTCAGGATCGGCGCGGAATCATGTACTTCGGCAGCACGGCTGGGGTGCCCGAGTACGATGGTTCGGCCTGGAGAACCATCCCGATGAAGAACGGCCTGCTCTGCCGATCGCTGGCGCTCAGAGACGACAAACGGGTTTACGTGGGAGGCAGGGCGGATTTCGGGTTTCCGGGGACTCGGCCGCCTCTCTGCAATTCCATTCTCTCTGAACCTCATCCCGGCGCAGGACCGCAATCAGTTCGCCGAAGCCTGGCTAGTATATCGTTTCACTAAAACATATTCATAGACTCCTGTTTTCTGCTACGCTGAGGCATGGCAGGTAAATCGAAACGATCCAAACTTTTGCTGGCGTCGGAGGAATTCGGCGAGCGCAATGGCGTACAACTGGCTCCGTGAAATCCGCAGGTGCCGGGCAACCGCTTCCGCGAAGCGGAAGCGACCGTCGGGGACGGACAACACAGTCTTCATGCCCGTAATATAGCGTGGGTTATGCGTTGACCCTGTTCGTCGAACCGATTATCGTTTGCGATAATGCACTTGGATGTGTGGAATCGCCGGGTACGCACTGAGAAATGGCCAGGCAGACCCGAGAACGGTCCGCGCCATGTGCGGCCGGATTCGTCACCGCGGACCCGACGACGAAGGCATTTACTGCGATGGCGGCTGCGGCATCGGCATGCGCCGGCTGAACGTTATCGACCTTCAAACCGGCCACCAGCCCATCTTCAACGAAGACGGCACGATTGCGATCGTCTTCAACGGCGAAATCTACAATTATCGCGAATTGCGGCGGGATCTGATCGCGCACGGCCATCGCTTTACAACCCGCAGCGACACCGAAACGCTGGTACATCTTTACGAAGAGGAAGGCGTAGCCGGCCTTTCAAAACTGCGTGGCATGTTCGCCTTCGCGGTCCGCGACCGGAAACGCCGCACGCTTTTTCTAGCCAGGGACCGCTATGGAAAAAAGCCGCTTCATTATGCGGCAATTCCGGGCGGATTTTACTTCGCGAGCGAACTGAAATGCCTCTCGGCAGCCGGCTTGTCGTTCGACGTAGACAACGAAGCGCTCAGGCTGTATTTTCAGCTTGGCTACATTCCCGATCCGTGGACGGTATTTCGTCAGGTCCGCAAACTCCCGCCGGGCTCGTGGATGATCGCCCACGACGATGGCCATATCGAAAGCGGAAAGTATTGGGAACTTCCGGCGCCGGTCGACCACGCGCCGCCCGAATGGAACGAAGAGGCTGCGAAGGCGCGCCTGCGGGAGTTGTTCGACGAATGCGTCCGCATCCGCATGATTGCGGATGTGCCTTTGGGCGCATTCCTCAGTGGCGGCATCGATTCGAGTTCGGTCGTGGCGTCCATGGCGTTGCAGAGCGCCGAGCCGGTCCGGACTTTTTCCATCGGTTTTGAAGAAGCCGGATTTAACGAATTGCCATGGGCGGCCGAGGTTGCCCGGCTTTACAAGACCGAACATCACGAAATTGTGGTGAAACCCGACTCGGTCGATCTGGTGGGCCGGCTGGTTCGGCATTTCGACGAACCGTTCGGCGATTCTTCCGCGATTCCGACTTACATCGTCTCGGAATTCGCCGCACGGCACGTCAAAGTGGCGCTGAGCGGCGATGGCGGCGATGAGCTGTTCGGCGGCTACCAGCGTTTTGCCGCAATCGAAAAGCTGAAAGGGCTCGACGCCGTTCCGCAATTTCTGCGCCGGGTGATGTCGCTTGGAGCCGACGCACTGCCTTACTCGGCGTTTGGCAAGAATTATCTGCGGATGATCAGCCGGCCTACGGCGATCGATCGTTATATCGAAGGAAATTACGCTCCGCATTTTCTCCTGAACCGTCTGCTCGATCCGGACTGGGAGGGTCGCGCGGACGGCGAATTCCTGCGGAGAAGCATGTCGCATTGCCTGCTGCCGGACATCCTGGCCAAAACCGCCGATCCGCTCACGCAGGCAATGTATTTTGAAACTGCCGCCAACCTCCCCGGCGACATGCTCGTTAAGGTGGACCGCATGTCGATGGCGAACTCTCTCGAAGTGCGCTGCCCGTTGCTCGATCACAAGCTCGGCGAATTCGCCGCGGCCTTGCCAAACGCTTCGAAGATTCGCGACGGGAAATTGAAACGGATCCTTGTGGAGGCCCTGGCCGACAGGCTGCCGCCAAATCTGCTGAACAGGCCCAAGATGGGTTTTGGCGTTCCGCTCGCCAAGTGGTTTCGGGGACCGCTGCGAGAGATGACCTGGGACCTCCTTGCCGGTCCTCAATTCTCCGGGCGCGGCATCGTTTCTCCCGTCTTCGTGCACGAACTTCTCGAAGAGCACCAACGCGGTCGCCGCGACAACCATACATGGATCTGGTCGTTGCTGATGCTGGAATTGTGGTTCCGGGAAACGTACCACGCCCCGGCCCAACGCGTGGCCTGAATGCCGGTACCCGTCCTGTTGATGATTCAGGCGCTGGGAATCGGCGGCACCGAACGTCAGTTCAGCGCCATGATCCGCTCGATTGACCGCGGCCGGTTTGCGCCGCACGCCGGCGTTATGCGCGCGGAAGGTTTCCGTATTCCCGAAATCGAAGCGGCCGGAATCCCGATCGTGAATTTCGACGTCCGTTCCTTTCGCAAGCCTTCGGCCATTGCGGGAGCGATCCGCATGGTTCGATATATCCGAAAGCACAAGATCCGGCTGGTGCACGCGTTCGACGCGCCAAGCGTGCTTTTTGGCGTTCCGACCGCGCGCACCGTCCCCGGCGTTGCGGTTCTCTCGAGCCAGCGCTCTCACCGCGAGTTGACTCCAGCCACGGTTCCTGCGCCAAGGTGGCTTCTGCGGCAGACGGATCGCATGGCCGACGCGGTGCTGGTCAACTGTCGTTACGTTACCCGATATCTTGAGGAGGACGAGGGAGTTCCGGGCAAGTCGATCGTTCTCTGCTACAACGGCGTCGACACGGGCGTGTTCAATCCGTCTGGCAGGTCGAAGCCCCCGGAACTGGCGAGTGCCTCGGTTGTCATCGGCGTTGTAAGCGCGCTGCGGCCCGAGAAGAATCTGTCGATGGCGATTGAAGCCTTCGCGAGTGTTCGCCAAAGTCACCCGAGCGCCATGTTGGTTTTTGTGGGAGATGGCTCCGGCCGGGAAGAACTTGTAACCACGGCCGACGAATTGGGCGTCTCCGCCAGTTGCCGCTTCATCCCGGCGACCAAGGATGTCGCGGGATGGATGCGGGCCATAGACATTTTCGTTCTGCCCTCCGTTTCCGAGGCATTCTCCAACTCTCTGATGGAAGCGATGGCGTGCGGATGCTGCGCCGTGGCCAGCCGCGTTGGCGGTAATCCGGAACTCGTGGCCGACGGTGAAACCGGCCTCCTGTTCGAGAGCCGCGACACGGATGGCCTTGCCAATGCGCTCAACCGGCTGGCGGGAGNNAGCGGACGCCGGCAGCAGGCTCGTGTCCGAGCGGTTTTCGCTCGCCGCGTCGGCTGAACGGCTTGGCGAAATCTACACGAGTCTTTTGTCCGGCTGAATCCGTTCGATCGCCGTCAGAATGGGATTGATGGTCAGATTGCGCGCCGGAGCTTTCGGATGCCGGACGAGGGACGACGGCGCTGGCGCGGCGACTGATGCCTCGCGCCTACGCGTCGATTCGGCAATGGCCAATTCAGCCACGTAACAAAACGATACCGATAGGCCCGAAATCATAGGGAAGTAGTATTCGTAAGCCAGGCTGGCGAACAGCCCCGTGGTGAAAGTGGCAAGAATCGACATTCGTATCGCGGAAGCGAAATTCGCGATATCCCGCAGCTCCGGCTTGTCCTTCGTCCGCTTTCGGATGGAGAACAAGGGCTTCGTGGCGAAAAAAATCATAAGCAGATAGAACGTCAGCCCGGGAATGCCCGTCTCGCTCGAGAGCTGCGTGTAGGCATTGTGCGTTTCCAGCCAGTCGGCCCGCTCGCCGATGCTGGCCGCGTAATCGGCTGCGGCGATCTTGAAGTTGCCCGCTCCTACGCCAAAGATCGGGTGCGCGGCGGTGACGATCAGGCTGTGGATCAGGTGGCGACGCCGCGCTTCGCTGGAAGCCTCGGCGGTACTGGCGATCTCATCGTCCGGCGACTGGTCGAATGCGGAAGACGCTGCCTGGTTTGAATTCCCCGGAGAGGAACTCTCCTGAGAGGAAGTAAAGATCAGCTTGTACCTCTCCAGCGCTCCGCCAGGAGTGAAGACGATTACGACGGCGCCAAGGGCCAGATAACCGACGATCATCTTTAATTTGTCCGCCATGGAGACTTCCAGCAATGCAGTCAGCGCCATAAGGACCATCGCGGCGAACGACCCGCGCGAGCCTGTCTTCAGCACGATCATGATCAGCAGCAGGGAGGTCGCGGCGGCCGAAAGCCCCATCGCGGTGAAGAGGCCGCGTCGTTTGACTATCAGGATGCAGAACGGAAGGCCGAACAGAAGGTGCTGGCCGAGCAGATTGGCGTTGGAAAGCGTACCCACGGAAAAGTTGAAGCGTCCGATAATCCCGCCGGTGCCGAACAGCGTAGGTCCCAGAGTGCTGAGGAAAGCCATTGCCAGAAACGCCGCGGCTGCCACCCGCCACAAGCTTTTCGTGCTTTCGACGAGGCTGGCGGAGGCGAAAAAAATCAGGAAGGAGGTGGCCCAGTGGTCGGTAACTACCTGGAAGCTGCCGCCCTTCCAGACGCCGAAAGGAATGCCCAGGAGAATCCACAGCGTGCAGAGGATCATGAATCTGCCCGGTTTGGACGCGACCGCCCGACCGAGGCCTGCGAACACGCAGGCAAAACTCAGGACGATCAGCAGCACCATCGCAATGTGGAGACTGCCGAGGTGCAGTCCGAGCAATTCCGGAATGCGGGCCAGAACGAGAAAGACGTAACAGACGAAGAGGTTTGAGTTTTTCCCCGGCACTTCAATCGGTTCGGGGATAAAAGAAGAAACGAGTGGAACTGCGACAGGCGGCGCGGCGCGTGGATAAATGCGGGGCGTCAATGAGTTAACCCAATATTAGCGCAGTGAATGCCTACAGGAGTTCGCTCGTGGTGACACCTCTAAAAAGTCCGGGCGCAAGCGTTCGGCTGTTTGCCGCGACGATGGGTGCCGGCCCGTGGGCTCCGCACCGACATGCCCCCGGTTCCCTGCGCGGACTAACCGCTCATCGCGGCAAGAAACTCGCTGTTCGTGCGCGTTTTGCCGAGCTTATCGAGAAGCAATTCCATGGTCTCGACCGGCGATAACGGACTGAGCACCCGTCGCAGGATATAGAC